>JBDSYV010000136.1:0-17317 GCA_040110925.1 Ferruginibacter sp. | reverse complement strand
TTGAACTCGCAGGGATTTACCACTCGGCCCTTACTCAATTGGGACTTAAAGATTATGCACTTCACATCAACAACAGAAAAATTTTAACTGGCCTTGCAGAATTATGTAATACACCGGATAAAATGATTGAGATATCCATAGCCATAGACAAACTGGACAAAATAGGAATTGAAAAAGTAAAGGAAGAATTACAACAACGGGGATTTATAAAACCACAAGTAGATCTGATCGAAAAATATCTTTCCATCCAGGGAAGCAATGAAACAAAACTGGAGAAAATGAAAGTTATTTTTAAAGAAAATAAAATTGCGCTAGAAGGCATTAGCGAATTGGAATTTGTAGTTTCCGGTTGCAGCAATTATAACATTGTAGTTGATGGCACACTGGCCCGCGGCTTAAATTATTACACAGGTATTATTTATGAAGCTAAAGCACCTGCAAAAATAAAAATAGGTAGCATTGGCGGCGGCGGCAGGTATGACAATTTAACTGGCTCCTTTGGCGTACCGGATATTGCGGGTGTTGGTATTAGCTTTGGTGTAGATAGAATTTATGATGTATTGGAAGAGCTTAACCTGTTTCCGGTAAATATGCAAATGGGTGCCACAGCAATTTTTATGAATATGGGAAATGAAGAGGCTTTGTTTGCATTAAAGATCATGCAGCAACTGAGAGAAAAAAATATATCCTGTGAGCTGTATCCTGAATCTACAAAAATGGATAAGCAGTTTAAATATGCCAATAAAAAAAATATTGCTTTTGCCATTATCATTGGCAGCAGGGAAATAACAGAAAATAAATGCTCTGTAAAAAATTTATTAACTTCCACTCAACAGGAAATTGCCATTGATGATCTTACAGAGTGGCTTCAACAACAACTAAAGGTTACCAAACAATAATACCTGTATTAATAACAAACTCCAACTTTATGCAATCAACATTTCGTTTTTCTTTTTTGGCTATAATTGCCATCATTCTATTTTCGTCCTGCAAAAAAAACAATACACTTGGCAGGTATATTCCTGAAAATGCTGCTATGGCAATGCATATAAATGGTAAAGCCCTTTCAGAAAAACTTCCCTGGGCAGAAATAAAACAACAGGACTATTTTAAATTATTAAATGCAGATACCAGCCTGTCTGCATTCATGAAAACGATTCTTGACAATCCTGAAAACACAGGTATTGACATCAACAACGATATAGTGATATTTATGGTAAAGGATTCCAGCGGCGGATTTATGGCCTTGCAGGGAACCCTTAATGATAAAGCAAAGTTTGCAGCCATGCAATCACAAGCCAACCCCGGCGGAACTGCCTCAGGCAAAGAAGGCCTGAGCTTTTATAGCAATGCAAGAACAGCCAGCGCATGGAATGATGATAAGTTTGTAATGCTCTCTGATGTGCCGGAGATGAAAATGCCAAAGCAATTTCCAATGATGCCGGACAGTGCCGGACCAGTTACTGATGTGCCCGAAATAAAAACGCCACGGGATTTAGTAACTGCTGCAAAAAATGTCTTGTTATTGAAAGAAGACATGAGCATGGCTAAAAATGAAAAATTTTCAGACCTTGTTAGCACAAAAGCTGACATGCACCTATGGCTTAATGCTGAGCAGCTAAATGCCAATACGCCTGCAATGGGTGCCATGGCCATGGTGAACCTCGGCAAACTGTATGAAGGTTCTATCATGACCGCGGCGGTGAATTTTGAAGCAGGAAAAATATTAATGGATGTAAAATCCTATGCAGGAAAAGAGATGACGGAAATCTGGAAAAAATATTCTGGTTCTTCTGCAAGCATGGAAATGATAAAAAGAATTCCTTCTCAAAACATTGCGGCAGTATTTGCCATGAATTTTAAACCTGAAGGCATAAGGGAATTTTTAAAACTTGCAGGCCTTGATGGACTAATCAATATGGGTTCTGCATTTATGGGTTTTAATCTTGATGATTTTATAAAAGCCAATAAAGGCGACATTCTTCTTACAGTAGGAGATATAAAAAAAGACAGTATAAGTAAAATAGATGCACAATTTCTTTTTAGTGCAACCATCGGCAACAAAGAAGCATTTACCAAACTCATTAATGCAGGAAAAAAACTTGGCCAGGAAAAATTAACCAACAGCGGAAAGATGCCATCCATTTTTTACAATCTAAATGAAAACCTTTTTGCCATCGGCAATAACAAAACGGCAATAGACCAGTATATCAACAAGGAAAATAACAGCGACCCTGCTTTTTTAAAAGATATCTCCGGCAGCCCTCTTGCTGCTTATGTCAATTTTCAATACATCATGAGTAGTATGAAAAATCCAAATACAACTGATAGCCTGGAAGCTGCCACACTTGATGCCTCCATGAAAGTGTGGGACAATTTAATTATAAAAGGCGGTGAAATGAAAGGTAGTGCAGCTACACAACATGTAGAGATAAATATGGTAAATAAAACAGAGAATAGTCTGAAGCAATTGAACAATTATGCGGGAGTCATGAGCAATATCATGAATGAGCACAAGAAGAAAAAAGATGCTTTCTATAATAATTTAGACACAACTGTTGTTGTACCGGTTATTAAATAATTTTCACCCGATACTAACGGCCGCTTCGGAACCAATTTATTTTCACACAACGGTGACAACGAAGACAAAGCATACAAAGAGATTTATAATAAAATCAATATTATTTTTTCGTTGTTGTCCTTGTATTCTTGGTTTCTTTGTGTGAAACTTTCTTTTAAGACATCTTCTTTTTAATCTCTCCATATGCAGGTTTTTATTGATCAGCTTTCACCAACATTTCTCGAAAAAGAGAAGATACTATCGTCCGGGTACTGGAATAAAGCGCTTCATATTGAGACCGGTGAAAGAATGCATATTATTGCGCCAAGCGGCCGTGGTAAAACTTCACTGATTCACTTTTTGTATGGCATACGTACAGATTACACAGGAAGCATACACTATGATAACAATGATGTTAAAACCCTGGATTCAGAAGCATTAGCAGCATTACGGAGTAATAAACTCAGTATTATTTTCCAGGATTTAAAATTGTTTCCCCTACATACGGTAAGAGAAAATATCGAGGTAAAGAGAAAGCTGAATCCATTTCATGAAACAGGAAGAATAGAAGAGATGGCTGAAGCACTTGGCATTGCATCCAAACTGTCGAAACCCGTGAATACATGCAGTTATGGCGAGCAGCAACGCATTGCAATTATAAGAGCTTTACAACAACCTTTTGATCTATTGCTTATGGATGAACCGTTCAGCCATCTTGATGAAGATAACAGGTACAAGGCCATGGAATTGATTATTGAAGAAGCGTCAAAAAGAAATGCCAGCCTTTTACTGGCCGATCTTGAACAAAGAGATTATTTCCTGGCAGATAAAATCATTGCATTGTAAAAAATAAAAATGAACCAAGGCAAACAACAACTTTCATACAAATCTGTTTCAGCATTTTTTGATACAGATTCTAATCGCAGCTCCAGGCTATTTAGTTATGCCGGCCTTGCCATTGGCGTATTGTTGTTGTTATGCGCTGCGCAAATGTTCATCAATATCAATGAGCTTCTTAAAGACAAGAACCCAAGGAAAAATGGTTTTGATTTTATTTCTGTTACTAAAACCATCACCAATGAAAATATGGGACATGATAACCGTTTTTCAAAAGCGGAGATTGAAGAGATAAAAGCACAGCCCTTTATTGAAGATGCAGCACCTTTAATCGGCAACCAGTTCAGGGCAAAGGCGAGTGCAGGAAATATTATTCCCTTCAGTACAGATCTATTTTTAGAAGCTATTCAAAATGATTTTTTAGATACGCTGCCACCAAATTTTACCTGGCAACAAGGGCAACAAACAGTACCCGTTGTTTTCTCGGCAGATTTCCTTGAAATGTATAATGTATTTGCACCGGCGCAGGATTTACCACAACTTTCAGAAAGCAGCATTTCATCGGTTAATATAATGCTTGAGTGCTATGGCCCGCTGGGTGTTTATAATTTCAAAGCAAATATTGTGGGTATCAGCGATCGTATTAATTCAGTACTGGTACCAGAGAATTTTTTGCAGTGGGCCAATAAGGCTTTTGGAAATATGGCCGATGCCCCAGCTGCAAGGGTTTATATAAAAACAGTTGATGCCAACAGTGCAGAGTTGCTCAGTTTTCTCCAGCAGAAAAACTATCACGTCAATAAAGACAAAACAAAATTCGGTAGGGTAAAACAAATTCTGCAAGCTGTAGTAAGCGGCCTTGCCGTGTTTGCCATATTAGTCATATTGCTGGCGATGATGCTGTTTTCCTTTTACCTGCAGCTAATGATCGCAAGAAGTAAAGACAATCTTCAGCTATTAATATTGCTTGGTTATTCGCCAGGCTCGCTAAGTAAAACGGTGGCTAAAAAATGGATACCGGTTTATACAATTATTATCCTGGCTGCACTGGCACTGACTTTTGTTTTGCAATTTTTATTTCAGCAAAACCTGGTGACGGTAAGAGAATCGTTACAGCCGCTTGCGCACTATAGCATTGTAATTATTGCATTTGTATTGCTATTCTTATGTATTATCATCAATTATGGAATGATAAAGAAATTGCTGATGAAATTGTCTTAGACATACAATACGAAAATAATTTCTTCGCAATTTGCTCAAACATATTTCATGCTCTGTTAAAAGGTTTGTCCTGCCGTTATTATTAATCCATTATATCCACACAGCTATTTCGGAAATAGTTTTTCTTTTTAAATCAGGAACCCAGCATTCATCAGCCGGATAGCCAATAGGGATCAGAAGGAAGGGTTTTTCATTTTCCGGGCGGTTTAAAATCTTTGTCAAAAAATTCATCGGGCTTGGTGTATGCGTAAGGGCAACGAGGCCGGCATCATGTATTGCTGCAAGCAAAAATCCACAGGCTATGCCACAACTTTCGGTAACATAATAATTCTGGTGTTTGTGATTATGCGCTTCCAGTTCATAACTTCTTTTAAAAATAACAATCAGGTAAGGTGCCGTCTCTAAAAAAGGTTTTTGCCAGTCAGTACCAATGGGCTCCAGGTCTTTGAGCCATTCTTCAGTCATCCGGTTTTCATAACTCTCCATTTCTTCTTTTTCAGCAGCCAGGCGTATTTGTGTTTTTATGGCGCTGTCTTTCACAACGCAAAATGTCCAGGGTTGTTTGTGTGCGCCGGAAGGTGCGGTGGATGCTGATAAAAGAATATTTTCAACGACGCTTTCTGGAACTGGTTTGTCTGAAAAATCCCTTACTGTTCTTCTGCCATTCATCCACGCATAAAATTGCCGGCTGCGATTTTCCATTTCATTGCTCTCGTAGGTGGTTTTTGTGT
Organism: Ferruginibacter sp.; assembly: GCA_040110925.1. Lineage (GTDB taxonomy): Bacteria > Bacteroidota > Bacteroidia > Chitinophagales > Chitinophagaceae > Ferruginibacter. The sequence continues at coordinate 11,968 of JBDSYV010000136.1, read as the reverse complement.
AGGATATAAAAGGAAAGCTATTGATAAGTCTTGTTTCCATGTCAGCATGATGTTAAATTCAATTAATAATATAAATTTCACATTGAGGCTAAAAAATTCCACCATGTAAATCTCAAGATTACTTCTTTTTATTAAGTAAAAGAGATCTTTTTTAAATCTTCATGCATAACGTTTTGATGTGAAACCACCATACTTCCTTTAATTATGATTTTGCACCGCCCTCTGGTCTTTCTGCCGCTGTTGGTGTTTTTCACCAACAACTTTGCACCGCCGTCTGGTCTTTGACCAACGGCCAATTGCAACCTGGCACTCCTGCCGTTGTTGGTGTTTTTCACCAACAACTTTGCACCGCCCTCTGGTCTCCTGCCGTTGTTGGTGTTTTTCACCAACAACTTTGCACCGCCCTCTGGTCTTCCCCTGCCGTTGTTGGTGTTTTTCACCAACAACTTTGCGCCGCCCTCTGGTCTTCCTGCCGTTGTTGGTGTTTGCAACCTGGCACTTGCTTTCCTGAATAATGAAATAACCTTTCGAAATCTCCTGCCGTTGTTGGTGTTTTTCACCAACAACTTTGCGCCGCCCTTGCTGCCGTTTCCTGCCGTTGTTGGTGTTTTTCACCAACAACTTCCTGCCGTTGTTGGTGTTTTTCACCAGCAACTTTGCGCCGCCGTCTGGTCTTTAACCAACGGCCAATTGCAACCTGGCACTTGCTTTCCTGAATAATGAAATAAAATTTGGAAATCATATTTCCGCCATTGTAAAGTTTTTCAGGTGAATAGAAAAACAATTTTCAGGGAGAAAGTCTGCTCAAGGCCTGCAATAGATTTGATTTTGTTGATGAGTGGTTTGATGATCTTAAAAAAAATGGTCATTTACTCATTTCATTTCCCATTTTGCCTAATCATATGCATACCCATTATACCTTTAGGAAATATAAGAAACGGAATAAGATTATAACGGGTAAAAAATGCTGGTAATATGAATGAATAACTTAACAGTTTACTATGGCAGCAGGTAAAAATAAACGGCGGGCAGGAAAAATGAGTTTCAATGCATCGTGGTCTATGGCTGTAGGAGGAATGATAGGAGGCGGCATATTTTCTGTACTGGGCGTAATCATTGATACGGCAGGTCAGTGGGCCTGGCTCAGTTTTGTTATTGCAGGTGTTATTGCATTGATATCGGCGCACAGCTATAGCCGGCTTTCGGTAAAGTATAAAGAAAGCGGGGGTGCCTATGTTTTTTTGCGTGAAAGCAATAAGAAAGGACTAGCCGCCAGTTTATCGTGGCTGCTTATACTGGGTTATATCTTAACGGTATCTGTTTATGCTTTTACTTTTGGCCACTATATAGCGTATGTATTTAACGTGGGGGCCTGGCTGCCCAAGGTGCTGGCCCTAGGGGTCATTGCATTTTTAAGCTGGATAAACCTGCAGGGTGTGGAGCAATCTTCACGACTAGAAATTATTACCGTTTGGGGAAAGCTGTTCATACTGCTGGGACTTGCACTTTTTGGCCTGTTACAGTGGGATACTGCCCGCCTTACTGAAAACATTGAACCCCGGAGCTGGCATACTGCCATTGTGGGAGCCGCCACCATTTTTATGGCTTACGAAGGTTTTCAACTGCTGGCCTACGATTATGATGATATACATAACCCTGAAAAGAACATGCCCCGGGCAACAATATCAGCGGTAATTGCGGTAATGCTGGTTTATTTACTGGTGACTTTTGGCGCTACTATGCTGGTTGGCCCGGCCACACTGGTAGCAAAAAAAGAAGTGGCCCTGTCTATTGCCGGGCAACAGGCACTGGGCCTTACCGGCCTGGTACTGGTAACCATTGCAGCAGGCTTCAGTACGGGCTCGGCCATTAATGCCACATTATTTTCCACTGCCCGCTTAATGGAGCATGTGGCTGCAAAGCATGACCTGCCCAAAAGCCTCTCCAAACAAAACCACTCTGGCATACCCTATTTGGCCATATTGTTTATTGCAGGCATGGCCGCCCTGCTGGCTATTGTTGGCTCGCTGGCTACACTGGTAGATGCTGCAAGCCTTATCTTTTTAGCTACTTTTTTAATAGTGAACCTGTTAGCTTTTTTACAAAAAGTAAAATACCGGTTCCTTTGTCTTGCAGGTGCGGCAGGCTGTGGCTTGGCCATATTGCTAGATGTGAGGGAGCAGTTTTACCGATCACCCATTCCGCTAATCATTTTAATTTCCTTTACAATGGTAATTTTGTTTGCGCAACCCTATATAAGTAAATGGATAAAACGGTAAGCAGGGTTATGTTGCATTGAATCAATTCTCAACTAATTGGCTCCAGAGCCCAATCTAAGATGAAGACCTATTGATTTGTTTCTAAACGTTCTGGCTTGTGCACAAACCTAAGGAGAGAAGCTGCAAGTTGGCAAAAGGGAAACGAAGGGCAGCTCTTTTCCGGCACGCTTTTTCTTTAATAATTAAGCACAGCTTTTATATGTCTAAAAAAATAAATCAGTAGCATGACTACTAAACAGATCGTGCTGGCCTCAAGGCCCACCGGTATGCCCTCAGCCGACAATTTTAAAACAGAAACGATTGAATTGCCCATCCCGGGAAATGAGGAAGTTTTACTACAGGGTCTTTATTATTCTGTAGACCCTTATATGCGGGGCCGAATGAACGATGCAAAATCTTATGTGCCGCCCTTCCAGGTAGGAAAGCCGCTGGAAGGCTCAGTTGTAGCAAAGGTAATATCCAGTAAAAGTGCACAGTTTAATCCCGGGGATATTGTATTAGGGGCATTGCCCTGGCAGCAGCAGATGGTTGCGCAGGCAAAATCACTGAAACTTGTAGATACAAGCCTTGCCCCGGCAAGTTATTACCTTGGCATACTCGGTATGACGGGCCTTACAGCTTACTTTGGCCTCATGCACATTGGCAAGCCCAAAGCCGGAGAAACTGTAGTGGTGTCGGGTGCTGCAGGTGCAGTAGGCATTGTGGTGGGGCAAATTGCAAAATTACAAGGCTGCAGGGTTGTGGGTATTGCAGGCACTGATGAAAAAACAGGCTTGCTTAAAAGTAGCTTTGGCTTTGATGAAGCCATTAATTATAAAACAACGACAGACATCAGCAAGGCTGTTGCAGCCGCCTGCCCCCATGGCGTGGATATTTATTTTGACAATGTGGGAGGCCCAATATCTGATGCCGTCATCAGTCATATTAATTTTCATGGTCGCATCCCGCTATGCGGCCAGATATCCCTGTATAACAGCGAAGCACAGGCCATGGGCCCACGGCTGCAACCCAAGCTACTCACCCGCAGTGTGCTCATGCAAGGCTTTATTATCAGCGATTTCCGGGAGCATTTCCCTGAAGGCATGAGGCAGCTTGCCGCCTGGGTTAAGGAAGGTAAACTTAGCTTCCGGGAAACCATCATTAATGGATTCGACAGGTTGCCGGAAGCACTGCTGGGACTGTTCAACGGAAAGAATACAGGCAAAATGATTGTAGAGGCATAACAGGTATAAAATATTATAAACTATAAAAAGCAACATCATGAAAGTATTAATGGTATTAACCTCCCACAGCGAGTTGGGAAACACCGGCCACAAAACCGGCTTCTGGATTGAAGAATTTGCAGCACCATATTATACTTTAAAGGATGCTGGTGTAGAAGTTACCCTTGCATCACCCGCTGCTGGCATGCCACCCATAGATCCTAAAAGTGAAGCACCCGAAAGCCAGACTGAATTTACCCGTCGTTTTGACAAGGATGAAGCATTGCAGAATTTGCTGGCCCATACACACAAACTTTCAGGCATTAACGCTGCGGATTATGATGCCGTGTTTTACCCTGGCGGTCATGGCCCGCTTTGGGATTTAACGAATGACCCTGATTCTATCAGGCTTATCCAGGACTTCTGGGCTGCAGGCAAGCCCGTGGCAGCAGTATGCCATGCACCATCGGTATTGCTGAATGTAAAAGATGCAAATGATAATTACCTGATAAAAGACAAGAAGGTTACGGGCTTCACCAATACAGAAGAAGAAGCTGTGCAACTAACAAACGTAGTACCTTTTTTATTGGAAGATGAACTGAAAAGCAGGGGAGGCATCTATTCAAAACAGGCAGACTGGTCCTCATACACGGTTAAGGATGGAATGCTTATTACCGGCCAGAACCCCGCCTCTTCCGAAGCTGCAGCTGAGGAACTGTTACAGCTATTGCAATAAGCGTACAAATGAGATGATCATTATAATAAATGCATTGTGTGGCTAAACTTTAGGCAAACAAGCCAATATTTAAATTGCCGCTTATTAACTATTCAACACTAATCACCACTGCCTGCTGACTACTGGTAAAATTGGTTAGGAATTTGCCGGCTTATTACCAAAAATACTTTTATGGTAAAACTATTCTCGCTGCTTGCTATTATAAGCCTTACATCAATGAGTAACTATGCTTTCGCCCAAAAAAAGAAACACAAAAAATATAAAATGGAACAAAGCATACCTGCCCCACATTCCAGCAGTATTAATTGTGATACCAGCATATGGAAATACGTATATAACCGGGAGAGGCTTACCGTATTAGAATATTGCAAAACAGTTACAGGCACCATTGAAGAATGCAGTGCTGACGATGATGGCGACCAACACATGCTGTTAAAGCTGGACAAAGGCCAGGAAAACCTGTTGACTAAAAGAAACTATACAAAAAAACAAGGTTACCTGGTCATAGAAGCCGTGTGTGCAAATAAAACCAGTTTAAAAAAAGTGGGCACTACCTGTAAGGGTTATACCAATCAAATTCAAATTCCAACAGTAGGAAAACACGTGAAAGTAACCGGGAGTCTTGTCATTGACAGCCACAATGGTTGGGCAGAAATACACCCCATCACGCATATGGAGATACTGCCCTAAAGAAAAGTATATCAGAATTTAAACCCTGCATTTTTTTAAAAAGCCATTGATATAAAATAATTAAAAAAATACTTAACGGTTTTAGGAATGCTTAAAATAATTATTTTTGAAAACAGAACATATAGTGGAATATCACGTTTTGATATTCTAAATTACCCAACGAATTTTTCGCTTACATAAAAATGGCACATCCGCTTATAAATAATTTTGCCGGCCTTTTAAATGAAGAGAGTTACAAAGACCTTTTTGATAAGGCTCATGATCTCATACATTTTATTTCACCCGAAGGAATTATTTTATATGTTAATCAAAGTTGGTGCGATACACTTGGATATCCGCTGGATGAAATCCTTGGATCTTCCGTATATGATTATATTATTTTGGAGGATAGGGAAGGTTTTATTGGTTACAGGCAACATATCATGTTGGGCAATGTAAAGGAATCCGAGATCACGGTACGCTTCCTTACTAAATCAGGAGTTATTGTAAGCCTGGAAGGTTTTGTATCATTAAGAAAAACCAACGATACCCCACTTTATACCAGGGGCATCTTCCGGGATATTACGGCCAAACTGCAAAATGAAACACATATCAGGGAGCGGGAAATGTACATGGTGCAACTCCTCGAAAATGCACCAGATGCAGTAATAGTTATTGATGAAGAAGGGAAGATCAACTTCTGGAATCCGAAGGCGGAATCCCTTTTTGGCTGGCCGGCTGCTGAAGTGATGGGCCAGGCATTGTCGGGTATCATTATCCCCCCCGCTTATCGCTCCGCACACGAGCAAGGTATGAAAAGGTTTAAATCTACAGGGGAGGCACACGTATTAAATAAGACAATTGAAATAACTGCCCTTAAAAAATCTGGCGACGAATTCCATATTTCATTAACCATATCCCAGGTAGACTTTAAGCAAAAAAAAGTATTCATAGCTTTTTTACGGGATATAACACAACGGAAAACAAATGAAGCACAACTGGAGCATAAACAAAAACAACTGGAAGCATCAAACGAACTGTTAGGCCAATATGCTTATGTGGCATCACATGACTTGCAGGAACCCTTGAGAAAGATCAGGCTCTTTAGTGAAATGCTTTCTGATCTTATGCAGCCAGGTACCCAGCAAATGATCTATGCAGGAAAAATAATTACATCGGCGGAAAGAATGAGGGGATTAATAAACAGTTTACTTGACTATTCTAATTTATCTACAGGTGATATATCTTTCGAAATTGTAGACCTTAATTTTATCATGGAAAATGTTTTAGCAGATTTTGAGCTGCTGATAGAACAAAAAAATGCCTCGGTAAAAGTTGACAGGTTGCCAAATATTATGGCACTACCACTGCAGATGAACCAGCTTTTCTATAACCTGGTAGGGAATGCTTTAAAATTTACCCGGCCGGATATTCAACCGGATATAAGCATTACAAACGCTGTTGTTACCATTGAGCAAATAGCCCAATGGGGCCTGGAACAGGGACGGGAATATTATTTGATCAATATAAAAGATAACGGTGTAGGTTTTGATCAGGACTATGCGGGCAGAATATTTAATATTTTTCAAAGGCTGAATAGCACAAAAGAATTTGGGGGAAATGGAATAGGATTGGCCCTTTGCAAGAAAGTTGTAGAGACCCACAACGGGCAGTTGTTTGCTGAAGGGAAATTAAATGAAGGCGCCAGCTTTACGATAATATTGCCTGCTAAACAAATGTAAAAACAACTGTCCTCAGTCATCTGTCCTCAGTCATCTGTCCTCTGTCAACTGTCCTCTGTCAACTGTCCTCTGTCACCTGTCCTCTGTCAACTGTCCTCTGTCAACTGCTAACTCTATTCAAGGTTTCATATCCTTTCTTTCTTTGCCGGGCACATCCTCTTCTTCTTTAAAATCTTTCTTTGGTTCCGGCAAGGGTCCACGTTTATAAATGATGAGCCCGTTCAGGAAATTGCGAAGCACCTGGTCGCCGGCTTCCACATAGCCAGGGTGGTCTTCATTGCGAAAAAGATCTCCCAGTGCACCCTTGGTCATTTTAAAATCCACCAGCTCTAATATCTTAATGATGTCTTCATTATGGAGTGAAAGTGCTACCCTTAATTTTTTAAGTATATCGTTATTGCTTAGCATGAGGCTTTTTATGCTTAAAGATAGTACAAAGCACAAAGGGTTGATTGCTTCAAATATAGATAGGCATGCAATCCCGATAGTAATCGGGAGCTGACTGAAAACTGTCAGCTTCTCTTCCACTCTCTATCCCACCAGGCTAAGTTCCGGTGCACGGGTAATAGCATTCAGGGCCGGTAGCGTATCTCTTTCTTTCAGGTCAAAATTGCTCAGTGCCGGGTGCGAAAGAACAGCAGCTACCAGCGGGCTGGCTTTAAATTGCTGTAATGCAGCGTCATCTTCAAATACGTACACAGCGCCTGCTTCATTGCTGTCTGCATTAATCAACCATATTTTCCAAACCAGGCCTGGAACATCGGCAAACTGCTGCGCCATTTGGGTAACGGTATCTTCATACGCTTCACGTGTCATATCATAACTAAAATTGGTAATTAGGAACTTCTGTGCCATAACAAATAAGTTTTAAAGTTGAGAAATGGGAAGCTGGTAATACCAAACGGTCATGTGCAAATGCCGTTTTAAACGCTTCCAGGATTGTTAAGGTACAAATAATATTTAAAAATCCGGCTAGAAAAGCTGACAAAAATGGGGAAATTTTATGGCTAAAATAGGAGACTACCGGCCTTGCTTCTAAGAGTAAAGAGAAATACAGGTTAAAATGTGATGTCATGAAGCAGGCTTTTGAGAATTTCAAATCCCACTTTGTAGTCTTTGCTAACCCCTTTGGGTTTTTCTAAGGTTAAATAACATCAGTATGAAGAAAAATTAAACGAAAAGGCCACAAAGAAGAATACTTGCAAAAATGCGATAACCGCAAAGGCTTTTTCGATAGCTACCAGGAGCAGACTAAATACTGCCAACTATCAACTCCACACAACTGGCAAACGAATGATCAAAATCAACCACCATTATGGTTTGCTCTCTTCCGCAGTTAAATCATCTTTGGTTGTGTATTTTATTTTGCTCAGCATTGTTTTTCTCAGTGTACCCGGCAGCGAAATGCTGTTTAGGATATAGGCATTTAGCTTTTTAGATTCAGCATAAGTGTGACCTATCGTATTCACCACAACCATCAAAGGTTCATGAATTATTTTATTATCAGCCACCAGCACATTTACCCATTCATAAATATCTATATCCAATTCTTCTACCGGATTCTTCATTGTGAGCAGGAGTGAAAAAATATTGATACCGTTAAAAAGCGTATGCTTTTCCACCAGGCCTCTTTTCTTTTCAACATGCATCACAGAATGATAGCTTTCTGCCTGCGCAGCATAGCCCAGGCTGGCATCTTTGATTGCTGTAAATTTTAAATTACCATTGCCATGAGTACTGGCGAAACTATAAAAACTACCCTCGTCTTTTGTACTATCCGGCAAGGCAAAATCTACCTTATATTTAGAACTATTAAACACACTACAGGCCGTATACTCATTAAATTTCATCGCTGATATTCCGTCCACCAGCAACTGCAGTTTTTTCAGCCCGTTATTGTCTTTTTCCTCTTTGGCATTTACTGAATACATAAAAATGAGGCTTCCTTTTTCCATCCCGGGTGCAACGGGTAAAAAATAAAACCTAATAATTGTGTTTTTCTCGTCAGCAGAATATTCATTCACCCGCTGTGCTACAGGAATATTTTTATTTTTCTCCGCTGCCAGGGCCTGTTGCTCCCGGGTACCATAATAGGTGACCAGGTAATCCATCGGGGCAATTTTTTCACCGTTAAATGTCAACATAGCCTTATTGCCGGTGGCCTGTTCTAATATCATGCCCTGGGCATCCGGCACAGTAGTACGCAATCCGTCAAATTGTTTACGTACCGTTTCTGCCATTGTTTTAAGTGGCATTAAACCTTCATATTTAACGGATAGCTCTGATGATTTCATATTGGCCAGTTTCAGGGTCATAGCCGTTTTACTCTTACCCTTCCTGGTTAGTTTTACTTCCTTAAAAACGGTGGTGTCCAGTAAAACTTTATACTTCCAGTCGGCCACTACAACTGAAGTAGTATTACTGGCAGTGGGTTTGGGAGCTGCAGCATTTTTGGCTTGCTGTCCGTTTACTATTGAAAAAACCATCATGAGCAACAGGAGGAAAAAATATTTTTTCATGCAATTTATTTTATGGCAGTGTGAAAGGATAACATGCTGGGTTGCGACCCGGTCATTGTCCAATCGGTAAATTTTATACCAGGCTGGCCAGCTTATTTTTTTAGAGTGGGGTCTGCAAACAAGTTATCAGCCAGGGCAATATTTATTTGTACGCCGGTACGGGCAATATCTTTAGAGCTTCCTTTTTCCTCATTCACCTGGGTGGTGGTCATGGCCACCTGTACCCCTTCCAGGGTTTTATAATCTTTAAAATAGTAGCTGTATAGCGGGCCCACATTATAGGCCTGTACCCTGGTAAGCAAAAATGTTTTGGGATTGATAAAAAATTTATAATAATCCTTCAGCGGGTTATTCACCAGCGACGTTACCTGTATCAGCAGGTTATCACTTTCTGAATCCTGTCCCTGGTAATCTATTTTAAAATCCGGTGTGGAGACATAGGCAAGGTAACCGGTTAAAAAATAATCGAAAGGCATTCCGAAAGGTGCAGCTTCCACCGGATTTCCTTCAGAAACCACCCACCCTTTCTCCCCCTTGTAAATGCAGGTCTGCGTAGGCTTCCCATTTTCTATAAATTCAGTACGCCAGCGCCCGGGGCTTTTATATGAGATAACTTTCGTCACTGTCTTTTTATAATAAGGCATATATTCTTCCCGGTTGTATGTCCACGATTTAATGGCATCAAGCCTCGCCTGGCCTCCAATGGCATTAATATGTTTATTGATAACCTCCCGTGCAGTCATTGTTGGCTGTGCCTGCAAGGCTACGCAGCCAAAGCAGGTAAATAAAAAGCAAATGATTTTAGTGTTAACCCACATAATAAAATTTTTAAGTTGTGATTTGAAAGGCCTCTTCCCTGGGGTCAAAATTACGATGGCGCTAAGGCAAAAAAAGTGTGATAAAAGTAGTAGTGAAAGAAGGGCTTTCTATGCTCAATTTCCTGGAGTGTTTCCAGAAAGGGACTCACTTTTTTGCATTTGTATCAAGACAAAAGTGGAGAGCTAAAAAAATTAAAGAAACTTAAACTCATTAAAAAACATTGATATAAATCCGATTACCATCTAACAGACCAACACAAATAACATCACCCAATAAAAGTATTTAACTTCACTCCCGTCAAAAATATGCGTAACATCTACCTGATTTTATTCCTGGCAATGGCAACTTCCGCAGCAGCACAACGCTACCCGGTAGGCAGGCAAAGAGCATAAAGGTTTTGAATTGCCTTTATTACTAAATCAATTCCCCCGAAGTAAAAAACAACGAATTATAAATGCTGAGGCTACAGTAGTACTAAAGCTAAATCAGGGCATTCCCCTAATCGGGCTGTATATCGATTAGGGGCGCCCTTTTTTGTTCTTTTTTGGGCGAGCAAAAAACGAACAAAAAAAATGAAATGCTATTTTATCTCAAATGTTTCTACGAAGCACAATTCATGAAAATGTTTTGTATTCTCAATGCATTAAACTTTTCGTTCTTTTCCTTAATGAAAAGAAGAAAAAAATCAAGTGCTGAAGAGATAAAATTTCCGCTGAAATTCTTTTTCCAGGAAAGTACCGGCAATAGCTTTTGCAAGCGACCAATAAAATAATTTAACTTCACTTCAGTCAAAATATGCGTAACATCTACTTGCTTATATTTATTGCTATTTCTATTTCCACAGCTGCCCAACCCTACCAGGTAGGCCGGCGTAGTACATTTTATACAGATGCCGGCCGCAGCCGGAATATAGGCACAGAACTGTATTACCCCGCCAGCAGTGCCGGCACCAATGTTCCCCTCGCCCCAGGCACCACAGCTTTCCCAGTAGTAGTGTTTGGCCATGGCTTCACCATTCCTTACGGCAGTTATAAATGGCTTGGCGACAGCCTCGCTTCAAATGGTTTTATTGCAGTGTTCCCTACTACAGAAAGCTCCCTTTCCCCCAGCCACGAACAGTTTGGCCGCGACCTTGCCTTCCTCTGCAGCCGTATAACTTCACTCACAGATTCTGCCGGCTCCTTTTTATTTGGCAGGATAAAAAACCGGGCTGCCGTAGCCGGCCATAGCATGGGTGGAGGCTCAAGTTTCCTGGCAGCCAATTACAATACTGCTATAAATGCCATCTTTAATTTTGCCGCTGCTGAAACAACCCCCTCAGCTAAAGCTGCAGCTTTTAATGTTAATATTCCTGCACTCATATTTTCAGGCAGCAGCGATTGTATTGTAAGAGATACCAACCAGCTTCGTATGTACAGCAATGTGATGTACCCCTGCAAAGCTTATGTAAATATCAGCAACGCCCTGCATTGCCATTTTGCCAACAATGAAGCAAGCTGTGTTACCGGCCAGTTTTTTTCCGGCTGCAACAGTTCACCCATAACTGCCCCAATTGTTTTTGATAAAACCGTGGCGCTGCTCTTGCCCTGGCTGCAATATTACCTGCAGGATAGTTGCAGTGCAAAAGATGTATTCGAGGCCCGGCTCTCCGGCATGGCAGGCATTAGCTGGCAGCGCTCATGCAGCAACGACCCCTTTATTTGTGCCTCACCACCCATACAGTATATTTTCACAGGCAGTGGCAACTGGACAGATGCAGCCAACTGGCAAAACAACCTTATCCCACCTTCGCCCCTGCCCTTGGGAAGCGAAATAATTATTGCCGCCACAGGAAACAATACCTGTATCTTAAACACACCGCAAACAATACCTACGGGTGCCGCCCTCACCGTACAGTCAGGCAAAATATTATTGATACAGGGAAATTTAATGATACAATAAAAGCGGTTATAAGACGGTAAAAGCTAGCCGAACGAATGGCCGAAAAATATAAGCGGCCGCG
>JBDSYV010000135.1:0-12423 GCA_040110925.1 Ferruginibacter sp. | reverse complement strand
TATGGAACAAACCACGATTCGTATCCTCTCACGTGCTGGAATATTTCAGCCATTGGGGTATGCCAACATGCTTATTGGGAAAATATATCAGAAAAAAAATGAAGATAGCCTTGCCTTACAATATTACTATAAAGCTATTGGTATCAGCACGGGTTTTCAAAACTATGCCAACCTGCATGGCACATACGGTAACCTAACCCAATTTTATCTCAGCCATAATAAAAATGCAGATTCGGCAATTTATTATGCCCGAAAAAATCTTGAAACACTTTATGCTTCTGGCACACAGGGTTTCGATAATGTATATTATGCTTTTGCAAAAGCATTTGAATTAAAAGGCAACCGTGACAGTGTTTTAAAATATCAGTCACTTGCGCTTGTTGCAAAAGATACGGCCTATAACAAGCGTATAGTTATGCTTAATGGTTTGCAACGCCTTTCTATTCAGGAACAGAAAAAGCTGCAAAGTGTTGAAAAAAGGGAAAGTGAAAATAGGGATATGTTTCGTATTTATATTGGCATTGCAATACTGGTATTATCACTTATTATTTTATTGATATTATATCGAAGCAATATAAGAAAGCAAAAAGCAAATATTGTTCTTCAAAAAGCATTTGTCGAATTAAAAGCAGCCCAGACTCAACTCATCCAATCAGAAAAAATGGCGAGCCTTGGAGAACTCACTGCAGGTATTGCACATGAGATACAGAATCCGTTAAACTTTGTAAATAATTTTAGTGAGGTAAATACCGAGTTGATTGATGAGGCTGGGCAGGAAATTGACAAAGGAAATATTGATGAAGTAAAAATATTGCTGAATGATATTAAAGAAAACGAGCAAAAAATAAATCATCACGGCAAACGTGCTGATGCGATTGTAAAAGGGATGTTGCAGCACAGCCGCAGCAGCAGCGGGGTAAAAGAACCTACCGATATCAATGCCTTGTGTGATGAGTACCTCCGCCTCTCCTATCATGGATTAAGAGCTAAAGATAAATCCTTCAATGCAACAATGAAAACTGATTTTGATGAAAGTATTGGAAAAATAAATATCATTCCGCAGGATATTGGAAGAGTGATTTTGAATTTATTGACGAATGCTTTTTATGCAGTTGATGATAGGCTTCGACAAGCTCAGCCTGACAATGCGGATGTCACCCTGAGCCTTTCGAAGGGTTACGAGCCTACAGTTTTAATAAGCACCAAAAAAATTGACAATAAAGTATTAATATCTGTGAAAGATAATGGCAACGGCATCCCTCAAAAAGTATTAGATAAAATATTTCAACCATTCTTTACTACCAAACCAACCGGTCAGGGAACTGGATTGGGTTTGAGTTTGAGTTATGATATTATTAAAGCGCATGGCGGTGAAATAAATGTAGAGACAAAAGAAAGAGAAGGCAGCGAGTTTATTATTCAATTACCAGTTTAATCAGCATAATGAAAAAAATATTATTCCTTACACTTCTTCTTGTTGCATATGCCAATGCTTTCACGCAAAGCAGGGAAGAAATTACAGATTTACAACATCGATTGGCTATTGCAAAAGATGATACAAGCCGCATTAATGCCCAAATAGGTATGTGTTATATGTATCGTTTGGGAAATAGTGATTCTTCTCTTTTATATGGTCAACGGGCTTTGAAATTATCAGAACAAATTAATTACCCGAAAGGAGAAATATTGGCTTTATCAGTTATGGGCCTTACTATGCAACAACTCGGCAATTTACCTAAAGCGCTGGAACTTGCATTTAAAGCATTAGGGATTGCAAAGACTTATAATTTAGAGGATTTAACGGGAGTTGCTCTGAATGATATTGGCGAAACATACATCATATTAAAAGACTACCCCAAAGCCCTGCATTATTTACATATCCAAAAATCGAATTCTGAAGCTTATGGAAGTGAAGAAGGATTAGCTTACTCTAAGTATGATTTGGGTGTTGTCTTTAAAGAAATGAATCAATTAGATTCTGCTTTATTTTACGAGCAACAGGCCATCGGTCATTTTAAAATTATTAACCGGGAAGAGCCATTGGTTTATGCAGCTTTAGGTGACATAGAAATGAAATCAGGAAAAAATATTGAAGCCTTAAAATTCTACAAACAAAGTCTGCAGAGTTCTCTTACTAATAACGAACGAAGGGCTTCAGCATCTGCATACAATAAAATTGCCATTTTTTTTAACCTTGTTAACCAACGGGATTCTGCCATCTATTATGCAACAAAAGGATTGGAAGAGTCAACAATAATTTCTAAAAAGAAAACAATACAGGAAGCCGCTGCATTGCTGTCAGTGCTGTATGAGTCAACTGATGCTAAAGAGTCGCTCAGATATCTTAAAATTGCAGATACATATAAAGACAGTTTGTTTGGCACAGGAAATCTACAGGCAGTTCAAACATTGGTTGCACACGAGGAGCAACGTCAAAAAGAAATTAAAGCTACTAAGATTGAATATCAAAACCAATTAAAGCAATATGCATTAATGGCAGGGCTGGCCATGCTACTGCTTATTGCCTTTTTCCTTTATCGTAATAACAGGAAGGAAAAGAATGCTAAAAATGTTCTTCAACAAAAAAACAAAGTAATCGAACAAACACTTATCAATCTTAAATCCACCCAAACCCAACTCATTCAATCAGAAAAAATGGCAAGTCTGGGTGAACTGACAGCCGGTATTGCACATGAAATTCAAAACCCGTTGAACTTTGTAAATAATTTTTCGGAAGTGAATACTGAGTTGATTGATGAATTAAGTCAGGAAGTTGATAAAGGAAATTTAGACGAAGTAAAAGCATTAGCCAAAGATATTAAAGAGAATGAGCAAAAAATAAATCACCACGGCAAAAGAGCCGATGCCATTGTAAAAGGCATGCTGCAACATTCAAGAAGCAGTAACGGTGTTAAAGACCCCACAGATATCAATGCCCTGTGTGATGAATATCTACGTCTCTCCTATCATGGCCTGCGTGCAAAAGACAATACTCTTAATGCAACGATGAAAACTGATTTTGATCCCAGCATCGGAAACATAAATATTATTCCACAGGATATTGGAAGGGTTGTTTTAAATTTATTAACCAATGCTTTTTATGCGGTTGATGAAAAAAAGAAAGCATGTCAGGCTGAGCCTGTCGAAGCCGGTAAAGTGTACGAACCAACTGTTTCAATAAGCACTAAAAAAATAAATGGCAAGGTTGAGATAACGGTTAAAGACAATGGAAATGGAATCTCTGAAGCTGTAAAAGAAAAAATTTTTCAACCTTTCTTTACAACCAAACCAACGGGCCTAGGAACCGGTCTGGGCTTGAGTTTGAGTTATGATATAATTACCAAAGGGCATGCTGGTGAATTGAAAGTGGAAACAAAGGAAGGGGAAGGCAGCAATTTTATAATTATCTTACCGGTATAAATTATTAAAAATGAAAGTATTAGTAGTTGACGACGAAAAAGATGTACAGGTGCTTTTTGAACAGCGCTTCAGAAAAGAAATAAAAAGCGGAGAAATGGATCTCGTTTTTGCGTTTTCCGGTGAAGAGGCACTTGAGTATATGCAGGCAAATGAACACGAAGCGGTATTGATATTATCTGATATCAATATGCCCGGGATGAGCGGACTGGAATTGCTGAAACATATAAAAGAAAAATACGAAAAACCTCCTCCTGTTGTTATGATGATCACCGCTTATGGCGATGATGAAAATTATAATTTGGCCATGAAACTTGGTGCAGACGATTTCCTGACCAAGCCGGTGGACTTTATTTCATTAAAGGAAAAATTAAAACCCAGGCTAGCATGACAAAAATATTAGTGGCAGATGATGAATCCGACCTGGAAACACTTATCCGGCAAAAATTCAGACAAAAAATAAGGGACCAGAAATACGAATTTGTATTTGCCATTAATGGCAATGATGCATTGAAAAAAATGACTCAAAATCCGGATGTAGATATAGTCCTCAGCGATATAAATATGCCCGAAATGGACGGGCTGACCTTGCTTACAAAACTAGCTGAGTCCAACCCACTTACAAAAACCGTTATGGTCTCTGCTTATGGGGATATGGATAATATCCGTACAGCCATGAACCGCGGTGCATTTGATTTTGTTACCAAGCCGGTAAATTTTGAAGACCTGGAGCTTACCATGGAAAAAACCATTAAGCATGTGAACCAGGTAAAGGAAACATTAAAAGCCATCAAAGAAAACAATATCCTGAAAATGTACGTGGATGAAAATGTTTTAAGTTTTATGGGAAGCCGGGAATTTGAAACATCTATAATGGCTAATGAAACTATACACGCTACTGTAGCGTTTATTGACATATGCAGTTTTACTTCTATTAGCGAAAACGCACCTGCTGATACTGTAGTGAAATTATTAAATAATTATTTTGATGTGATGGTGAAGGAAATCATTGCACAAGGAGGTCATATTGATAAGTTTATCGGGGATGCTATTATGGCTGTGTTCCGCGGCGAATACCATTTAGACAGGGCCATTGATGCATCCCTTGCGGTAAGAGCTCAAATAAATCGTTTAGCCCCATTACATGATGATATTTCTTTCACAGCAAAAGTTTCCATAGGTATCAACAGTGGTGAGATGATTTCCGGAAATATTGGTTCTGCCAGTCTTCGCCGCCTTGATTATACTGTAATAGGTGATACGGTTAATACAGCCCAACGCTTGCAGTCGGCTGCAGAACCGGACCAGATTATCATCAATGAAGATGCTTACAAAAAAGTAAAAGAATCATTTAACTGCAATAAGGTGGGAGAAGTAGCCCTGAAAAACAAAACTCAGCAAATGGTTATTTATGAGGTGATGGATTAATTTTTTTATTTCTCAATCATTCAGAATGATTACAAGTAAAAAAGGCGACCGTTATGGCAGCCTACTTATTTGCTTAGCATTTCTTCAGCACCAGTCCAGTTTTCCGGGATGCCGTTTTTAAGGTATTTTATTGCATTGTCCCTAAAATAAACAGCAGTAAGATCATCAGTATCTGTAACTAAAAGATTTTCAAACTCCATAATGGCATTTTCAAACCTTTGCTCTGTATAATATTGCATAGCCTGGTTAAATCGAGACAGTGTAAGCATTTTTTTGCTCAGCCCTTCTGGTGAATAACCATTCATACATTCAATTATACTCAGTTGTTTATACTTTCCTTTTAACTGCACTTTACCCAGGTGGCGCAAATAATATGTATTTTCCTGGCTGATATGGCTAAGGGTTTCGCCGCTTAACAGCAAAGGTGCCTTGTAATATTTTGTAAGGCTCTCAATTCTTGCAGCCGTATTTACAGCATCAGAAATGGTGGCTGCATCCAGGCGGTATTCATCACCGGTTATGCCCATAATCAATGGCCCTGTGTGCATGCCAATGCCAGCTTTTATAGATGGATATCCCTTTGATTTCCGGATAAGATTAAGCTCATATACTGCCTTTTGCATAGCTATTGCTGCCCTTAATGCATCTTCGGGATGCTGGGGAAACAAAGCCATAATAGAATCGCCCAGGTACTGGTTGATAAAACCATTGTGCTGGCGTATGATGGGTCCTAGCTGGGCATTGAAGGAAGAAACAAATTGGAAATTTTCTTCCGGGGTCATTTTTTCCGATAGTGAAGTAAAGTCTCTTATATCCGTAAATAATACTGTTACAATTTTTTCTACCTGGTCGCCCAGTTTCACATCCGCTAGTGTTTCTTTACCCAGCGATCGGATAAATTCATGGGGAACAAATTTTTTGGTTACTTCATGAATACGAAGAATGGCTTCTTCCCTGGCTTTAACCTCCCTGATATTTTTTTCATACTGCAAAGCACTCTCTATTGCTGCCGACGATTGCAGGGCTAAGGTAACCAGCAGTTTCAGGTCACCTGCGGTATATTGAACTTTATCTTTGTGTGCAAGGATGATGGAACCCATTACCCGGTTATTAACTTTAAGTGCTGCATACAAAAGGGATTGCAATTCAGTATTAATAATTCCTGCTGCAGTGAACTCAGTCATATCTGAAATAATTTCTGACTGCCCACCTAACCCTAACGTTAATAATAATGAATCCTGTACCTCCAATGAAGTTTCAGTAAGCAGTGCCTGTTCTGTGGTAGCTGGCAGTTGTAAGGTTTTACTTTCGTCATCCCATAAAAGCACTACCCCGGCTGTGCTGGCAATGGAATGAGTGGCTTCATGTAATGCAAGTTGTGCAAGGGCAGCAGGGTCAATAGCCTGTGCAAGTTTTTCAGAAAAATTATAAATCAGGTTTATTTCCTGGTATAGGTTTAATACTTCGCTTCCCAGCTTTTTTTTGTCGGTTTCCTTTTGCAAAAAATAATTAAGAAGGTTGGCAATGATGAAACCATTTTCATCTCCTTTTATCCAACCCGTAATTTCTCCCTCAGCCAATATGGGAAACGGGTTACTGTCATCTTCTCTTTTTTCACCCAGCAATAATTTCCCGGTATTATCTTCAATCCATATTGCTGCATTCATCTGCCCTGCTAATGCTAAAAGGATACCATGCAGTTCGTTGTTTTTACCTAAAACATTTTTTAAATTAATCCTTGCCATATTGTCCAGCTAATTATAAATGGGTTAACGGATATGCCGTGTGAAAAAATGATAAAGATTACTGCTTAAAATCCCAAAACTTCTTTTGCTTTTGTGAGCAACACTTCGGGGTCAAAAGGTTTGGTTAAATACACATCTGCACCTACATCCAGTCCTTTTTGCCTGTCAAGCTCCTGCCCCTTTGCTGTAAGCAGAATAATAAAAACATTATTCATCTCCAGTTCTTTTTTCACCCTCCTGCACACTTCCATGCCATTCATTTTGGGCATCATTACATCCAGGAAAACAAGGTTAGGTTTTTCTTCCTGAATAATTTCCAGTGCAGCTTCTCCATTTTCTGCAGATAAAAATTCCACGCCTTCATCTTCCAGTTCTTCAAGCGTTTGTTCTATAAGCATGCGGATATGTGCTTCATCATCTACTATTAAAATCTTTTGTTGCATGTTGTTATTTATTTTTTCCTTATAAAAATTATGATAACTATTAATTATTGATAGACTACGAAAGACACATTCTCCAAGCCTTTTTCAAAACGTAAGGTTTGTACTATATCTTCCCGGCCTGCAATGGCGGAGTTAATAATGATAATGTCGGGTTGGTTGGCAATGGCTTTTTCCATGAGCTCATTTTCAATAGTCTCCGTTACTTCGTAGCCTTTTGTAGCAAGCACTTCTTTGAGTGTATTCACTGCATCGGAATCCTGGTCTACAATCAATACTTTCTTTTTTGATTTACCCTGTTCCAGCAAGCTTCCAATTTCATTAAACAAAATATTTGTGTCAATAGGTTTTGTCAGGTACCTGTCCACTCCTATCCTGAAACCTCTTGCTTTGTCCTGCACAACAGATAAAACAATGATTGGGATATCCATAGTTAGCGGATCATTTTTTAATACCGCTGCTACATCAAAGCCGTTCATTTCAGGCATCATTATGTCAAGTATAATCAGGTCAGGTCGTTTAGCTCTTACTTTATCCAAAGCTTCTTTGCCATTGCAAGCTTCATCAATAATATAACCTGCATCTCCAAGTTCCTGTTGTAACAGGGACCGGATAGATTCATCGTCATCCACAATAAGAATATTTGCAGCCTGACCTGATACATTTAATTGCGAATGTGCAACCTGTGCTTTGAGTTGCTTTACAAGATCATCCAGGTGAAGCGGCCTGGCAGAAACAGGCTTTTTATTTATGGGTAAGGCAAATGAAAAAGTACTACCCTTCCCTACTTTACTTTCTACCCATATACGGCCGCCATGATGTTCTACAATTTCTTTGCATATCGGCAAACCCAATCCTGTTCCTTTTGGTTTATCAGTTAATGTATCTCCGCCCACTTGTTTAAATTGTTCAAATACTGCTGCATAATCTTCTGGCGAGATTCCAATACCGGTATCGCTGATGCTGGCAATGATTTCATCCTTTTGCTGAGATACCTTGCAGGTAATAGTTCCCTGGTCTGAGAATTTTACCGCATTAGAAATAAGGTTTATCATCACCTGTATAAGCTTATCACCATCTCCGATGATATCAGGAAGTTTAGTATCTATCTGGTTTACAAACTTCAATGATTTCTGATCAAATAAAGATGTAGTTGCTGCGATAGCCCTCTCCGCTACATTTGCCATAGAAACACTTTCCTGGTTCCATTCCATTTTTCCCGCTTCTATTTTAGCCAGGTCAAGTACATCGTTTATAAGGTGTGTTAGCCTTTCCCCTTCCGAAATAACTACATGAAGATTTTCTGAAACCTGGTTGATAGCTTTTCCCGTTTTTGAATCTGACTTATCTACCAAAGGAAATATTTTTTCATTCAATCTTTTCTGAATAATCTTTGCAAAACCAAGAACTGAAGTTAATGGGGTTCTAAGCTCATGACTAACGGTAGAAAGAAATGCGCTTTTTGCTTCATTAGCTTTACTGGCAAGTTTACTGGCAATTTCTGCTTCTTGTTTTGCCATTTTTACATCTTCAAAAAGCTGTGCATTACTTAATGCTACGCCTACAGAAGAAGCAATGGTTGTCAACAAACGCAAATCATTTTCATTAAAGCTATTTTCATGTTCGGTGCTTTGTACACTAAGCACTCCAATATTTTCTTCGCCTACAGGAATAGGCACTCCCAGGTAAGAAGCAGCAGCAACGCCAACTTTTGTCACACCCAACTGTGCCCTTAATTCTTCTAAATTTTTATTAATTAATAAGGGTTCTCCTGTAAGAATAATTTTCGACGTAAGCCCGTCCCCCAATTTTATGGATGTCATATCATCTCCATACTGGTAAGGAAAATGTATGATATTGGTTCTTTTATTTAGTAATGCCAGGTATACAATATTAGCATTAAACAAATCTTTTAATTGGTCGCCAACAAGTTTTACCAAATCAGCCGGATCTAATTGTGATGCCAATGCTTTACTGATATTGTTCACAGTACTCAACTCTGTAGCTCTTTGTTTTGCTTCTGCCAACAGGTGTGTAGTTTCATCAAAGAGGCGTGCATTTTCAAGGGCTACACTCATACTATTAGTGAGCGTTGTAAGTAACCTCAGGTCAGAGTCACTAAATGCATTTTCTATATCTACATTTTGTAAACTAATAGAACCTTTCACTATCTCGCCAACGATCATTGGAACAAACACGGCAGATTTGGGAGGTTGACCGGCAGTAACGCCAACGCCTCCGTATTGTTTGGAAACTTCTAAATAATTCTTTTTTATGTCCAGAGGCTTTTTAGTTTCTATAAGCAAGCGGCTATTCCAGTTTAAAGGACGAGGATCCACGTATTGTCTTTCACCTTTCTCTTTTGCATATTGCCATATTTCTAAACTGCTGCTATAATCAAAAGTTCTTATTACCACAGTTTGTATATTGAACAAACTGCATAGGCGATCGCCTACGGTTTCATAAATAGCTTGAATATTCATCTCCCTTACAAGGCCTTCCTGCACACTATTGATCACAGCCAGTTCTCCTGTGCGTTGTTCTGTTTCTTTCAGCAGGCGATTTGTTTCATCAAACAATCTTGCGTTTTCAAGCGCCACACTCATACTGTTAGTTATAGTGGTGAGCAAGCGTAAATCAGATTCTGTAAAAGCATTTTCTTTATCTACATTTTGCAGGCTAATAGAACCTTTCACAACTTCACCAACAATCATGGGAACAAACACGGCAGATTTAGGTGGCTGGCCCGCAGTAACACCGGTGCCTCCATGTAGTTTAGAAGTTTCCACATAATTTTTTTCAATATCCAATGGCCTTTTCGATTGGATAAGCAGCCGGCTATTCCAGTTTAAGGGCCGGGATTCTACATTTTGCCGCTCCCCTTTTTCCTTTGCATACTGCCAATTTTCAAACCCGTTTTCATGATCAAAAGTGCGAATAACCAATGTTTGAGAATCGGGAAATAATTCACATAACCGATCACCCACAAGATTATAAATACCCTGCATATCCAGTTCTTTTGCAAGACCTTCCTGAACACTGTTGATTACTGCGAGTTCTGCTGTGCGTTGTTCGGTTTCTTTTAATAGGCGGTTGGTTTCATCAAAGAGTCTTGCATTTTCAAGCGCAACACTCATGCTGTTGGCCAATGTTTCAAGGAGACGTACATCAGATTCAGAAAAGGCATTTGCGGCATCTATATTCTGAAGACTTACATAACTCTTAACCTTATCTCCCGAAATGAGTGGTACAAATAATAATGATTTAGGAAGTTGTGTACCGGGTACCACCTTCATATCATATTGTGCTGCCGTAGTTTCATTATGGTCATTGATATAAATTCTTTCCTTATGTTCAATTAAATGCTGCCTTAATTTGTCATAAGGCCTGTCGGCTGGATAAGAGATTTCTCCTTTTTCAATATGATAATTGAAATGCTCTGTTTTTTTCTCATGATCAAAAGTACAAATCAACACAGCCTGGGCATTGAATACTTCCTGTATCTTGTTACCTACGAGTTCATAAATGGCCTGCATATCCAATTCTTTTGCAAGTCCTTCCTGTACACTATTGATTACCGCAAGTTCTGCTGTGCGTTGTTCAGTTTCTTTAAGTAAACGGTTAGTTTCATCAAAGAGGCGTGCATTTTCCAGGGCAACGCTTATACTATTGGCAAGGGTTTGCAACAGGGATACATCTGATTCGCTGTAAGCAAATTCCTTCACATAATTTTCCAACTTTATTGTACCATTTACCAGGCCACCAGAAATCAATGGAACAGCAAGCCACGATTTACAAGTGTCTTCTTCAGATTCTTCTGCGGCATATACAACCCCAAGTTCTCTGAAACGTTCAATAGCATTATCATTGATAAGGAGAGGTTGGCCTGAATGTATTACAAGTGAAGTAAGCCCTTTACCATATTCAAATCCTTGTTCTATAATCCGTTCACCCTTGTAGAGATAATAAGGATGAGTAATATAATTTTTCTGCCGATCGAAGAAAGAAATTGTAATTCCCTGTGCATTAAATACATCCCTGATCTTATCGCCCACCAAATCATAGATAGACTGTATATCCAGCTTAGAGGCCAGGCCTTCCTGTACACTATTAATGATGGCAAGTTCTGCAGTGCGTTGTTCAGTTTCTTTAAGTAAACGGTTGGTTTCATCAAAGAGTCGAGCATTCTCAAGAGCCACACTCATACTATTAGCTAATGTTTCCAGCAAGCGCACATCCGAGTCGGTAAAAGCATTTTCTTTATCTAAGTTTTGCAGGCTTACATAACTAGTAACTTTATTGCCTACAATCAGCGGCACATATAAAACTGATTTTGGCATTTCTGTTCCTTGTACCACCTTTAGCCCGAACTGCTTTAGCGCTTCTTCAACATTTGTATTGATGAGTATTTTCTGTTTTGTTTGTATTAGCTGGAAACGGAGTTTGTCATAAGGTCTTGAGGCTACATAATAACGTTCTCCTTTTTCAAGAAGATAATTAAATTTTTCAATTCCTCTTTCATGTTCAAAACTTGCAATGATGACACCTTGTGCATCAAATACATCCCGGATTTTATTGCCAACCAAATCGTAAATGGCTTGCATATCAAGCTCACGGGCAAGTCCTTCCTGCACACTGTTGATTACTGCAAGTTCTGCAGTGCGTTGTTCCGTTTCTTTTAAAAGCCGGGTAGTTTCATCAAAGAGGCGTGCATTTTCCAGGGCTACACTCATGCTGTTGGCCAGGGTTTCCAGCAGGCGCACATCTGATTCGGAGAAAGCATTTTCAATCTCCATGTTTTGCAGGCTGATATAGCTGTTTACTTTATCTCCAATGATAAGGGGAACAAACAAACCTGATTTAGTCATCTTGGTACCAGGAAGAATTTTCAAACCAAACTGGCTAAAAGCTTCTTCATAGTTTTTATTGATAACGATTTTTTGACGGGTAATTATCAGGTGTTGTCTAAGTTTATCATAAGGCCTTGGAGAGAGATAAAATCTTTCACCATCTTCAATGAGGTATTTAAAATCTTCTGTGGCCGTTTCATGATTAAAAGTTACAATCATAACAGCCTGCGCATTGAACAATTGTTGTATTCTATCGCCAACCAAATCATAAATGGCCTGCATATCCAACTCTTTTGCAAGGCCTTCCTGCACACTATTTATAACGCCAAGTTCAGCTTTCTGCTGCTCGGTTTCTTTTAGCAATCTTGTAGTTTCGTCAAACAATCTTGCATTTTCAAGGGCTACACCCATACTATTGGCAAGGGTTTCCAGCAAGCGTATATCCGCATCACTGAAAGCATTTTCTTTATCTATATTTTGCAGACTCATATACCCGGTTACTTTTTCTCCAATAACCAATGGCATATAAAGCGCTGATTTGGG
>JBDSYV010000134.1:0-6889 GCA_040110925.1 Ferruginibacter sp. | reverse complement strand
AGGATGGTTTTAAGTTCTTCATTACTGTAAAATCGGATATTGGTATAGCTACGTTTTGGTTTCAAAAAATTATAGCGTTGCTCCCATATCCGCAGGGTATGGGCTTTTATGCCGGAAAGATTTTCCAGGTCTTTTATTGTAAACGCATCCATGGGCTGGTTTTAGAAAAATAACAATATAAGCTGTAAAATGTTCGTTCTGAAGGTACGATCTTTAAACAAGATTGGAGGTGAATTGGGCTATTTAAATAGGTGCTTGTTCACCCAATACTTTGCGAATAGCTCTTATATATGCATCAATAACAATTTTTTTTCCAAATTTATTTTTGATAATATCCCTTGCTTTTTGCCCCATTTCAGTCCTTTCCCCTGCGGATAATTGCATCATTTTTTTCATTTTATCTGCAAGGTCATTTGCATCTTTTACCTTACACAAATAGCCTGTAATATTATCCACTACAATATCATTGCATCCTGTCGTATCTGTAGTTATGCATGGCTTCTCCATACTGCCGGCCTCAAGCAACACATTGCTCATCCCCTCCCTGTATGACGGCAATACAATACAATCAGCATCAGCTATAAAAGAACGAACATCTGAAGTAGCTCCTAAATAATTTACAATTCCTTGCTCCACCCACTGAACTATAAGTTTTTCTGTAATGATATTATGTTTAAGATTTTGTGCGTAATAAGGCCCCAAAACCTGGAACTCTGCATTATAATTAAGTTGCTTTAGCATCGTTGCTGCTGCTACAAATTCAAGAATCCCTTTATCTTTAATAAGCCTGCTTATAAATAAAAAAACAAATTTTTCTTTTGGTCCCTTTTGCGGCGATGGTTTAAAATAATCATAATCAACACCGGAGCCTGGAATGATTTCTGTTTGATACTCATCAACAAATTTATTCTCAAGAAAAATCTTTCTATCATCTTTATTCTGAAAAAAAACCTTTGCTGTTTTTTTTAAAACGAATTTATACATTGTCCTGGCCACTTTATAGGCATAGGAATCACTTTCGGTAAGTGGACCAATGCCGGTTATATTTGTTATTGTAGGAATGCCAAGACCTCTTGTTACTAAATTACCCCAAATGGCAGGTCTCATTGTGAAAGTGAGGCAAACATCTGCCTTAGCCAGGCGCAATGCAGCTCTTATCTTCATTATATATTTTAATGCAAAAAACAAATTTGTATTACTGCTTTTTACATCTATTACCTTAAAGCCTTTGTCCTTTGCCAATGCAAGTTCTTTTGAAGAACCAGTGGAAAGGATAGTAACATTATAACCTGATACCATTAAAAATTTCACCAGGTTTTGCCTAACAGTATTGGCAGATATAATATGGTTCTCAATAATAACTAAATTCTTTTTCGTGCTCATTCTCAACTCTTGAATCAATAATTATAAAACGCCAGCAATAACCTGCATCTGCACGAAGATATATATACCTGAATATTGTAAGTAAAAAAAACGCTTCGATTTTAAAGCAATACCAGGTTATTTCTTATAAAACCTACCAATAAAATAAATGTTTAATATTCAGTCGGAAATGATAAATTACAATAAATTTGATGCATCCCTTTTGAAACCTGGCTAAAAGGTTTTGAGAGTTACTATACCAAATGGGTTTCTTAGAGATTATATTATTTCCTGTATATGTCTTCATTTTTTACCTGTTTGTTACTTATAAGAGAAAAAGAACGCAGGACCCATTATTAAAAAAATACCTTGTCCAGGGCTTTTGGGTAAAAATAATTTCTACCATAGCAATCACCATTTTTAACTGGTATATTTCCCCCGGCGATTCGGTTACCTTATACTATCCTGAAGGTGTAGGCATTTACAGAATGATACTTAAAGATGCCGATAATCTAAAATGGTTATACCTGCCTGGAACTGATTTTGATCTCAGCCTTGCTGCTGATTCGTGGAATGCCGGTTATTTTAGTAACCAGGGGAATTATATGGTTATTAAACTTGTAGCCGTTTTGTCTTTTTTTAGTTTTGGGCGGTACAGTATTTTACAACTATTATTTTCAATGATTGCCTTTACGGGAATGTGGAAATTATTCAAGTTTTTTTATGAACAGAATCCACATCTTCACAAGCAAATAGCTATTTCCATTTTGTTTTTTCCAACGGTAGTATTCTGGAGTTCCGGAATACTTAAAGATCCTCTTTGCATGAGTATGCTTGGCTGGATGACATATGCCATTTATAAAGGTTATCATAAAAAAAACAAGATCATACTTAATAGCTTTATCGCCATTATTGCGGGATATATTCTCTATGTTATAAAATCATATATACTCTTTTCTTATTTACCATTTTTTATTATGTACCTCATTTTGATCAACCTCAGTTTTATAAAAAACTCATTTACCAGGGTGATGACAATAGGCCTGATAAGCATTTTTGTTTTAGGAGGACTCATTATAGTTGCAAAACGATTCGAGGTAGAGATGGGAAAATTTGCAGTAGAGAAACTTGCTGAATCTGTTAAAACCCAACAGAAAAACTTTATTAATATGGCCGACAAGGCAGAGTCTTCTTTTTCTCTTGAATTTGAATATGATGGCTCTCTTGGTAGTTTAGCTAAAATGGCTCCCTTCGCAATTAATGCCACCCTTTTTCGTCCTTATTTATGGGAATCAAAAAAAATATCCACTTTATTATCTTCACTAGAAAGCCTTGCCTTAATGGTCTTAACATTATATGTACTTATTTCAACTGGTCCTTTACAGATGGGAAAAATAATATTTAAATACCCGTTGGTAACCTACTGTTTTTTTTATTCAATTCTATTTGCATTATTTGTAGGCGCCACCACTTTAAACTTTGGAACGCTGGTAAGGTATAAAATTCCGGCAATGCCATTTTACCTGATTGCATTGTTTTCAATTTTATATTATGCAAAGGCAAAAAAAAATAAACCCACTGGTAAGAGTGGGCCTGTTGTGGTTGCAGAAGTAAAAGATTTATCTAAGCAGTAGTGGTATTTCCAGGATTTGTCTGGTTACCAGAGAAAAATAAATGCCATGTATTATGAAATGCGACCCTGAATGGAAATTGCCATTTAGAATGCTTGTTATTATTTAATTTTTCCAAAATATATGAAGGTGTGGCAGAGTAATTGTTTTTGAGTGCATCTGTCATCGGCCATACTATAAAACTCAGTTTTTTAAGTTTATTGGTTTTCTGATAAACCATAACAATCCCTACCATAGCGGCCAGGAAAAAGAGATAATGAAATATTGCATACAGCTTACTTGAAAATTTTGCCTTATTAATTTCAAACCGGTTACGTATATAATAATACATTTTCCATTGGCTTTTAAAATCCCAGTCCTGGCTATATTTGAATGCCGCCGCAGGATGATAATGTATGCTGCTGGTAACTGTATAAACGGGGAAATTATATTTTTTGGTAATGCGGTACAGGTATTCAGATTCATCGCCCCATAAAAATAATGATGCCTTGGGCAGGCCTACTTTTTCAATGATAGCACGGTGTATCAACGTTCCATTAAAAGGATGCGCTATATCTTTTATGAGGGGTTCTGTTACATCATCTATGCTGGCATAGTTACCCGTATTCCAAACAAAAGATTTCCTGTCTTCTTTATTTATCACAGCACAATTAAGCAGGCTGCGTTCATGAGTATCATGCTGGAGTAATTGCTCAAGGGCATTCTCTTTAGGGTGTCCGTCATCATCCATACACCATACCCAACTATAGCCAGCTTTAAACGCATGGCTAATACCGGCATTGAAGCCGCCACCTGATCCTACATTGTTTTGGGTGATAAACTGAATGTCTTTCTGGGTTTTTAACCACTGCTCGGTATTATCTGTACTCCCATTGTTTACAACAAGAATAGCATCAGGCCTACGGGTTTGATTTCGTAGCGCTTTGATACATTCAGATAAAAGATTCTGCCGGTTGTATGATACAACCACTGCAATCACTTTTTCCATAAGGAGTGAATTTGGTTTTTTACAGAATAATTGGACTTACCTATAACGCTTCAAATTCACCGTTATTGCATTATCGTAAAAACCCCAGGACAAGAAATGACAGAAATTATTAATAGAAATTGTGAAAAAACCAACAGCAGTAAATGCTTTGAAGTAAAACAAGATATTTTAATAATTGAAGAAAATTATTTTGCGGGATTTTCTCATGTAGTTCATATACTACGCAGGTTTAGTAAAATCCCTTGCCTACTCTTCATTTGAAAAAATCGGGGGCTTCTCTTGTTCATTTATACAGGCAATAAAATTTTCAGCAAAACCTAAGGCTTCGCCTATTACATGATGCATATCCATATAGCGGTAAGTGGCCAGGCGCCCAAGGAAAGAAACGCCTGTGAGTTGTTCTGCCTTCTCACGGTATTTAGCCAGTAAATGTTTATCAGTTTCCAACCGCTTTGGATAGTAAGGAATATCATTCGCACCGGTTTCTATGCTATACTCTTTAAAGTACACCGTTTTCTTGTGCTGCTCCCATGGTGAAAAATGCTTATGCTCCGTAATACGGGTATAAGGTATTTCCTCATCGCAATAATTCATTTGAGCAAGCCCCTGGTAATCTCCTTCTGCAACATGTTTTTCAAAAGTTACAGTGCGATAGCCCAGCTTTCCATAGCAATGATCAAAATAGGCATCGAGAGGGCCGGTATAAAAAACATGATCGAAATGACTTACATCATCAGAAGGCTTAAATTTTTTGTTGTGAATAATTTTAATGAAATTATTTGCAATCATCTTCTGCATTATAGTAGTGTATCCATCTACCGGAATGCCGGTGTAGGTATGGTTATGATAGTTATCATCATAATTAAAGCGTACAGGTATTCTTTGTAATATAGAAGCAGGCAGAGCAGAGGGTTCACTACCCCACTGCTTTTTTGTGTATCCATAAAAAAATGCTTTGTACAATTCCTTTCCAATAAAACTTAAGGCCTGTTCTTCAAAATTCTTTGGGTTAACAATTGATTTATCGGCAAGTTTATTTAAAAATGCCCTTGCCTGAGTGGGAGAAAAGGATTTATCAAAAAACTGGTTGATGGTAAGAAGGTTTATGGGCAGGGAATAAACCTTTCCGTTGCTTATGGCTTTAACCCTATGGACATAAGGCTTAAATTCAGAAAAGCTATTGACAAAATCCCAAATTTCTTTTTTATCAGTATTGAAAATATGTGGCCCATACTTATGAATCATTATGCCGGTTTCATCATCCCGTTCAGTATGACAATTCCCTCCCGTATGGCTACGCTCGTCCCATATTTCTATATTACAGTCAAGCGCATGTACAAGCCGGTTTGCCAGCACGCAACCAGAAAACCCTGCACCGATAATTAGAAAATGCTGTTTCATGAAAGCAGAAGTGTTTGAGAATTGTTATATGTAAAGCTAAATAAAAACCAATGCTAATGAATAGCGCTTAATGTACTTACTTCCTCACAAAATATTTTGGCATATACATCCCGGTATTTCAATACTGCATTTTGCAAAGCATAATATTCCATTGCGCCATTTCTTATTTCAACCGAATCAAATTTTTTATTGAAAATACCTTCCGCCGCTTTTTCCATTTCTTCAATTGTAAATTCTTTCAGTAATAATCCAGAATTATACTTCATAACTATTTCTGACACATCGCCTACCCCGCTATTTGTTATTAACGGAATTCCCATTGCCATTATTTCACCATGCTTGGTTGGGGAAGAAGAAAGTTTGGAATAACAGGGTTTAATAAAAAAAACTGAGTACTGGCTTAGAGAAAGTAATATAGGTACTTCATGCCTTGCAGCACTTCGGGTTATTATTTTTTCTGCAGGTACTCCATGTAAAGTTGCTGCAGCTAAAATCTGATCATGCCTGTGAGGAGATATAAATAAAAATTTTGCTGAATTATTTTTTCTTGTAATAATACTGCAAAGCTCCATCATCTCGCTGGTAAGGTACCAGCCACCTATAGATCCCAGGTAACTGAAAACAATATCTCCCGGCTGGATATTTAATTCCTGCATTAATTGTTCTTTATGCCCCGCCTCAATATTTAAGGGATTAAACAGATCTAAATCAACACTGCATGGAATAACGTCCATTTTTAAAGGCTGGTTCTTTATATTTTTCCAGGCAAGCATTTCCTTTTTTGCTGCGTGGGTAAGACAGGTATTGTAATCAGCAAGCTCAAGGCATTCGAATTCATGATTTTTAAAAAAGTTGTAAACCCGGTTGTACAAACGGTTTTTTAGATTCCACATGCCACCATCCACACGTTCATCAGCCCAAAAACCACGTACGTCATTTAAAAATTTTATACCCAGCTTTTTTTTAAACCACAGCGCTACGAGGGTGGGCACTCCAGGACGGGTATGTATCAAATCAAAAGCTGCTTCCTTATGCAGGGCAATTGCTTTTTGCTTCAACTGGTAATAATCATATACTGACGAAAGAACAGGCGGATTCTTATGATAAGAAATACTCACCCATTTTATTGGATAGCCCTCAAGCAATTGCTGTACATAATTTTGATGTAGTCTATATTTAGATGGCTTGTCGCAGCTAAGAATGGTAAAATGGTAACCGAATTTAGTTAAGCCTTTAAGATATGGGATTACCTGGCTCTGACCCAGGGGATCTGTCATTCCATCGTATGAAATAAATAGTACGTTCTTTATGCCTTCCAAATTTTGGATTGTTTTTACACGTTTAGAAATTATTTGAAAGCTTTATTTCCCTGGCAAATAGTTTAGAAGTTACTTGTTGGGAGGGGCTAAACCTCTAAACATCTAAACGCCTAAACTAATTATTATTCATCCACTTGTCATACCACATCTGGAACATAAGCAAGTGCCATATTTTTTCAGCCATTTCT
>JBDSYV010000133.1:0-3370 GCA_040110925.1 Ferruginibacter sp. | reverse complement strand
CTCAAATTCTTTATCAGCCGATGTTTGTTTATCTGCAGAACTATCTAAGTTGGGATTGCCCATATCATGGTTTTTATCTAATTTGTAAAACTAATTTATAATTGCTAAAACTGGTTTTATGAATATTAGTTTACAAAACCATTGGCAACATGCCTTTAAATTATTAAAGAAATAGACGGGTTCGTTACAATACATCACCTTTTACCAGCGCATTTAGCCATTAATCACATGCATGATATTTAAAACTTTAGCATCCTGTAGATTTGTATCTTATGAATAGATTATCCCGGTACTGGTGGTGCCAGATTATTGGCTGGTCGCTAAACATAGCGGTAAGTGTTTTTTTTGTAACCACTTTTGGAAAACCAAGTAAACTTTATTTCATAAGTCTTTTCATAACCTGTTTGCTTGGCTTGCTTATTACGCATATCATGCGAATGAACATTCGCAGCTTTAAGGTGTTGCAAAAACCGGTAAGGAAACAGATATTTTATTTTATAGGCCTTACAATTGGATTTGCAATATTATTTGGAATCATTGCGGAGGCGGCAGATTATCTGATTGGGTATAACCCCGAAAGGTTGCAGAAATTCACTAAACCAGAACGTTTGTTTTTGAGCAGCTTTAATGCTATGTGGCTAATACTGCTTTGGAATATGATTTATTATATATACCATTATGTACAGCAAACCCGAACGCAGGAATTGGACACACTTCGTCTTGAGGCAATGGTGAAATCCCTTGAACTGAAAACCATAAAATCTCATATTAATCCGCATTTTATTTTTAATGCATTAAACAGCATACGGGCTTTGGTTGATGAAAACCCTGAGCGGGCAAGAACTGACATTACTGAGCTAAGTAATATTTTGCGAAGTAGTATGCAGGCAGAAAAAATGGAAACTGTTCCATTGCAGCAGGAGCTTGATATTGTGAAGGATTA
This sequence comes from Ferruginibacter sp., assembly GCA_040110925.1. Taxonomy (GTDB): domain Bacteria; phylum Bacteroidota; class Bacteroidia; order Chitinophagales; family Chitinophagaceae; genus Ferruginibacter. The sequence goes on along the minus strand of JBDSYV010000133.1, from coordinate 2,427 downwards.
CCTTGCCCTTGAGCAGATGCGCTTTGAAGAAAGGCTTCGCATACAAATGGATATTGATGAAGATACTTTGAACCAGCCTATACCACCCATGATGCTGCAGACCCTGGTAGAGAATGCTATTAAGCATGGGATAAGCAAAAGCATTGATGGTGGAATGATAAAAATCATTTCAGATTTCAAGGACAATCATCATGAGCTTACTGTAATAAATTCCGGCAAACTAAATGGCTATGTCAATGGAAATGGCGATGGGTTTGGGATAAAAAGTACACAGGACAGGCTGAACTTATTATACCAGGGAAAAGCACTTTTTGAAATCAGGGAAGTAGAAGGTGGTATGGTTGAATCTAAAATTATCATGCCAGTAGCTTCTATTTTATAATTTATTATTAACGGCAAAATTTTTATTGAAAATGCACAAGGCAATTATTATTGACGATGAAAGGCTGGCAAGAAATGAATTGAAAAAACTCTTGCAGGAGTTCCCCGAAGTGGAAGTGATAGGAGAGGCAGCCAATGCTGCTGAAGGTATTCAGAAAATTGAAGAACTGTTGCCCGACCTGATTTTTCTTGATATACAGATGCCGGGAAAAACAGGTTTTGATATGCTTACAGAACTGGAAAGAGCCCCGCATGTTATTTTTACAACTGCTTATGACGAGTTTGCTTTAAAAGCATTTGAAGTAAATGCACTCGATTATTTAATGAAACCGGTAGAACCTAAGCGGTTGGCAGATGCTTTACATAAACTGCAGCAGGCAGAGGAGAAAGAACTTGCAGCATCACTTGCAGGTGTAAGCCGCGGATTGCTTACCGAAAATGACCAGGTATTTGTAAAGGATGGTGAGCGCTGCTGGTTTGTAAAACTTGCAGATGTAAGATTGTTTGAAAGTGTAGGTAATTATGCCAAAGTTTATTTTGGTACCAACAAGCCATTGATTTTAAAATCGTTAAATGCTCTTGAAGACAGGCTGGATGAAAGAACATTTTTCAGGGCAAACCGCAAGCATATTGTAAACATGCGCATGATAGAAAAAGTAGAACCTTATTTTAATGGTGGTTTATTGCTTGATATTAAAGGCGGCGAAAAAATTGAAGTGAGTCGAAGGCAGGCTGTGAAATTTAAAGAGATGATGAGCCTTTAATTAGTTGATAGTTGACAGGTTAGTCTAAAATAATTCCCATTTAATAATTGTATCTGATAACTTGTAACGCGTAAAACTCATAACTTTTTCCGATGATAAAAAAATTTTTGATAGCCGTGGTTTTAGGCCCGGCTTTTTTATTTGTAAATGCCCAGAAAATAAATAAAATAATTAATGCTGCAGAAGCAGAACGGATAGAAAAAATACTTTCTGCTGATGATATGCAGGGACGTAAAACGTTTACAGCAGGCATTGATAAAGCTGCAGATTTCATCGCCGCAGAATTTGCAAAAGCTAAACTTAAATATTTTGCCGATGCAAAAAATTATTTCCAGGAAATAAATATGCTTAAAGTAAAACCGCTGGAAATTACAGGCACACTTGATGCGGAGAATCTAAACAGTAATAATATTGCTGCCATAACAACCGCTGAAGAATTGAACATTAATTCTTTGACAGATTTCGACATTAAAATAGTAAGAGCCGGGGACGATTTTTCTAAAACTGTTTTTCCAATGTTTGATCTAAAGAAAAATTTATTGATACTTGTGGATACTGCCCATAGCAGGAGATTTAAAGGCATGCAGCGGTTTGCAGGTAATGCAAAATTATCAACTGCATTGTCACAGGTTATGATCCTGACTTCAAATCTTAATCCTTCTAAAATTAACCTGCATATCAAAAATCAGTTGGCAGGGCAAAGCCTGAAAAATGTTGTTGGCATTTTACCCGGAAAATCTAAAATAGATGAGTATGTAATTTTCTCAGGCCACTATGATCATTTAGGTATTGGCAAGCCCAATGCAGCCGGCGATTCAATTTATAACGGTGCCAATGATGATGCTGCAGGTACAACTGCGGTAATTATGCTGGCTGATTATTTCAGTAAAATGAAAAATAATGAACGTACAATTGTTTTTGTTGCATTTACCGCAGAAGAAATCGGGGGCTTTGGCTCGCAGTATTTTTCTAAGCAATTAGATGCAGATAAAACTGTGGCTATGTTTAATATAGAAATGATTGGCACAGAAAGCAAGTGGGGAACTAATAGCGCTTATATAACCGGGTATGAAAAATCAGATTTTGGAAAAATATTACAAAAAAACCTGGAGGGTACCGGCTTTCACTTTGAGCCGGATCCTTATCCAAAAGAAAATTTATTTTACCGTTCTGATAATGCTACGCTTGCAGCACTTGGCGTACCGGCACATACCATAAGCACATCTAAAATGGATAGCGAAAAATTTTATCATTCCCAGGAAGATGAAATAGAAACGCTTGA
>JBDSYV010000132.1:0-14703 GCA_040110925.1 Ferruginibacter sp. | reverse complement strand
AAGATTAAATGTATCTATTTTTTTCAATGTTTAAAATAAAACAAATACTGTTCCCCAATATTAATCCAGCTTTGTCTAGCGCTTTTAGAGTTTACCTGGTTAAACTTAAACAAAGTGGTTTCATTTATTCCCACTTCATTGAAACAGGGGGAATTTTATCAGCATTTATCCTGCAAATAGTTAAACAAAAAACGCTATCCTGTAAAATAGGATAGCGATTATTTTTTTATTTTGGATTAATCTCTTAATTGCCAAAGACATTTTTAAGCTCTGCTGTAGCAAAATCCTGGGCCTGTTTAGCTTCTGGAACTATTGCTGCCATACCAAAAAATTCGTGGGTCACCCCATTGTATAACTTATAATTAGTATTTACTCCTGCCTTCTTGAAATTATCTGCAAGCGTTTGTCCTTCTGATCTTAATGGATCATACTGGGCGCCAATAATAGTTGTAGAAGGCATGCCTTTCAGGTTTGCATGAACAAGATCAATCCACGGATTCTTTCCATCTTTTTCACCGGTAAGATATTTTTCGAAAAACCATTTCATGAGACCACTACCCAATGGCTTGGTGCTTTCCGATTCCATATAAGAAGTTGTTGTGAAATCATATCCTGCTATCGGATAGACCAGAACTTCATGAACTGGAGCCTGCAAACCTTTATCCCTTGCCATCATACTAACAGCCGCTGCAAGGTTTCCTCCTGCGCTCTCTCCTACCAATGCAATCTTCTTTGGATCTCCTTTAATAGAAGCTGCATTTTTTACTGCCCACTCGTAAGCAGCATAACAGTCATTATGTGCAGTGGGGAATTTATGTTCAGGCGCCTGCCTGTATGCAACCGAAACTACTACAGCTTCTGTGGAATTAGCAAGGCCAAGTGCAGATGCATGATAGGTATCAAGGTCGGCAATAACCCAACCCCCACCATGGTAATAAACAATAACCGGATAGCTCGCTTTGTTTGTGTTGGGTGTATAAATGCGAAGATGAATAGAGCCTCCCGCTACAGGGATTTCTTTACCCATTGTATCCACATTATTTGGAGGCATCTGAATATTATGATCTTTTATAACCCCAATTGCAGCGTCCGCAGGTGTTGGTTGTTTCCTTGCTTCAACAGCAGATAAACCAACTAATGACGGAGCATTAAAACTAGTGAGTTTTTCAATAACAACAGCCATTTGGTCTGTCATGTCTTTGCCCCAGGCTGGTTTAGGCAATGCAGGTTTTAAATCTGTTGATGTAGATGTCATGTTATTTTCATTTGTTTTTGTAGTATCCTGAATAGTATTTGTTGTAGCTGTGCTGGAACCATTGTTCCCGCAGGATGCAACCAATAATAAAGCGGACATTGATAATAGGGTTGAGCCCTTTTTTAAAATAATTTTTAATTCCATTTCAAGATTGTTAAAGATTATTGATATATAATTTGAGGATAGTTAAACAAGAGAGAAAATTGCTTGTTTAGAATATACCAGAACCTTGTAATACAATTATGAGACCAGTAGTGTTTTTGTAAAATTGAGTTAACCAGAAAAACGGTATTGAACTTTTGAGTTTTATTTGTTCGTGCAAACACAAAAGCTGGGTAACATAGCAAAGTATTTTTTTAGTTGTAAGTTTACATGTATAAAAAAACTGATGATGAATAAATATTTTTTGCTGTTGCTTTTAATTTCTGTTTCACTAAATTCCTGTAAAAAAAGTTCTGATACCGGGGGCGTAGTAACACCGCCCACTAGCACAGACTTACCTGCAGGTGCTAAAGATGGAGTTGCCTTTATAAACAGTGGAAGATCGGCCATCGTGACGTTATATGCCCCGGGAAAAAGCTCAGTGTCACTCATTGGCGATTTGAATAACTGGCAACCAGTTTTAATGAAAAAAACACCCAATGGAAATACCTGGTGGATACAAATGGACAATCTTGACCCGAATACAGAATATGCATACCAGTTCCTGCTTGATGGATCGTTAAAAGTAGCTGACCCTTATTGCGAGAAGATCCTTGACCCCAATAATGATAGCTATATCCCGGCTGCAACATATCCTGGCCTTAAGCCTTACCCTACCGGAAAAACCACCGGCATTGTAAGTGTGATGCAGGGCAGCCCTGCAACCTATACCTGGAGAAATAACAATTTCGTTAGACCCGAAAAAAATAAGCTGGTCATTTATGAATTGCTAATTCGGGATTTTACACAGGAACATAATTATGCATCTACTTTATTGAAACTTGATTACCTCGTTGGCCTGGGAATAAATGCCATTGAACTCATGCCTGTAAATGAATTTGAAGGAAACTCCAGCTGGGGATATAACCCTTCTTTTTATTTTGCAGCAGATAAATATTATGGAACCAAACAAGCCTTGCAGAATTTTATTGATGAATGCCATGGCCGCGGCATTGCCGTAATACTTGATATGGTTTTAAATCATTCATTCGGGCAGTCGCCCATGGTTCAGCTATATTTTGATGGCACAAAACCAACTGCAAATAACCCCTGGTTTAATGTGGATGCAAAACATCCATACAACGTAGGTTACGATTTTAATCATGAAAGTGCAGACACAAAATATTTTTCCAAAAATGTAATGAAGTTCTGGATGCAGCAATATAAAATTGACGGTTTCAGGTTTGATCTTTCCAAAGGGTTTACACAAAGAGTTTCTACAGATGATGCAAGCTTTTCAGCATATGATGCTTCACGAGTGGCTATTTGGAGAGATTATAATAATTATATTAAAACCGTTGATCCCAACCTATATGTGATACTGGAACATTTTGCTGATGCTAGCGAAGAGCGGGTGCTGGCTGATGATGGTATGATGTTCTGGACCAACCTTAATTACAATATGAACGAGGCCACTATGGGATGGCTGGGTAATTCCAGTTTTAGCTGGGGCTTTTTTGGCAACCATGGCTTCGCAAAATCGGAGAATCTCGTGGACTATATTGAAAGTCATGACGAAGAAAGGTTAAACTATAAGAACATAACCTATGGCAATGCTTCCGGTGGTTATTCCATCATCAACAATTTGACTACCTCTTTAAAACGTGAAGAGATGGCTGCTGTATTTTTGTTTAGTATGCCTGGCCCTAAAATGGTTTGGCAGTTTGGAGAGCTTGGCTATGAAATACCTATAAACTTTAATGGAAGAACAGGTGAGAAGCCGCTGCACTGGGAGTATTACAATAATGCAAACAGGAAGGCATTGTATGATGTTTATTCAAAAGTGATAAACATAAAAAAGAAAAATAACATTTTCAATACCCAAACCTATAGCTATAATTTAAACACGGGCATTAAATATATCAAGCTAACCAATGCCGGTGAAACGGTTGTTGCCGTAGGAAATTTTGATGTAGTGAGCCAAACTGCTAATATAGATTTCGGATCGGCAGGCACCTGGTATGATGCAACAGGAAATTCAATTAACCTCAGCACAAATAGTTATACTGCCACACTTGCACCGGGAGAGTATCATTTGTTTAGTAAAGCTCCATTGATTTTTTAAGCGTTTTGGATCTGGCTGAATTTAGCTACCGATTTTTTTCGCCATTGTTTTAATGAGGGCACGGTTAATGCTAAAAAGCTATGATGAAATATAACCTTATCCCTGCCCTATTACTTTTATTTGTTTTAGCAGGCTGCTCCACTTTAAAGCCAGAAAGTTTCACAAGCAGTACTCCCATTCTTGACCCGGTTAAATTTTTTGGGGGCCATACACATTCTGCAGGCGTGATGGAAGCACGGAGCGGTAAGCCTTCTGTACGCATTACCACTAAAACGGCAGGGGTATTTACAAACGGCATTTTAAGCATTGAGCAGGACCTCTACCCCGAAAATGAAAATCAAAATCATAGAAGTTTTAATTTAAAACTTACAGATTCCCATCATGTAGAAGGCACCGGTAGTGATATCGCCGGCACTGCCCGGGGAGAATTATATGGCAATTACTTTACGTGGAGCTTCCGGTTAAAGATTGCCGGCAAAGGACTGGTTAAGCATGTGAACATGACACAGTACATGTACCTCATACCTGATGGAAAAACGCTTATCATTCGAAGCGTTGTTCGGAAATTTGGAATAATCGTTAAGCAAATAACAGAACCGTTTGATAAGGACGATTGATAAGTCATACCTGTTGAAAGCTGCAAGCTATTTAAAGGCTATCCTTTGTACAAGCGAGAACATCCATAGTAGATTTATAAATATTTCTAATTTCGCAATATGCGAAATGAGAAATATTCTTTATTTTTGATTTATGAGAAAACATAATGGCATGCGGCCCCAGGATGTCGCTATACTTTTAAAAATAGTTGCTTTAAACAATGGATATTTTCAGCTTTCGCAGTTGTCCAGTTCCCTTTTTTTAAGTTTATCTGAAATTTCGGAATCTTTAAATAGAAGCCAAATTGCAACTTTGATTGATTATGACAAGAAAAGAGTTAACCGGCAAAACTTTTACGAGTTTTTGCAACATGGTGTCCGTTATGTTTTTCCTCAAGAACCAGGAACAATGGTCAGAGGAATTCCAACAGCGCACTCTCATCCTTTCATGAAAAAAAGGTTTTCAAGTGAGATTAATTATGTCTGGCCAGATGCAGAAGGAAAAATTTTAGGATTAAAAATTGAACCTTTTTACATGAAGCAAGTTGAGGCAGTTAAAGAGGATGATCTCTTTTATAAGCTTCTTGCATTGGTTGATGTTATCAGAGTTGGGAAGACAAGAGAAATTAAAAATGCAATTGCTGAGTTAGGAAAAATAATTTTAAATGAGCCATAGTATAAATATTTTACGAATAAAGGTGGTTAATAATGCACTGGGCGTATTAAAAGATAAAGTTGTGTTCGTTGGAGGAGCAACAATATCTCTTTATCCGGACAGACAAGTATTTGAAGTAAGAGCAACTGATGACGTTGACGTAATTATAGAAATTCTAAATTATTCGGATAGAGCCGACCTTGAAGAACAACTAAGAACAATTGGCTTTGAGCATGATATTGAATCACCTGTAGTTTGCCGTTATAAAATTCAGGGAATTATTGTTGACATAATGCCTACTGATGATATTTCTATCGGCTTTAAAAATAAATGGTATCCGCAAGGATTTAAGAAAGCCGTAAATTATTTAATTGATGAAACTAATTCTGTAAAAATATTAAGTGCACCTTACTTCATTGCGACCAAACTAGAAGCTTATAAAGGAAGAGGAAATGATGATGGTAGAACGAGTCCTGATTTTGAAGACATAATTTATGTTTTAGAAAACAGAAATTCAATATGGCAAGAGATGGATCAGTTAGAAGGGGAAATTAAAGCTTACTTAAAATTAGAATTCTCGCAACTATTAAATAATCAGCATATTCAAGAATGGATTGATTCGCATGTAGAAAGAGGTTCCCCGCCACGTACTTACTATATCATAGAAGCGTTAAAAAAATTCTGTTCCTAATTTCAGGGCAGTAAAGGAGATCAGCGCAGGCTTTGAGGCTCCCTGGCCTTTCGCCTGATCAGCTAGGTGTAGCTATTATATCTGAGTTTCGGTAATGATGAATATTTTTTCTTAAAAATTATACCCAAGTTTTTCCGTTAATTCTTTTGGTAATGCCGGCAACTTTCTCCGGTCAATTAAAAAACTATTTAGTTGGGCCAGCTCTCTAAAAATAAAATGTTTGTCCATAGCGCCCTGCAGGTAACCTGCGCCTGTACTACCTCCTGTGCCAATGCGGGTGCCAATCATGCGCCTTACCATATTGATATGCCGGAAGCGCCAGTTACCCAGTTCATTGTCTATTTCTAACATAGTATCCAATAATTGGAAGGGCAATTCAAGCATTGGATAACCCCGGTAACACATGATAAACAAAGCAGACCTTGCTGCCGTTGCAGAAATATTTCTTTCTTTATTTTCTTCCTTAAAAAAAATATTATCAAAATGTGTAGCGTTTATTTTCTCTGCTTCTGCAAGGCTATTGTTATAAATATTTTTATAATCATTCCAGAAAGGATGATCAGTATTTTTTTCGGGAGAAGCAGTAACAGGCTGGTAGTTTTTCCAGAATTTTTCTGTATCAAAAAAAGGCATTCGCTCCAGCCATTTATTTAGCAACTGCAATAAAGAACTCTTTTCTTCCTGTGATTTTATGAGATCTATTTCGGGTTGCTTTAATTGCGAAGTATAATAATGCTGGCCATGCCTTTCTTCAAATTTTAAACCCAGCCTTGCTTCTATAATTTTAAACTGCCAGCTCTGGAACCCTGATGCAGGCCTTAGCATATCCCTGAAATCAAGAAAATCCATCGGCGTCATGGTTTCAAGAATATCTATCTGCTGAACCAACACTTTTAAAATAGTAACCACACGTTGGAGGCGATGTACCACGGTTTGCAGCTCGGGTGAGTTATCATTCAGCTCAGGCTTTTCCATTATCTCAATCACTGAATCTACCTCAAACAATACCTGCTTAAACCAAAGCTCATAAGCCTGGTGTATAATGATAAACAACATTTCATCATGCGCTTTAATATCATTAGCAAAACTTACCGGTTCCTGTGCATTAATAATTTTATCCAGTTGCAGGTATTCACCGTAATAGACTGGCTTATGTTCCATAGATTTTTTTTCAAAATTAGGGAAAGCTTTCTTTTACTATTGAGAAAAGAGAAGCAAAGGTTATATAGTGTTAACTAATGCACTGTATTGCTATAGCAAGAAACTGCAATTAAATAAAACCACAGAGGAAAAAGGAGGGCCTCACAAAGGTGCTCAGAGTTTCTCTATCCCCTCTGTGGATACCTCTTGTAACGCTGTGGTAAAAAATTAAATATTCCTTTGCAAAAACCATAGTAATAGAATTACCGGATTAAAATAGTAGTTCCTTTTTGTTCTATACGCCTGTTGGTATCTGTATGTGTGTATGTGAGTATCCACACATAAGTTCCGGGGTCGGCGCCCTGTCCTTTAAAAGTTCCATCCCATTTATTCAGCCAATCATTTGTATAAAATAACCTTTGGCCGAAACGATTGTAAACACTAAAAGTCAGATCCTTTGCTTTGTAAGCATTCAGCGGATACAGGTAATCATTTAGCCCATCGCCATTGGGCGTAAATGCTGAAGGCACAGCGATGTAACAATTGTTTACGACTTTAATATAGCGGGTGGCTGTATCATAACATCCATAACTGTTGTGAATGATTAATTGCACAGCTACATTTCTTGTTGTGGTTGAAACAGGATAAGATTCCGGAGGAGGGTCTTTCAAAATACTTGTATTGCCATTGCCAAATTTCCATAAATAATCCAGCACATTCCCCCGGCTTAGTTCTTTAAAAGAAGCTTGTTCCTGCGGGCAGATTAGATTCGTTACTTCAAAATCAGCTTCAAGCAAGTTATCAAAAACGATAGAAATAGTGGATGTGTCACTGCATACACCATTAGATACAATCAGCTGTGTATTCTTAGGCTGGAAGTTAGTGTAAGTAATCAGTGGGTTTTGAATGTTGCTTGTCCTGGTTCCATCAAAACTCCATTTCCATATGTTAGTTCCATTTCGACCATCGTGGGAATATTGTACCGAATTTTTATCGCAGCTAAAAATAATATTATAGCTAAAGTCAGCATTTACTGTATCCTTAATGGTAAAGTTTATACTTGAAGCCGGCGTTTCCTGGCTGCACTCATCAAGAATGGTATTGCCATCAGTGCCCCGTTTTAAAAACAAAGTATAGATGCCACCAAACTGTATGGGGCCGGCAAGTTGCACAGTAATTATTTTACTTAAATTTCCTGAACATGCCGCACCAGAAACAGTAACTGCTGTAGGTCCCGTAACCATAAAATCAGATCCTCCCGGCTCAACACTATTGCACTTCATCAGCTTTTTAAATACCAGGCTTAGTGACTGTGGCGCACAGCCCGGTTTAGTAAGGCTATCCATTGGTGTAGGAACAAGTGGGTAAACTGTAAATGAGATCTGCTCCCCTACCGGAACCTCCCGGTCGCAATTATCCAACAAGGTATTATTATCATTACCTTTTTTAATAGTTATAGTGTGATTGCCTGGCGGTATAGGATTATTTAGAAACAGGATGATTGAATCCATATCAAAGCTTGCCGTGCAGCCACCACCCGTTGCGCTTACGATTGATGTAGCAGTTGTACTGAGGCTAAAATCGGAACCATTTATTGCCAGGCTATTGCACTTCATTTTTTTATTTATCCTTATCCTGATTTCTTTACCATCACAGGCTGCTTCTGCGGAAAGCATATGGGGCTGAAGCGGATCTGTAATAACAGCGGTGCCACCCCCAAAGGATAATACATAACCCACCTGGGAATCGGTGAAATGGCTTACCATTAATAGATATTGATGCCCAAGGATCAGTTGAGGCATCTGTGCAAATGAGGGTTTATTATCCGAAGGAATAGAAGCGCATTGAATATAATTTACCCCGGATGCAGATGCTCCTGTGGCACCATAAGTGCCAGCCCAGTTTCCGGTTACAATAAGTCTTGCGTCCGTATATACATCATCAGGGTTTCTGCCGGTAATATCAAAAAGTTGCCAGTCATAATCATCACCTGGATTTGTGGGTGTAATGAGAAAACCAAGCGTTCCTGCCTGGAAGCAGGTAAACTTATACCAGTAAGGATTCTTATCAGCATATGTTGCAGTACCTGCACATCCCGGCACTATCATATTCCGCCCGCTGCAAATAGGTACAGTAGTTTGAAAAAATGGTGCGGTTCCGCAAACAGGGAATGCAGTGGAAGGATTTTGTCCCAATGAAGTACAAGGTTGCGCATAAGCCAGCTGCATACAAAAAATGACAACTGCAGCAATTAAAAGAATTCCCCTTTGCATGCCTTAAAGTATTTTAGAATATATAGATGCTATATTAAATTTATCTGCTGCAACAGCTCCGCATCTATTTGATTTTATTTTTTATTTCCTGGAGTTTTAACAATGCTTCAACAGGTGTAAGGCGATTGATGTCTGCCGCTTCCAGTAATTGTCTTATTTCATCAAACGTTGCAGAATGTGCATCAAAGATACTCAACTGCAGCTTAGGTATATTAAGCTGTTTCACTTTGTCGGCTATTGATGTTTGCGTAGCTTCCTTTGCATGCAGGTGTTCATCTTCAGTATTTACCGCGGCATTTTTTTCTTCCAGCAGTGCTAATATTTCATTGGCTCTTGCAATAAGTGACACCGGCATACCAGCCATCCTTGCCACATGAATACCAAAACTATGGGTGCTGCCACCCGGTGCAAGTTTGCGAAGAAAAATAATTTTATTGCCCTGCTCTTTATTGGTAATATGATAATTTTTTATGCGGTCGAATTTATTTTCCAGTTCATTCAGTTCATGATAATGTGTGGCAAATAATGTTTTGGGTGCAAATGGCGATTCGTGTAAATATTCTGCAATGCTCCATGCAATAGAAATACCATCATAAGTAGAAGTGCCCCTGCCAATTTCATCAAGCAAAATAAGGCTGCGTGAGGTTAGGTTATTGATAATGCTTGCCGTTTCATTCATTTCAACCATGAAGGTGCTTTCGCCGCCGCTAAGATTATCTGAAGCGCCAACTCTTGTAAATATTTTATCTGTAAGCGGAATACGTGCATGTGAAGCAGGTACAAAACTTCCCATATGTGCCATTAAAGTTATCAAGGCTGTTTGCCGCAGGATGGCACTTTTACCACTCATGTTTGGGCCGGTAAGAATTATCAGTTGCTGGTTATCCGCATCCAGTTCTATATCATTGCTGATATACATTTCGCCGGGGGGAAGATTTTTTTCTATCACAGGGTGACGACTATCCTTTAGTACCAGTTCATCACCATCATGCAATTGTGGTTTTTTATAATTTAACTGCAGGGCATTGTTGGCAAAACAACCAATGCAATCCAACACCGCCATCACGTGTCCGTTTACCTGCATCGGCGAAATATAATCCTGCAATTCGTTAAGCAGTTCCTGGAAAAGCTGTTGTTCTATCTGCAAAATTTTATCCTCTGCACCTACAATCTTCTCTTCATATTCTTTTAATTCCGGCGTAATGTATCGCTCTGCATTCGCCAGTGTTTGTTTGCGTATCCATGATGAAGGCACTTTTGGTTTATGCAGGTTGGTCACTTCCAGATAATAGCCAAACACATTATTGAAACTTATTTTCAAAGAAGAGATGCCAGTAGCGATGGCTTCTTTTTGTTGCAGCTGTAAAAGATAATTTTTACCACCGCTTGCAATATTACGTAACTCATCGAGCTCTTCGTGAATGCCATCTGCAATTAAATTGCCTTTGTTTATGAGTGCCGGCGGATTTTCTTTTATCTCTTTTAAAATTTTATCCAGAATATAATTGCAGGGATTTAAAGAATCGCCCAATCTTTTCAGGTATTCATTTTCGGAGTGAATGGAAAGTATTTTTATGGCTTCTGTTTGTTGCAGCCCTCTTGCCACCTGCAGCACTTCCCGGGGATTTATTTTTTTTAAGGGCACCTTCGCGGCCAGCCTTTCCACATCACCTGCTTGCTTTATGTGCTGAATAATTTTATTGCGGGTATCTGTTTCTTTTATAAAAAACTCAACTGTGTCCAGCCTTTCATTAATACGGGAAATATCATTAAGTGGCATCAACATCCATCGCTTCATAAGGCGGGCACCCATTGGAGAAACAGTATTGTTAATGGTTTTGAACAATGTATTATTTTCTCCAGGACCCAACAGCTCCAGGTTACGGATAGTGAACCTGTCCATCCATAAATAATCGTCTTTATTGATGCGCTGCAAAGATGTGATGTGCTGAAGATTTGGATGTTCTGTGTCTTTCAGGTAATGCAAGATGGCACCGGCAGCAATAATGCCATGAGAAAGATTTTCAGCACCAAATCCTTTAAGACTATGTGTGCCAAAATGTTTGAGCAGCGTTTCTGTTGCATAGGTTTCTGCAAAAATCCATTCATCAAGATTGTAAGTGAAGAATGAATGGCCAAAAAATTCCTTAAATGTTTTTTGTTTGTTGCGTTGAAAAATCACTTCCGCAGGTTGTAGGCTTTGCAATAATTTATCTGCATATTCTTTATCCCCTTCAGTTACAAAAAATTCTCCAGTTGAAATATCTGCAAATGATATCCCGATTAGATCATCAGTAATGTGCAGGGCCGCCAGGAAATTATTGTTGTTATGCTCAAGCAGTTTATCATTTGTTGCAATTCCCGGCGTAACCAGTTCTGTAACGCCTCTTTTTACAATGCCCTTTGCCAGTTTGGGATCTTCCAGCTGATCGCAGATGGCTACACGGTAGCCGGCTTTTACTAGCTTATGCAGGTAAGTATCCAGCGCATGATGAGGAAAACCTGCAAGTTCTGAAGATGCGGCATTGCCATTGTTTCTTTTTGTAAGCGTAATGCCCAGTACCTGCGAGGTGATAACAGCGTCCTGCCCAAAAGTCTCATAAAAATCGCCCACCCTGAAAAGCAGGATGGCATCAGGGTATTTAGCCTTGATGGCATTATGTTGCTGCATTAAGGGGGTATCACCAGTTGCTTTAGCCATTGTGGCAAAAATAACGAAGCTCAATCATCCTGCACAGGATTTTAAAGTTTTATCAAAACATGGCAATTATGTTATAAAGATGAAATGTTAGCAATTAGCTTGATAGAAATAAAATGCCCGGCCTCCCTCTCCTTTTGGAGAGGGAACGAGGGTGAGGTCTTTATATTTCCTGCCGGGATAAAATATCGTTTTTGGCCAGTTGCCATACGGCATCAAAAGAACCTATTTCATTTTCTTTCCATTGCCGGGCAAGTGCTTCAATTTTTTCGTTGCTGACTTTTGTTTGTGTTTTAAATAATTCCCTGGTAGCGGTTTCATCATATTCAGCTACCTGCTGCTCAAAACTTTCCCTGCGTGCCATTATTCTATCCATTTTACTTTTGGCAGTTTCCATTTCCATTTTTTCTACCAGCAAAAGTTTTTCATCATAATTTTTTGTAAGAATCATTGTTTTTGCAATAACCGGCATCAATTCTATCAACACCAAAATGAATACAATTAAATAATACCGGTATTGAAGTGCCCTGTTGTCTTTTAATAAATTCTGCAATGCAGCAGACTGGCTTAAAAAACCATCATTTAAATAAGTAGCAAAAACTTTATCATTTCCACCCAGGTTATTTTCTATTCCTGTTAATTGCATTTCAAGGCTATCTATCCGTGGCTGTACTGCCATTTTAAGCTGCTGGAATTGTGAATCCAGTTTGTAGTATTCATTCCTTTTTGCAAGCGCAATATCTTTTATGCCACGCAAGCCAGAGCCGCCGCTGCCGTCTGTTTCCGCAATAAATTGCTGCTGTGCATTTCTCACATTTCCTGAAGCATTGTCCAATTGAAGCTGATATGCTTTTTGCTGTTCCAGCAATTCTTTTTTCCTGTTGGCAAACACTGCTTCAGATTGTTTTCTTTTATCTAATTTTCTTGCTTCATTATCAATAGACACCTGCATGCGGATTTCTTTTTTGAAGATATACAACACAGCAGGCTGAGCCATGAAGCTACCAATGCTCACTGCAAGAATTGCCCTAAATAGCAGCGGCATTAATTTCCCTTTATTACCGGCTGATAATCCTTTAATCAAAGCCCTGTCAATAGTTAAAATGATAAAGCCCATGAAAAGCCCGGGAAACAATGCAGCTAAAAAAGAATTTGTAACAGTATAAAAAAAATAGGTCCATGCAAGCGACGCAAATATCCAGGTAGCCAATACAGACATACCTATAATGTTGTACTTATTTTTATCGGTGCTACAGGTGGCTAATACATCTTTATCTGCTGTGGCAAGCCAGCATAAAAAAGGGTTAACCTTTGAGGGGATATTATTTAATTGAAGATTGGATGATTCCATTTGTATTATTTAGTTAAATAAAAAGTAAAATGGAATCAATAGCTGAGTTGAAGAAGTGATGTAAAATAGCCAATTATTTTTGGCAGAAAAGTTTTTGCAGCTGATATTTTTAAATGTAGGAATAGATTAACAGTTTATTAAAGCCAGGCATTAAACAGAACAATATAGCAGGAGTCTATTACATATCTTTGCACGCCTAAGTGTAAAACTTAATTTAAAGAAGAAAACAAATAATGATGATAAAAATATTCAACCTTGGCATTTTATTAATGATGGGCTTTTTTTCAGTTACAGCACAAGTGCCCAAAGGAATGGGTAGCAGCGATCCCGATGCAAAAAAAATACTTGATGCTGTGAGTGCAAAATTTAAAACTTATAAAAATGTAGCCGCCAAATTTTCGCTTAAAATTGAAAATGCTTCTGGGAAAAACCTGGGAACCAAAACGGGTAATGTGTATATGAAGGGGAGTAAATACAGGGTAAGCGTTACAGGCCAGGAAATATTTTCTGACGGTAGCAATGTATGGACATATGATAAATCATCAAAAGAAGTAACCATCAGCAAAATAGATCCTTCAGCTAATTCACTTACACCTCAAAAATTATTTACCAATTTCTATGATAAAGATTTCCTGTACAAATTAAATGGTACGGTAAAGCAGGCTGGCAAAAACATGCAGGAAGTAGAACTAACGCCCATAGATAAAACAAAAGCATTTCACAAAGTTTTATTATACATCGACAAGTCAAATATTGCTACTACAAAAATATTTGAGAAAAACGGCAACCGTTATACATACAGTGTTACCGGAATGAATACAAATACCAATATTGAAGATGCATTATTTGTTTTTGATGCCAAAAAATATCCTGGTGTAGAGGTGGTTGATTTGAGATAAGTCCGGGAGATTAAAAAGTTTTAAAGAAAAAGGTCTTCAAGAAGTTGAAGACCTTTTGTTTTAACCTCACCCTCATTCCCTCTCCGTAAGAGAGGGAGGCCAGGCACTTATTTTTTATTTCGCCTTTGCACTAACAAATGAACTTTATGATTTAATTCAGCATTTTTTAAATGATTTGTTTTTTGTCTATTGTTTATTATTCACTTCCCCACCTAAAGCTGTTTGAAGGCAATCCTGCCAGGTCTAGCACCCTATCCACAACTGTTGCAGCCACTTCTTCAATAGAAGCAGGTTTACTGTAAAATGAAGGTGTTGCCGGGCATATTATTCCACCAGCAAGTGTTATCGTTTCCATATTCCGGATATGAATAAGATTGTAAGGCATATCCCTAATAACAAGGATTAATTTTCTTCTTTCCTTAAGCATTACATCGGCTGCTCTTGTAATCAAATCGTTGGAAATGCCGCCCGCTATGCGACCCAGGGTTCCCATGCTGCAGGGGATTATTATCATGGTATTGTATTGCCCGGAGCCTGAGGCAAAAGCTGCTGTGAAATCATTTTTATCTACCAACCTTTCAGCAAGATTTTCATATTCTTTATTGCCAAGTTCTGTTTCCCAAACCTGCTTTGCATTATCTGTAAAAACTACGGACACTTCTTCAAAATGGTTGCTTAACTGCTCAAGTTTTGTTAATAATAGTTTTGCATAGATAGAACCACTTGCCCCTGTTACCGCAACTACAATTTTTTGCATTATTTTTCCGTTTATATTCATCTAAGCTACAAAACAAATTTTTCATGCAAAGGTTTCAGAAAGCATTATTGTTTTTCATTTTACTCAATACAGTAAATTATGCATTCAGTCCAGCTGTGAAA
>JBDSYV010000131.1:0-14717 GCA_040110925.1 Ferruginibacter sp. | reverse complement strand
GGAAATTGATGCCATTTTCGATGGAGAAAATTTTCATGTAATGGGTTTGATGGAGCATATAGAACCGGCAGGGATTCATAGTGGTGACAGTAATGCAGTATTGCCCCAGTTTAATCTTACACCATTGGTAGTGCATACCATGGAGGAATATGCAGAAAAGATTGCAAGAGCATTGAATATAAAAGGCCTTATCAATATCCAGTTTGCCATAAAAGACGGGAATGTATTTGTTATTGAAGCCAATCCCAGGGCAAGCCGTACTACACCGTTTATATCAAAAGCCTACCAGATTCCGTATTTAAATATTGCTACTAAAATAATGCTGGGTGAAGCTATGCTTACCGATTTTAGTTTTGAAAAAAAATTACAGGGATTTGCCATTAAAGAACCCGTTTTTTCTTTTAATAAATTTCCGGGGGTAAATAAAGAACTTGGCCCGGAGATGAAAAGCACAGGGGAAGCCATTCGTTTTATTAAAGATTTACGTGATCCTTATTTCAGGCAGTTGTACAAGGAGAGGAGTATGCATTTGAGTAAATAAACCTCTTGCTTTTTATAAATCCAATTTATATTTTGGGGCAATGAACCGGCCCTACACCATCCCCTTTTGGAAATTTGCTCCTTTTAGCAGGGTGCTCTTTCCCCTGGTGGCAGGGATTATTATTCAATGGTATGTTTCCTTCCATATATTTTTCATTCTGCTTTGCATTTGCTGTTTTAGTATAAGTTATACTCTCCTCCGCCTTTTTCCCATTTACCTGAAATACAGCACCCGACTTCTACAGGGGCTTTTGCTTCAGTTTATAATGGCAAGTGTTGGAATGCTTGCAACCTGGAATAAGGATATATCTAATAATAAAAACTGGTATGGTTATCATGCAAATGATAGTAGCCATTTATTATTATTTATCGAAGAGCCTCTTGTAGAAAAAACTAAATCTTACAAAACAACTGCATCCGTAAAACTTGTTGTAAACCAAAGTGAAACCATACCTGTAAAAGGTAAACTATTAGTATATTTTTCAAAAGACAGCGGCTTAGCCTACCCCGGTTACGGGGATTATATTCTCTGCAACAATAACCTGCAATGGATAAAAAATTCCGGTAACCCCGGAGGATTTAATTATGAGCGATATGCTGCATTCCAGGGTTACTACCAACAAGCTTTTTTACAAAAGAATAGATGGAGTATGGTATCTCAAAACCATGGCAATCTTTTATATAATTACATTTTCAGTACGAAGGAAAACATTATTAAAATTTTTAAAAAGTATGTGACAGGTAAGGATGAACTAGGCATAGCGGAGGCTTTGCTTATTGGATATAAAGAAGACCTTGATAAAGACCTTGTTCAGGCTTATAGCAATGCAGGGGTTGTGCATATTATCGCCATATCAGGAATGCACCTTGCCCTTATTTATTTTTTACTGTTATGGATATGTAATCATAGTCCTTATTTGAAAAACAAAGAAGCTGCCAAAGCGATGCTTGTTATAATTTTTCTATGGATGTTTTCATTGCTTACCGGTGCAACGGCTTCCGTACTCAGGAGTGCTGTAATGTTTAGTTTTTTGGTTATTGGGAAATTATTTTTCAGAAATGCTTCTATTTATAATACGCTGGCGGCCTCCGCGTTTGTGTTGTTAATTTATAACCCCCATTTTTTATGGGACGTGGGTTTCCAGTTGAGCTACCTGGCTGTATTTGGCATTGTAGCATTACAAAAACCTATATTCAGGTTATGGTACATCCGTAATAAAATGATTAGGAAAATATGGGAGTTGTTAAGTATTACTATAGCTGCACAGGTAGCCACTTTTCCTCTTTGTATTTATTATTTTCACCAGTTTCCAAATTTGTTTTTAATAACAAATCTTTTTGCAGTTCCTATGTCTACCGTGCTGGTGTATGTAGAATTATTGCTTGTAATGGTAAGCTTTTTAAACCCTGTAGCCATTTTAGTAGGGCGGCTTTTAGGATACCTTATTTTCCTGATGAACTATCTCATAAAATTATTCAATTCATTTTCCTTTTCAGTTTGGGATAATTTGTATGCCACCGCTCTTAGCACATGGCTTCTTTATACTATGATATTCTTTATAAGCATTTGGATCATTCATAAAAACAGGTCTATGCGTAAATATGTAATAATATCAGCTTTGCTTCTTACCGTATTTTACGTACAGGCAAACTGGCGGATATCCTACCAAAAAAAAATTATCATTTATAATGTTCCAAAACATACAGCTATAGATTTTATGTATAGGGATAAGTATTTATTTTTTTGTGATTCCATATTAAGTAAGGATGGATTGCTCAGGAATTTTCACCTGAAACCTTCCCGGATTTCACACAAGGCGACTAAGGTATTACTGGATACAACTGTGATCCGGCACAACAATTATGCATGGCAATTCCTTGACAAAAAAATAATTATTGTAGATACAGTTTTGAATTTTGAAGAAGTACAACAAAAAATAAAAATAGATATACTTTTACTTACTAATAATTCAAAAACAAAGATTATTAATTTAGTATCTGCACTGGAACCTTTCATCATCGTTTTTGATGCTTCTAACAGTTTGTGGAAAATTGCCGGCTGGAAAAAAGAATGCGAACAATTAGCTTTGCCTTTTCATTCAGTGCCCGAAAAAGGGGCGTTTGTTTTAGATATCAATTAATCCTGCAGTGGGAGCATTGCATAACTGTTCCATCTTCATGCAAAAAAAAATTACATCAGCGCTTATCTCTGTTTTTTATAAGGATGGCCTGGAAAATATTGTAAAACTGCTTCACGAACAGCAGGTAACTATTTACAGTACTGGCGGCACCAAAGATTTTATTGATAAACTTAATGTGCCCTGCATTGCCGTAGAAGACATTACGGGCTTTCCGTCAATCCTCAGTGGTCGTGTAAAAACCCTTCACCCACTTGTGTTTGGTGGTATTCTTGGCCGAAGGAATGATGCTATTCATGCGGGTGAAATGAAAGAGTACAACATTCCTGAAATTGATTTGGTGATCGTGGATCTGTATCCTTTTGAAGAAACGGTTGCACAGTTTTCAACCCCCTCTTTTGGTGGGGGCGAGGGGAAGGCGGAAGATGCTGAAAAGGCCATCATTGAAAAAATAGATATTGGCGGTCCATCTATGATAAGAGCTGCTGCTAAAAATTTTGAAGACGTAACGGTAGTAGCTGCAAAAAAAGATTACACATTATTATACAACCTGCTCCATGAGCAGAATGGAAATACTTTATTAGAACAAAGAAAAGCATTTGCTATAAAAGCCTTTGACGTATGCACTGCCTATGACACAGCAATCTCGGCATATTTTCACCAGTTGGCTATAGAAACACCTTTCAATAAAGATAAAAAAGCTTTGCGCTATGGAGAAAACCCTCACCAGGCTGCAGCTTTTTATGGCAACCTGCAAGAACTTTTTACACAGTTGCATGGTAAAGAACTTTCTTACAATAACCTTGTGGATGTAGATGCTGCCCTTGCATTGATAAATGAATTTAAAACCGATACTGCCTTTGCCATTATAAAGCATACGAATCCCTGTGGTGTTGCCATTGCAGATGATCTATTAAGTGCATGGACAAATGCTTTGGCGGGTGATCCTGAAAGTGCCTTTGGGGGTGTGCTGGCCTGTAATAAAAAAGTAGATAAAGCAACAGCTGCAGCCATCAACGAAATATTTTTCGAGGTGCTGATGGCGCCAGGTTTTGATGAAGATGCATTGGCATTATTAAAAACAAAAAAGAATCGTATCCTTTTACAAACTACTGATCACGCAGCTTCTGGTAGCCAGTACCGGAGTTTATTAAATGGCATACTCTGGCAGCAAGCGGATGAAAATAACTATAAAGACTGGAACGAGGCAGGAGGAAGAACAACTACTTCGGCAGAAAGAAAAAACCTGGAATTTGCTAACATACTTTGCAAACATCTTAAGAGTAATGCCATTGCATTGGTAAAAGATAACCTGCTCGTAGGCAAAGGCTGCGGCCAAACCAGTCGCATTGATGCACTGAAACAAGCCATCACAAAGGCTCAGCAATTTGAAGTGAACCTGCAGGGCGCTGTACTGGCAAGTGATGCATTTTTCCCTTTTGATGATTGCGTAAAGATTGCTCATGCTGCTGGCATTACAGCATTCATTCAACCGGGCGGGTCCATCAGGGATGCAGACTCCATCAAATATTGCCAGGAAAATAATCTTGCCTTGGTAATTACAGGCATAAGGCATTTTAAACATTAAGGATTTGATACAAGAGCAAAGCGGGAAAGGAAAAGGTTACACGGCATTGATAATAACCAGCACAGTATGGGGTACCACCTGGGTGGCCAGCAAGATTGGTATCCAGGTTATGCCTGCGCTGGAAATGGCTGCCATCAGGCAGTTTATTGCAGGTCTTTGCTTTGTACTTTTTTTTATTTTATACAGAAAATTACCGCTGCCTACATTGGTCCAATTCAGGTGGATAGCAGTCATGTCAATACTAATGTTTGTGTTTGCTAACGGCTTAAGTACCTGGAGCCTTAAATTTATTCCTACAGGCCTAAGTGCTCTTATTGGTGCGTTATATCCATTAAGTGTGGTTTTGATAGAACGTATTTTTTTTAAAAGTAAAAAGATAACACCGGTTACTTTGGCCGGGCTTTTTTTAGGCATCACCGGGGTAGGCATCGTTTTTTATGAAAATGCTTTCAGCAATAGCAGTACTTACTATGTGATCGGGCTTTCGCTTTCTGTTTTTGCAATGTTATCCTGGAGCCTGGGTACTATTTTTATGGCTCGTAATAAGGCCGGCATCAATCCCTATTATGGTACCGGCTGGCAAATGCTTATCAGTTCAGTGATCCTATGGTTTTTTTCCAGTAACACTCAACCCAGTGTACCTATTCATCTTATCCCATTGAAAGGCTGGCTGGTAATTGGATACCTGGTTATCCTGGGTTCAATACTCGCCTTTATAGCTTTTATATATTCTATGAAAAAACTTCCACCTGCTATATCATCTCTATATGCATACATCAATCCTCTGGTGGCCATGGTGGGCGCAGCAATTGTATTGGGGGAAAAACTTACGATCAATATTTTGTGGGGAGCTATTGTTACTCTTATAGGTGTATTCCTGGTGAACTATAGCATAAAAAGAGATGCCCAGAAAATTATTACTGAAGCTGAGATATAAAATGGCTATACATTTCCTTCCAGCCTCCAAAAGTTTTATCCTTTCCTAAAAACTGGTTATGAAAAATCGTTATCATCTTTCCATTTACATCCTTACAAATATTTAGGTAATGCATTAATTCATCAAGCGCTTCCTCTGCAGTTTGTTTTTGTTCGTAAAAACTATTGGCATCCATAAAGCAAAAAGGATGGATGATTAGGCTTGTTATTTTTTCTGTTGTAAGGTTATACCATGAATAAGACGATGCCACAGAAGCCCTGAAACCATTGATACTTCCGTAGCCCATACTATAATCATCGGTTATTCCAGCTTCAACAAGCTTCTCAAATGTTTGTGGCAGTGTAAATTGAATATAATGCTGGCGGGAATCTGTTACACTTTGATTTGATGCTGTCTCTAATATTTTCTTTTCCTGTTGCAGAATTTTAATATCATCATTGCTACGCCACGAAGGATGAAGACCAATCTTATACAGTTTTGCGTGACGCTTCATTAACTGCCACATGCCATGTGCATAAGGAGAAATGTTTTTATCATATTTACTATTGCGGCTAGCCACCAGGAAAAAATAAATGGCAGCCAGGTTGTTTTCTTTGTGCAGCTCATCTAAAAAATCATAAGCGGCATACTCATCAACTTTAGCCCCCAATAATATTTTTATCCTGTTGAGGGAAGGGTGCATTATTAATCCCCCTATATTTCTTAGCAATCCTTTATGCTTGTGAGCAAAAGCAATATCAATATCGTAAGTTGGTAAAAAAGAAAAGCTATTTTCTTTAATTGTCAGCAATGGAAATTGGGCGTTTAGCTTTAATCCAAAATCTCTTATCCAATAATTCACTAGCGGGATATCTAAAAAAGTTTCTTTGAAAGCTAGAGAATTTTTATAAGCATAGCGGCCATATTCATCTTTCTCATGAGGAAGATATTCCTCGTAGCGGCTAATCAGGTAAAAGCTTGCAGCAAAAATATCAAAGCCAAAACTATCTCCTTCAGTTTTGAAAAATGCTTTTCTTCCATTAAATTCAAAACAATCAATCTCCTGGATATTTATACCTTCTTCACTCAAAAGTCTGTGGGGCTTTATATGAAAACAATTCTCCCCAGTACAGTTTTCATCATATACCAGCCTCTCACCATCGTGTTGTTCAAAAGATTCCCTATGTGTGGTAAGACTATAAGTAATACCGAGCTGCTCCGCAAAAATAAACCTGCATATATATTGAAGCCGGGTAGTGGAATTCTCTGTATAAATTAAAAGCATGGCTATTTTTTAAATCGTTCTTTCCACAGCTCATTAAAAGTTTTTGAACTAAACTCTAAATCACTGCGATTTTTGTTCCAATCTTTAAACATACCGTTGACGATCTTATTTTTTAGTTTCCCATTGCCCATATTCATCATGCCTCTTTTCATGCTGGCCATTTTCCAAAGCTTCCAGGCCATGCGTTCGCTAAAACTTGCATCACCTTCCTCAACAGATTCCTTTCTATTGTCCAGCAGCAGCTCATGCAGGTTAATTTTTACAGCACAAACTTCAGTGCAATTGCCGCATAGTGATGAAGCATAGCTTAAGTGTTTAAACTCAGGCATGCCTTGCAGGTGAGGCGTAATTACGCTGCCAATCGGGCCGCTATAAGTAGCACCATACGCATGACCACCAATGTTTTTGTAAACAGGGCAAGCATTAAGACACGCACCGCAGCGTATGCAATACAGGCTCTCCCGCTGCACAGGACTTTTTAAAATATTGGTGCGGCCATTGTCCAGTAGTATCACATACATTTCTTCCGGTCCATCTGTTTCTCCCAGCTGCCTTGGCCCGCTGATGATGCTATTGTAAACAGTTATTTTTTGCCCGGTACCAAAAGTGCTCAGCAGTGGCCAGAACAATCCCAGGTCAGTTAATGATGGAATCATTTTTTCAATCCCCACCACCACGATATGGGTTTTAGGAAAGGCACAACTCAGCCTTGCATTGCCTTCATTTTCTGTAACCGCTACAGAACCCGTATCACTAATAATAAAGTTGGCGCCAGTCACACCAACTTCTGCTTCGGTATATTTTTTACGTAAAATATTTCTTGCAACAAGCGTGAGTTCCTGTGGGCTTAGGTTTGGCGGTACCCCCAGTTTTTCGGTAAATAATTTTGCCACGTCTTCCTTACTCTTATGCATGGCCGGCGTTACAATATGGTAAGGCGCCTCGCCATCCAGTTGTTGTATATATTCCCCAAGGTCAGTTTCTATACTTTCAATGCCGTTTTTTTCCAAGGCTGCATTCAGGTGAATTTCTTCTGTTACCATACTCTTGCTCTTCACAAGGGTCTTGCAGTTTTTTTCTTTGCAAATAGCAACTATCTCCTTAATGGCATCGTCCGCAGTTTCGGCCCATATAACTTTCCCTCCTCTTTTACGGAAATTCATTTCAAAGTCTTCCAGTTGTTTGTCCAGCGTTTCTATGGCACGCCACTTAATATTTTTTGCCCTCTCTCTTGCCAGGTGCAAATTTTCAAATTGCTCCTTGCCTTTAGGCACTACGGCATTGTAGCGGCTGATATTAAAATTTATTTTTCTCCTGTGCTCCAGGTCTGCTGCTTTTTCTGCCGCTTTTTCTGAAAAAATGGTGGAAGTATCTGACATTATTTTTTTTTGGTTTACCGGCTGATGAATGAAGAAGCAACAGTAGTGGCGTCGCACTCTTCAGCAGCATGTCGCTTACCAGCTTTTTTGTAAAGGTACATTGCAGCCTCTTTTCCCATAATTAATATTTTTACACAAGGAAAAAAGTGATGAGAATTAGGATGTCGGGATATAATTTTATTTGTGCAATGCTGCAAATGTGTTAGAATAACACTCTAAATACTATTTACCTTTATTAATGCTATGAAAAAAATAGGTTGTTCCATGTTTATTATTTGCTTTTGTATAATTACAAATGCGCAGGTAAGCTGGCAATCTGTACCTGTACCAAATGAAAATATTGCAAGCATTACTGTAAATAGTATTAACACGGTTTATATCGGCACCAATACTTACGGCGTTTTCAAATCTTTGAATGATGGTATAAACTGGATCGACATCAGTGCGGGCCTTGGCGACTCTTCCATACTACAGATGCAATCGTCATCTGACGATAAAATATTTGCCTCCACCTCATCACATGGACTTTATATGTATGACGGAAATACCTGGGTGCCTGTCAATAATGGGCTTCCTTCTGCAACTGTGGTCGTTGCAAGTTTTGCAAAAGGATTATCGGGAGTAATGCATATGATGTCATCAACCGGCAAAATATATTCATGGAACAGCAGCACCTGGACTGATATCAGTTACAATTTCCCTACACTTGGGAGAGCCCTGGCTACAGGACCCGATGGGAGTTTGTATGCAGCAGCATTTGCAAGTGGCGTATATAAATTTAATGGCGCTAACTCATGGACAATCATAGGTGCTGCTATGCCTAATAATTTTGTAACGAGGATGACAATCACAAGTACAGATACAATCTATATAGCCTGCAATAGTAATAATGTTTACAAGTGTGCCAGCTCAGGTGGTAACTGGGTTTTGATCAATACTGGTTTGCCAGTGGCCAATATGAATTTTATTTATAGCGATGCTTTGGACAGGATTTTTGTTGGATCAAATACTGCATACGGCGCAATCTATCGAACCACCAATGGCGGTAGTTCCTGGGCCACTGTTTCCGCTACTTTGTTTACCACTAATTTTTATTGTTTTGCTGCAGGCCCTTCAGGAAAACTGTATGCAGGTGCATCAGGTATTTTTCGTTCAGTAAATAACGGCGCAGACTGGGAGGACATAAACCCTGGATTGCATGCACCAA
Organism: Ferruginibacter sp.; assembly: GCA_040110925.1. GTDB lineage: Bacteria > Bacteroidota > Bacteroidia > Chitinophagales > Chitinophagaceae > Ferruginibacter. Next base: position 5,664 of record JBDSYV010000131.1, on the reverse strand, counting down.
AAACTATCCTTTGCTTTTCCAGCAGTAAGAATGGCGACCTGTTTGTTGGAACACGTTACGGAACATGGAGATCAAGGGACAACGGTAATACCTGGCAATTAAGAAACACAGGTATTACTCATTTTACTACCCTGCAAATATTACAAAATGCTGCAGGTAATTTAATATGCCATGGCATAAACACAACACCTAAGGGAGCCATTTACCGTTCTTCAGATAATGGTGATAACTGGACACTTGCAGCAGCAAATGGCTGTGATCAATATACAAAGATCAAGCAGCATAATACAGATACCATCTGGGCCTGTTCTCGTTTTTCCGGCGCAACTACTTTATCATATTCTATTAATAACGGTGCTACATGGCTCAATAATCCCCTAACCATTTCTGCTATCTGGGATATTGATTTCAGTAAGGACCATACCATCTTTATTGGTAGTGAAAGTGAAGGGGTTTCCCGGTCAGATAATGGTGGACAAACTTTTACCTTGGGAGTAGGAAATACCATACCCTGGTATGGGAACGTGATTGAGATAGAAACTGATATGCATGGGGTGATTTTTGCCGGAGGAGATTGGTGGACACATATTCTTTGGTATTCGCTACCAGGTGAAAACGGCGATAACTGGACGCAATTCACAGATCCCGACCTGGTGATATCAGGGGTACAGGACCTGGTTTTTGATAAACGTAACAATGCTTATATAGCGGGAGAGAACAGTGGCATTCGTATGGCTTATAATACTGTTTGGTCACCAACCACAAACTGGATCACTGCCAATACCGGCTTACCAGCTGCAAATTCAAATATGCTTGAATTAGGATTTGATACATATGGTTATTTGTATACTGTTTGTTACTCCACTTATGGACATAATGCGGGACTATTCAAAACTACCATAGCTGTGAATCCGCCCGATGCAGAAACGTATACATTTACCGGAAATGGTAATTGGGATAACACAGCTAACTGGTCAAATAATATGTTGCCCCCGGCTACACTTAGCGGTAATGCCATGATTATATTAGACCCACCAGGTAATGGCGAATGTGTATTAAATGTACAGCAACACATAAATGAGCCGGCAATCTTCAGGTTAATGCCTGGAAAAAAATTAAGAATATTAAATGACCTGATTATTAGTCCATAAAAATTTCAAAACAATTCAACCACATACAAATAGCCTGTTCCTTTCGTCCAAATCAACCAACTTTGCCAGTGGGTAAACTTACTTTGTACTATTATTCTTGCCTTTTCATTTTAGCTTGTAATTAAATGTTGCCACACTTAGTTCAACCCGATATCAACTGCTAATTCTTGTATTTGAAACATTTTTTTTAGTTGTTGCAGCATTTTTTAATTAACGCCGTATATCATAAGTATAGGAAAGTAGAAGGAATTTTAATAAATTGTTAAACCAGGTATTTATTAAGCAGGGAACGGAAAAATAATCAATTTGGAAAATGTAAAGGACATGATAAAAGGTTGTATGCGACAGGACCCATCCTGCCAGAGGATTTTGTATAACCGTTACAGGGCATTTGCCTGTAAAATTGTGTTCAGGTATATATATCGCTATGACAAAACAAATGATATCGTAACAGATGGATTTATAAAAGCATTCAGGAGTTTTTCAAAATTCATCATACCAAAAGATAATGAGTGTGAAAAAGTATTGATGGCCTGGCTTAAGAGAATAATGATTAACACAGCTATTGATGATTTGCGTCAAAATAAAATATTGCCCGTAATTGGAGGAATTAATGAAGAAGTTTGGGAAATTTCTGAAAAGGCTGATGAAGCTGACCAGCAGGTTTTATACAAGGATATAATTTCTATTGTAAAACAGCTGCCCGGGAATTACAACAGCATTTTTAATTTATATGTGCTGGACGATTATAGTCATACGCAAATTGCAGAGCTGCTCGGCATATCTATTAGCACCTCCCGTTCTAGCTTAAGCAGGGCCAGGGCCATGTTACAAGAAAAAATAAAAGAAATGGAAGAAGGAAAACTATGCAGAATTTAAATAACGATATGGAAGATATTTTACGTCGTGCAGCAGATGCATACCCATTGAAAAATGGAGAAGATCGCTGGGATGAAATTTCAGGAAAGCTGCATAACACCCGCAGCAAAGCTGGTAAAAAGATGATCTGGAAACAGGGGTTTATTGTTTTGTTATTCAGCATTGCCTTTCTTGCTGTAAATGAGGGAAGAATCAAAGAACATTTTCTAGCATTGGGCCCTGCTGCACAAACAAATTCATTCCCACCTAAAAATGAAATTGCAGGTGAAAATGCAAATCTTAATGTGGATGTAGAAAAAGCTCAGTTAAACAAAAGAACAGTTATACCTGCATTAATGGCCAATCATATCAAGGGTAAAATATCGCTGGTGAATAATATGGCCGCTAACCTGGAAATTAAGTCATCTGTTTTTCAGCACCAGGCAGGCAAAATATCGCCGAATAAAACATCAATGGGAAATGCTGGAGTAGATATATCAAACACTGAGAAATTGCCAGGTAACCAGGAAAGCATGGGTGAATCTGAAAAATCCAACACAGATTCTAAACCGGGTGATTATACAGCGCCTATTCCGCAAAAGCCCAGCAGGCAACAAAAAAATAAAGGAATATTTTATGGCATATCAGTTGGCATGAATACAAGCGAAGTAAAATCAGGCGGCTTTAGCAAACCTGCTTTGCAGGCTGGGGCAACAATAGGATTACAGTTTAATAAGCATGTTGCTATTGAAACGGGTCTAATAATATCAAAACGGAATTATAAGTCTGCAGGAAAATATTTCAACAAGAAAAACATGGAATCATCAATGCCTGCGGGAATGGATATCATGAGCCTGACAGGAAGTAATACTTTTTTGGAAATCCCTGTGCAGGTTTCATACCATGTTCCATTGGATAACCGCAAAAGCATTTACATTAAATCCGGTGTAAGCAATTATATTATCAATAGCGAAAACAATCATTACAAAACGATGCTTAATGGCACGGAAGGAAGCATGGATGCCAGTTATAAAGAAAATAAATTTTACCCGGCTGCTGCATTAAATGTAGCTGTGGGTTTACAGAAAACAATATCAACAACTATTGGACTAAAGGTGGAACCATTTATTCAATTGCCACTAAAAGGCATGGGTATAGGAGAACTTCCTATTAAAAATGCAGGATTGCGGCTGGTACTTTTTCACCAAAATTAGAATACAGAGCATTTAAAAAAAATGAACAGCAATGCTGTGTGGCAATCATATGCACGGCGATTAACAACATAAATTTTTATTCAACATTTAAAATTAACATCATGAAAAAAATTAAGTATTTAACCTCAGCTTGTTCTTTGGCACTTGTATTAATTTCTTGCCAAAAGAGTTCCTTGGAAAACAGTAATGCCGTAGCTTTAAAAGCAGATAACGGTAATGTGCAGGCGGCAGGAAAGAGTAGTCCTGGTTATGTTTACACATTAAACAACCAGGCTATAAACAGAGTAATGGCATTTTCGCGGGATGCTTCAGGTCACCTGGAATTTGCAGCAGCTTATGCAACTGGTGGTACCGGATCAGCTATGGGACTCGGTAGCCAGGGTGCACTGGCCTCTTCTGAAACCTACAATGTAGTGCTGGCAGTTAATCCAGGCAGTAATTCAGTAAGTTCAATGAGTATGTCAGGCAGCGGATTGCAGGAGATATCTACTGTATCTTCTGGTGGTACAAATCCTATTAGTGTAACCACTTTTAACGATCTTGTTTATGTACTCAATGGAGGCGGAACAGGTAACATATCGGGTTTCAGGTTGTCTGCTGATGGCCATTTAACAGCCATTGCCAATTCTACCCGTTCGCTAAGCTCTGGTAGTGCCGGTCCTGCACAGGTTTCATTTGTAAACGATGGGCAGGTTCTTGTTGTTACAGAAAAAGCAACAAATCATATTACAACTTACACTGTAAATGGTTCTGGTTTGACCGGAACAATGACAGTTAGGACATCTGCACATCCAACACCATTTGGATTTGCTGAAGGTAAAAACGGGATCATCTATGTATCGGAAGCTGCAGGTGGTGCGGCAGGACAAAGTGCTGTAACTGCATATCGAGTAAGTAATGATGGTATGGTTACCCTCACTGCTGGCCCAATAATGGCCAATCAATCGGCAGCCTGCTGGGTAGTTACCAATAACAATGGTAAATATGTTTATGCTACCAATACAGCCAGTAATAATATAAGCTCATTTGCTACAGAAAATGCAGGCGGCCTCTCAGTGTTATCTGCCATTGCTGCCACATCAGGAGCAAGCCCTATAGATGCAGCTATGAGCAATAATTCAAAATATCTGTATGTGCTCAACTCAAGTAGTCACAACATAAGTGGTTATGAAGTAAGCAACGACGGTAGTTTAAATCATATTGGGATGGCCGGCAGCTTGCCTGCAGGAACTGTAGGTTTGCTAGCCAAATAAATTATTGTTTTATAATTTATTAAAGGGAATTGCCTTGGTAGTTCCCTTTTAGTCTTTTACATTGGAGAGTGTTAGCCCTTCAGGAAGATGAACTTTTTTTGTTTAAGCAATTAGTAAAATAAAACCCCAACCTGGGAAATTATTGCATAGTGATTGCTCATAAATGCCAGCCATCAACATGATTTAATTAAACTGCTAAGCATAAAATGGTGAAAGCCAATTTTGATGATCTACCCTCTTGCGAATAAAAAAATTGGCTCAATATTTTCTTTAAATAAAATGTTCTTACGATGGGGTGTTTTTAAAGATTCTGAGATTATACCCAAATTACCTAATACGGGTAATGCCGGCGAAGGGAAAAGTAAGAACTGGAGGCTTTGGTTTACACCTAAGCCTCTTTTTTATTTCTTGATTTTAATTTGAAGAATTCTCCCTTGCCGTGGTTATATGTAAAGTTTTGAAAATACTTTTCTACCTTTCTATTCTTATTTAAACTAATTGCCAGCAAGGCCTCCCTCAACATTAATTTTATGCAACAAACTCTTGCCGTAAAGGGAAAAAGAATTGAATCCATAGACATCCTGCGAGGCATTGTCATGGTCATCATGGCGCTGGACCATGTTCGGGATTATTTTCACATTACAGCAAATTCTGATGATCCGCTTAATCTTGCCACTACAAGCCCGGCATTATTTTTCACCCGGTGGGTAACCCATTTTTGCGCCCCTGCTTTTGTTTTTCTATCCGGTACTTCCATTTACCTGCAAAGCCTGCGTAAAACAAAAGCAGAACTAAGTGGTTTTTTAATTAAGCGGGGTCTTTGGTTAATTTTTGTTGAGGTTGCTATCATATCTCTTGCATGGACATTTAATCCTTTGTATGAGATTTTAGCATTGCAGGTGATATGGGCTATTGGAATAAGTATGTTTATCCTCGGGTTAATTATCCGCCTTCCATACAAAGTCATTTTAATACTGGGATTGATAATTGTATTTGGCCACAATTTGCTAGATATACCAGAATCAGCGCCCGGGTTTACACCAGGTTTCTGGTGGGATCTTTTACATCATGGACAGTTTGTTCGGTATAATTATGCTCCCGGGCATGATATAATTATTGCATATCCTTTCCTTCCCTGGACCGGGCTAATGATGCTCGGTTATTGTGGCGGTGTTTTCTTTACATCAA
>JBDSYV010000130.1:0-6580 GCA_040110925.1 Ferruginibacter sp. | reverse complement strand
CTTGCAATTTTTTTTGCCATGGTAACTGGCAGTAATTTATTCAAGGTTCCAATGGCATTTTTATAAAGACCCCTTGCCTCGTCATTTAATATTCTATTATATTTTACTGATGATTCAGGAATGGGTTCATATTGAATGTTTGTATCTAAATCAAGTGAATCGTCAGTTACATTTGCAGTATTTCTTAACCATGTGAAGGATGGACTGGGAAAGGTTATAAGCTTGGCAATTTTAGCTTTTACAGTTCTTTTAATTCCCATTTTTTCTATTCGGGGAAATTTAGTTTTTAGTATTGCAGCATCAATTATCCTTTCATAATCCCAAACTAAATTTGCCGGCTGCCATTCTTTAATACAAGGCTCAATTGGCGCTATGCCTTTGCTCAATATATTTCTCAAAGAGTTTTTTTCAATAGAGACCTCAGGTGCATATGCTAATACATGCCTGAACATGGGGCAATTGGTAATGGCTAATGGCTTATTCGCTGCAAGTGCATAATCCACAGCACTGGAAATACCGCGGCCATTCTTGTCTTTATAAAAAAAACAATTCATGCTGTTACCAGATAAAAAATTAAGTAATTCGGACTGCGATAAAAAGTCGTGATTAATATTTAATTGAATGCCTGGCTTTCTGATCAGGCTCCTGCACTCAGCAGCAATCTTCCGGGCATTTTCACCCTGCGGATCATCAAAATCTGCAGTTGGGATATTGAAATTAATTATCGCTTCATCAAATTCTTCCTGCACCCTTGCTACAAGATCTTCAAAGCCTTTATTAGGCGTACCAAAACCAAAACTTCCAATGGTTGTAATAGCCGGGTCAGTTGTTTCTGTATGATAAGTTTGTATTAGCCGGCCAGTTTTGAATACAAACGGATTCTTAAGCAGTAATGTTGGGTCGGCAGCTATGTAAAAATCAAATAAAGAATTTAATTTCCTGTTGAATGGACCTGGGATAAACTTATTATGATATGAGGTTGCATTATCTGCAAGTTCCTGTGTTACTTCATGAATAATTCCAATCTGTATTGCTTTAACATGACTCACATTGTTCCTGTTAATCCCTTTAAAAACTTTGTCAGTGATCCAGGGCAACACGGAAGGATGATAGTTGTAAATAATAATTTCTGGTTTGTTTGTTTCTATTGCTGCAAATAATTCATTTAAGGAACTACATTCCGCTTTTACGAAATCAAATTTCTGGGACGCTTTGATACAATCAAAAACATTTTTACCAAAATCATATACACCGCATCTTTTGGGTTTATGCGTTACAAATAAAACAGTATTCAAAATATTTTTTTAAATTATTTGACCAAAGACCATAATATTATTTCTTATAAACCTCCACCACCGGCACAGGGAAAATAAATCCTGTTCCTTTGTCCAACGCTTCTTTTTCTCTTTCCATAAACTCTGCTTTAAAATGCCATGGCAGCACAAGATAATAATCAGGATTCATGGCCCTGCTTTCTTCTTCGCTTATGATCGGAATATTAGTACCAAGCGTCATGGCGCCATATTTATCAGGATTACGCTCTGCCGCATACTCCACCAATGTATGATCAATATCGCACCATTGCAATATTGTGTTTCCCTTTGTAGAAGCGCCGTAAATATGAACTTTCTTCCCTTCATTTTTCAATTTTACCAAAAGATCATGTAGCTCCACTTTCAATTTTTCAATTCGCTTTTGGAAATCCAGGTAAGGCTTCTCTGTATCCAGTTCCAGGTCAAATTCTTTATGTCTTATTTCATTAATGAGTTGCTGGTTTTCTTTTACATCCTGTTTGCTGTTTTCTTTGTGAGTGGCATAACACCTGATGCTGCCACCGTTGATTTCATTAAATGAAATTTTAAATATTTTCATACCACCCAACGCCAGTATTTTTTCCAAAACTGCAAGGCTGTAAAATTCAAGATGCTCATGACAGATGGTATCATAACTATCCAGTTCAAGCATTCGGGGCATATAACTCATTTCAAAAACCCATACACCATTATTAGCTAAAAAGCGCTTGATCCCTTTTACAAAATCCACCGGGCTTTCCAGGTCATAGAACATAGCAATTGAAGTAATCACATCCAGCTTTTTTCCTTCAAGCAGTTTGAACAATTCTTCAGATGGAAAAATATCCTGCACAACTGTAGCTTTTTTTACTTCCTGTGCCACATCGCTTGGGTCAACACCATATTTTATAAAATGCTTTGGATAATAACTTAATAAGGTACCATCATTACAACCAATATCCAGCACAAGGGGATGCTTGTTGTTACCAATAGTATCTATAACACTTGTTACAATATCTTCCAGGTGATTGCGCATAGTATTGTTGGTGCCACTTCTGTACCAGTAAGCTGCGTAAAGAATTTCAGAAGGTACTGAATGCTGCATCTGCAAAAGTCCACATGCATTTTCATCTTCCTGTGGATTGCACCGCACAAGGCTGCATTCAATCTTTCTTTCACTGGGCATTTCTTTGCCAGGCTTTATAAAGCTGCCCTGAAGATATTGAGGTCCAAGGTCAATTACTTTTTGAAGTGATGGAGAACCGCACACACGGCAGGTTGTTCTTTTACGGATATGCATTTTTAAATATTGGTTTTTTTATTAAGGGATGCTTTAAATAATTCGTTAATGGCATCAATACATTTATTTCTTTCAAGGTTTAAAAGTGCAAGATTTTTTACCACAGTATTTTTTTCTTCATCTGCCACTACTTCAAAATCGTAAACTTTTTCCTGCTCGTGCCAGAGGCGGCAATTTACATCTGCCAGTTGGTAAAATATTTCGCCAAAATTACCCTGCACTGCGTCAACTTCGTTACCGGCTTGTTTATATACTTTATTGGCAGCAAAAGCCATTCTTTCCTGTGGAATTTTACCGGTGACAGCGTCTGCAACATATTCATTAATTTCTTCCTGTAATTGAATAGCCTGTGTAGAAAGACTTTCAAGCCTTGCAACATCCTCACTATGGTATTGTTTCAGCTTTACAATCGTAAGCTTATCACAAAGCATTCCAAGCGTTTCGGCCATATTGAATGGTTGTATTGTTAAGGGTTAAATTTTTATCTCCCATGGGCGGCCTTGACTAGTGACTGAATACCGACGACTGAAAACCATTTCTAAATCACTTACTTTTAGGGCGCAAAAATACAATACCAAACGATACGAAGGCAATATGGGCATAATTCAAAGGCAAGGGCTACGTTCTTCCCTGTTTTTAATGATAGGTTTCTGCATCGGGGGTATCAACACAGTATTTCTTTTCCCCAAAGTATTCTCGCAGGAAGAGATTGGCCTTACCCGTGCCTTGCTGGAAACCGCTACGGTTCTTTCTGTATTAGCCACCCTCGGCACTATCCCGGTAATTTATAAATTTTTTCCATATTATAAGTCGCACCTTACCGATAAACAGAATGACTTGCCTTTTATCACTGGGGTAATGTGTCTTGCCGGGTTTATCCTGATTTCCATAACCGGTTTTATATTCAAAGATTTTATCATCCGCAAACTTGGCAAGTCGCCATTATTTGCAGAAAATATCATTTTGCTATTGCCTTTTACCTTTGTTATTATAAGTTATATATGGATGGAAGCCTTTGGCTGGGCATTGAAAAAAACGGTGCTTACCAATTTCCTGAAAGAAACGCTGATACGAATACTCACGCTTTTACTGGTACTCCTGGTTTGGTTTGGTCTAATTTCCAAACCTATGTTCATGAATTTGTTTAGCATGATATACCTGTTGCCAGCCATCATTATATTAATTGTGCTTGTCCGCTCAGGTAAATGGAAGATAAATTTTTCCATCAGCCGGGTGACGTGGCGTTTTAAAGGAAAGATGGCCACTTATGGTCTTTTTATTTTTGGAGCAAGTTTTTTAAACATCGCTTCACGTACCGTGGATTCCTTCATGATCATCGGCCTGAAGGGCCTGGAACAAACTGCAATATTCCTGATTGCTTCCTACCTGGTTACTTTTATGGATCTTCCATTGCGCAGCATTAATACCATCGCTACACCAGTAATATCAGAATCATGGAAAGAAAAAAACTATAAGAATATTGAGATGATCTATAGCAAGAGCACCATCACTTTACTGGTGGCTGGCCTTTTTATTTTTTCCATGGTGATGCTCAACATCAATAACCTGGTCGTTTTTCTGGGCACTCAATGGGCGCAGGTTCCAATGGTGGCCCTTATCATGGGCTTTGCTAAAATGATTGACCTTGGCACTGGTGTAAACGGGCAGATCATTTCTACCAGCAGCAATTGGCGCTTTGATTTTTTTACTAACGTATTATTAACCTTGCTGGCTTTTCCCTTAAACTTTTTTTTGATAAAGGCCATGGGTATTACCGGCGCTGCATGGAGTAACCTTATTGCCATCAGTATTTATAATGGCGTGCGATATATTTTTATTTATAGAAAATATGGATGGCAACCCTATGGCTTTGGACATCTAAAGATCCTGTTGGTAACCTGCATTATTTTCATAGCAGTATATGCTGTGCCTTTTATCATGAATATTTACCTTGATACCATTTTCCGCTCTGTATTATTTGCAGCATTGTTTGTGCCCGCCATTTTAAAAATGAATGTATCAGAAGAATTTAATAGTACAGCAAGGAATATGATGCAAAGGGCAAGATTGAGAAAATAAGAAGTTCAAATACAATAATTACCCATTCGCCAAAAACTTCAAAAACAATTTTAGGCCTTCTTTTTTTTGTTCATTCAGCTCATAACTAATGTTTGTTGTAAAGTAGGTCTCAAGGTTGTAATAAGGATAAACATTCTTTTTAACAATTTCGGCGATATGCAACAGGCCTTCTCCTGTAGCTTTATTAAATGATTCAGTAAAATCATCGGGCAATTTTTTATTGCTAACCCATGCCGCAAAAACAAAAGGAAGGCCGGCCATATCATGCCATGCCGTTGCCAGGTCGTAAATATAATTTGATTGCATCCGTTGCTTCAGGGCCCTGTCGCCGATGACAAGCCCGGCTGTAGTTCCGGTAATTTCATTTTCATATCCTTCAGTGGATTGAATAAATTCCGGTTGCTTTTTCCAGTGATACTTTAATAATATTTTTAAAAGTGCTACCGAAGTGCGGCTTTGGTAATCCAGGATAATCTTTTCGATTTTGTTTAAAGGCACTTCGCTGAAAAGGCAAACACTGGCCACTTCAAAATTGGCTCCTATGCAGTAATCAGAAATGATATGATATTCTTCTAAAAGCGGTATTGCCGCCACGGGTATTAAACCAATGTCAGCTTCATCATATAAAAGCATGCTGGCTACATTTGCAGGATAATCAAATACAAGTTCAATCTCCTCTTTCATCATGCCCTTTTCAAAACCATAGATCAGTGGCTTGGTATTTAAATAGCTTACTGCCGCCACCCTTATTTTTCTTTCCAAATGCTTTCAGTTATTTTTGCGGCAAATTTACAGTAAACCAAATCAATAATGAGCCTGCTTCCACTTTCTGCCGTTTCCCCCGTTGATGGCCGCTATTACAATAGCACAAGGGAACTCTCAGTTTATTTTTCAGAATTTGCTTTGATAAAATACCGGCTGCATGTGGAAGTGGAATATTTTATCACGCTGGCGGAAAAGAAATTTTTTAAGCTGGACATTAAAATAAAAAATAGCTTAAGGTTACTGGTCAATGATTTTTCTGTGGAAGATGCGGAGAAAATAAAACAAACCGAAAAGGTTACTAACCATGATGTAAAGGCCGTAGAATATTTTTTAAAATCAGCACTTGAATCCGCTGGAGCTGAACATTTAAAAGAATGGATCCACTTTGGCCTCACATCGCAGGACATAAATAATACCGCTATGCCACTTGCGTGGAAAGATGCGGTAGAAACCATCTATCTTCCTGCCATCATCAACCTGCAGCAGCATTTATATAAACTATCCCTGCAATGGAAAGCGGTTCCCATGCTTGCACATACACACGGGCAACCTGCATCGCCTACATTGCTCGGTAAAGAATTAATGGTATTTGTAGAAAGACTGGAAAATCAAATACAGTTGTTCAGCTATATACCTTTTACTGGAAAATTTGGCGGAGCCACGGGAAACTTTAATGCTCACGCAGTAGCATTTCCAAAACATAACTGGAAAAAATTTGCTGATGATTTTCTTGAAAATAAATTAGGCCTGGAGCGCCAGCAATACACTACACAGATAGAACATTACGATGTACTTGCTGCACATTTTGATGCCATCAAACGCATCAATACTATTTTCTTAGATCTCTGCCGGGATATATGGGCCTACATCAGTATGGATTATTTTAAGCAGCAAACAAAGAAAGGAGAAATTGGCAGTAGTGCCATGCCGCACAAAGTAAACCCGATAGATTTTGAAAATGCAGAAGGCAATCTTGGGCTTGCCAATGCAATCTGGGAGCATCTTTCAGCAAAGCTTCCTGTCTCACGCCTGCAAAGAGATTTAACGGACAGCACAGTGATTAGAAACATCGGTGTTCCAATGGCTCATACTATCATTGCCATAAAATCTATGGAAAAAGGCCTGGCCAAACTGATACTTAATG
>JBDSYV010000129.1:0-3903 GCA_040110925.1 Ferruginibacter sp. | reverse complement strand
GCATCCAGGACATCAGTTCGCTATTCATTGTTTTTAAATAACCAATCCCATTTTTATACAAAGCAGAAGCGGTCATGGCTACATCGGCGCCGGCAAGGATATATTTTATCACTTCAATTGAACTTTGCACACCGGTTGTGGCAGCAAGTGAAACAGGCACTTTACTATACAAAAGTGAAATCCACAACAATGGCAATTTTATTTCTTCAGCTTCGCTGAAATGAATATTATGAACAAGGGATAACTTATCAATGTCAAAATCGGGCTGGTAAAAACGATTAAATAAAACCAATGCATCTGCTTTGTATTCCTGCATCCGCTTGGCCATATTTCCCATTGCACTGAAGTAAGGATTAAGTTTTACAGCTACAGGGATATTTACGGTTGCTTTTACTTCATCAATAATATTTAAATAACGGTGTTCTACTGCCGATGATGATAAATGTATATCAGCGGGAATAAAAAAGATATTCATTTCCAGGCCATCTGCACCAGCCTGTTCCATTTGCCGTGCATAACTTATCCAGCCTTCGTTGGATATGCCATTCAAACTTGCAATGATGGGTACCTTCACACGTTCCTTTGCCTTTCTGATATTTTCCAGGTACTGCTCCGATCCTTTATGGTACTCATCAAGTTCAGGAAAGAAATCCCTGGCCTCGGCGAATACATTGCTGGTATTACTTAATACAGTATTATATTTTTCCTCTTCTTTTTTTAGTTGTTCTTCAAACAAGGAATGTAATACCACTGCACCTGCACCAGCATCTTCCATCTGCACAATATTGCTTACGTCCTCTGATAAAGTACATGCTGAAACCACAATAGGAGATTCCAGTTTTAATCCCATGTAAGTTGTTTGTAAGTTCATAAAATATAATTTTATTATTTAGCAATCGGTACAAAATCACTTGCTCTTTTAGTGGCAAGCTCTTCATAATTTTTCCAGCGCTGGTTTACCATTTCCTGCGCAAGCGTCATTAGTTCTTCTGCTTCTTCGGGGTTAGTTTGCGTGAGTACTTTATATCGCAATTCTTTGTAAGCAAATGTTTTCAATGGTATTGATGGGCGTATCGAATCCAGTATAAATGGATTTTGTTTTTTTATTCTTAAAACCGGGTTGTACCGCATCAATGGCCAGTAGCCGCTTGCTACAGCATTGTTTTGTTGTGTGAGGCCATCTTTAAGATCGAAGCCATGTGCTATGCAATGACTGTATGCAAGGATCAATGATGGTCCGTCATAAGCTTCTGCTTCTCTCATGGCCAGCATGGTTTGTTGTGGATTGGCACAAAAAGCAATTCTTGCTACATACACGTTGCCATAAGAAACAGCCTGCATGGCAAGATCTTTTTTGCCGCCACGTTTTCCTGCCGAAGCAAATTTTGCAGACGCTGCGGTTGGTGTTGATTTAGAACTTTGCCCGCCTGTATTGCTGTACACTTCTGTATCCAGCACAAGGATATTGATATTTTTTCCACTTGCTAATGCATGATCCAATCCACCATAACCGATATCATATGCCCAGCCATCGCCACCCACCAGCCATACACTGCGATGAACCAATTGCTGGCAAACAGACAATAAATGTTTAGCGGAATCTTCAGGAATAATCTGTAGTTTTTCTTTTAGTTCATGAATACGTATGCGTTGAATGGCAATTTCCGATTCCTGTAATTGCGGCGCATTAATAATATCATTTACAAATTTCTCACCCAGTTGCGGGGATAGTTCTTTTAATAAACGATGGGCCATTGCCAGTTGATGATCTGCTGTCATTCGCATACCCAAACCAAATTCTGCATTGTCTTCAAACAATGAATTTGACCATGCCGGCCCTTGCCCTGCTTCATTCATTGTCCATGGTGTAGTGGGTAAATTGCCACCATAAATGGAAGAGCAACCTGTTGCATTAGCTACCAGTAAACGATCTCCAAATAATTGTGATAACAATTTTATGTAGGGCGTTTCACCGCAGCCCGCACATGCACCTGAGAATTCAAACAATGGCTCCATGAATTGTGCACCATGAACTGTGGAAAAATTAATTTCAGAACGGTTGTTCCATGGTAAGTCTTCAAAGAAACTGATATGTTGTTTTACATTTTCAAGAACAGGTTCTTTTTCCGCCATATTAATGGCTTTCAATGAGCGATCTGTTATGCTGAATGCTGGACACACTTCCACGCATAAATTACAACCTGTGCAATCTTCTGCATAAACCTGCAGGGTATATTTTGTTTCCGGAAAACCTCTTGAATTAATCGGGGCAGAGGGAAAGCCATCCGGTGCATTTTTCAAAAAACCTTCATTGTAAAATTTTGCACGGATCACACTATGCGGACAAACGAATGCACAGTTACCACATTGGATACAGGTTTCAGCATCCCAAACAGGCACCATGTCTGCAATATTTCTTTTCTCCCATTTGGTTGTACCGCTTGGGTAAGTGCCGTCAATTGACATTTTACTTACGGGCAATTCATCACCATGTCCACTCATCATCATGGCAGTTACATCTCTTACAAATTCAGGCGCATCATCTGCAACAACCGATAGCATTCCTGATGTAGATGTGGCAATCATGGGTACAGTTACTTCAAATAAATTTTCTAGTGTTGCATCAACAGCTTTAAAATTTTGCTGAACAATTGCCTTTCCTTTTTTTGAATATGTTTTTTCAATGGCATGTTTTATTTGCTCAATGGCTTCTTCTTTTGGCAATACACCACTCAACGCAAAAAAGCAGGTTTGCATAATGGTGTTTATCCTTCCATTCATGCCGGTATCTTTTGCAACAGTTGTTGCATCAATAATGTAAAACAATAATTTTTTATTGATGATCTCTTCCTGCACAAATCCGGGCAACTTATCCCATACTTCATCCTTTGGGTAAGGACTGTTTAATAAAAATGTTCCACCGGGTTTTATAAAATTCAACATCTCCACTTTTTCTGTAAAGTTGAATTGGTGTGCAGCGATGAAATCAGCACGGGTAATAAGGTATGGCGCTTTTATTGGATGCGGCCCAAACCGTAAATGAGAAACGGTTCTTGCTCCTGATTTTTTAGAATCATACACAAAATAACCCTGTGCAAAAAGGTCAGTATTCTCCCCGATTATTTTAATGCTGTTTTTATTCGCACCTACAGTTCCGTCTGCACCCAATCCAAAAAATAATGCCTGCCGCCATTCCGATTCGTCCAGTGAATAGGTTTCATCATAAGCAAGGCTGGTATGGGTAACATCATCATTAATACCAATAGTAAAATGATTTTTTGCCTTGTTGCCTTTTAGCATATCATCATAAATTCCTTTCACCATTGCCGGTGTAAATTCTTTGGAAGAAAGACCATAGCGTCCCCCGACAACATTCGGGAGTTTAGATAATATTCCCTGTTGTAATCCTTCAACAAATGCAGCCAAAACATCCTGGTAAAGCGGTTCACCTGTTGCACCTGATTCTTTTGTACGGTCTAAAACTGAAATTGTTTCAACAGTTTTAGGTAATGCATTTATAAAATGATTTACTGAGAATGGGCGATATAATCTTACCTGGATAACGCCGGTTTTTTCGCCTGCTGCATTTAAAGCTTTCACAGTTTCTAAAACTGTTTCACTCCCTGAGCCCATAATAATGGTAACATATTTTGCATCAGCTGCGCCACTATATTCAAACAATTCATATTTTCTCCCGGTCATTTTTTCAAATGCTCTCATTGCATCCTCCACAATGGCCGGTGTATTATCATAAAAACTATTTACTGTTTCCCGGCCCTGAAAATATACATCAGGATTTTGAGCCGTACCTCTTATAAATGGATTATCAGGATTCAATGCTCTTTTTCTATGAGCAAAAACCAGTTCATCCGGAATCATACTTTTTATCTGGTCATCTCTTAA
>JBDSYV010000128.1:0-4613 GCA_040110925.1 Ferruginibacter sp. | reverse complement strand
AAAAAATCTTATTTGAATTATTTATTATGGAAACAGCAATATTGAAAGAACAGTTAAAGAAACAGATCATTGAATTTTTAAACCTGTTAACTGTAAAACCGGAAGATATTAAAGATGATCAACCATTGTTCGGTGAAGGTCTTGGACTAGATTCAATTGATTCAATTGAATTGATTGTATTGCTTAACCGTGAGTATGGAATCGTCATTGAAGATCCGAAAGAGGGCCGTAAAATACTGGTAGATGTTAATACCATGGCCGATTACATTGAAAAGCACAGAACTAAATAAAATTATTCTTTGAGCAGGATTGTAGTTACAGGTATGGGGTTAATAAGTGCTATAGGCAATTCTGTAGCCGAAAACCGGGCATCCCTGGTAGAAGGTAAATGTGGTATGAGCCACTTAGAAATGTTCCCCTCCAAATATACCGGAATAAATCCCGTGGGCGAAATCAAGATAAGTACCGAGGCATTAAAGGACATGCTGGATGCCCACGAGCCGGGTATTACAAGAACCACCTTACTTGCCTTGCATGCTTTAAAGGAAGCTCTTGCCGATAGTCAATTAACAGTTGCAGAGGTTTCATCTGAAGACACTGCACTCGTTAATGCAAGTACAGTAGGTGGCATGTGCTTAACTGACGAAATGTACAGCGATGCCCAAAAAGAAACACCTGGTTCAGAATTCCTGACTTCTTATGACTATGGTTCAATAAGCATGTACCTGCAAAAAAGGTATGACCTTAATGGCCCCATAGATACAATCCATACAGCCTGCTCCTCATCGGCCAATGCCATTATGTTTGGCGCAAGGTTAATAAAAGCCGGACGTGCCCGCCGTGCTATTGTGGGAGGTGTGGACAGCCTGGCAAAATTTACTATTAATGGATTTAATGCCCTGCATATTTTATCAAAAGATATCTGTTCGCCTTTTGATGACAATCGCAATGGTCTTAATCTTGGAGAAGGGGCGGCATTCCTAATTTTAGAAAGAGAAGAAGACGTTGCCGGAAAAAAAATATATGCTTCCCTCACAGGATATGGAAATGCCAATGATGCTTACCATGCCTCCTCATTATCAGATACCGGGGAAGGGCCATACCTGGCAATGAAAGCAGCACTTGATTCTGCAAACCTGGATAATAATGCAATCAGTTTTATTAATGCCCACGGTACTGGTACAGAAAATAATGATAAAGTGGAAAGCATTGCCATGCTTCGCCTTTTTGAAACAATGCCTCCATTTACATCTACCAAAGCAAATGTGGGCCATACACTTGGCGCAGCGGGTGCTATTGAAGCAGTGTATTGTATTTTAAGCCTTCATCAGCAGGAAATATATCCCGGTTTAAAGTTTCAAAATCCTATCCCTGGAACGGGATTAAGGCCAATTGAAAAATATATTCAAGCCCCATTGAATCATATTATGTCAAACTCTTTTGGCTTTGGAGGCAACTGTTCATCATTAATTTTTTCAAAAGCCTGATACCATGTTTTATATTCATCAGACATCCTGCATATCGCCGCAGCAAACTTTTGGGGATGTAGATATAAAAACATTGCAGGAATCAACTGAGAAAAAACTTAATGCTCTTGAACCTAATTATGAAGGCATTCCACCAGGGATATTAAGAAGAATGGGCAAAGCGGTAAGAATGGGTGTAGGTGCTTCATTACCCTTGCTACAAAATAATTCACTGCCAGATGGCATCATAATAGGCACTGCCAATGGTGGAAAAGGAGATTGTGTAAAATTTCTTAACCAGGTTATTGAATACGAAGAAGGCGTTCTAACGCCAATAAATTTTGTGCAGAGCACACCCAATGCAATTGGAGCACAGATAAGTTTACTAACAGGTAGCAAGGGTTACAACACTACACATTTACAACAGGGCCTTGCATTTGAATATGCCATGATAGATGCTGATATGATGATAAATGAATATCCCCAAAAAAGTTACCTGCTGGGTGCTTCAGACGATATCTCCCTTCACAATTATTATTTTGAAGACAAAGGTGATTGGTATAAAAAAGATAATCATACCAATAAAGAACTCTACGAAATCAATTCGCCAGGAAGTATGGCAGGTGAAGGTGCAGCAATGTTTTTAGTAAATGGTATAGCCCTGGATGCCATTGCAAAACTGGTGGAAGTAGATACTTTTCAAAATGACGATGAAGGTATTTTTAAGAAGAGGCTAAAGGAATTTATAGAAAAACATTTGCCCCCAAACGAAACGATTGACCTTTTGATATCGGGTGAAAATGGAGACAGTCGTTTATCAAAATATTATTCAACTTGCGAATCATTAATTGGAGAAGGGGCAACGGTGGCACGGTATAAACATATGTGCGGAGAATACCCAACAGCTACTGCAATGGCCCTTTGGTTATGCTGCGAGATAATTCAAAAACAATTTATTCCAGAGCACATGATTAAAAAATCAGGTTCTGTTTCTGCTTACAAAAATATTCTGATTTACAATAATTATAAGGGTGTGCAGAACAGTTTTATGTTATTATCAGTGAATAAATAATTAGGATTAAGTAGAATGATCAATTAAACCGTGTTGCACCCCTTCGGGGTTTTATTCAATTTTCTTTATAGTTCTATAATACTATCATCCTTTCAGGATTTTAGTGTCTGAATCTTTCAAAATCAAAAGCCCTTAGGGCTGGCATTATTATAATGTAAAAGACACCAAATTATTTTAACCCCGAAGGGGTGACATGAAACGATGACTCAATAATTAAATGATTAATAAACTTGTCTTTTAAAATCATTTATCCTCCTACCTTATCATAAATTCCTACAATCCACCGGCGAGGCAAAATTCTCACTAAAGCTGCCATAATTTTATTGAGGGTGCCGGGTATTATTACGAGTTTTTTATTCAGTGTTTTACGCACAGCAACTTCGCCAACTTTTTTAGGGCTCACCGCCATTTGCATACCTAACCACCCCAGTTTCTTTTTTGTTTCTACTTTAATTTCAGGCTTTGTAAATACGGGGCCGGGACAAAGAACACTTACACTGATATTTTTATCTTTTAATTGTGCACGCAAAGAATAACTAAAAAATATGATTGCCGATTTTGTAGCAGAATACATATTCTTTGAGGGGATAGGAGCAAACCCCGCCATACTGCCCACGTTCATAATATATGAAGGTGCATTTTTTTCCAATATAGGCAACAAAACCAGGCTCATGGCCATGCAGGATTCCACATTTAAATTCACCATGTACCTTAGAGAATCAAGAGACAGGGTTAAAAAATCATTTGAACCGCCAAAGCCAGCAACATTACAAAGCATGGTTAAATTGATATTATTTTCATTACACCAACTGGCAATTTCTGTAGCCGTCTCTTTTTTACTCAGGTCATACTGCAGGGTTTGTACGTGAATATTATATACTGATTCAAGTTTATTTTTTGCAGAAATCAAACTGTCTTTATGCCTTGCAATCAAAATAAGGTTATACTTTCTTTTTGCCAGTGCTTCTGCAATTGCATATCCAATGCCTTTGCTTCCCCCGGCGATTAATGCATAAGGATATGCATTAGCAGGAGCAACCAGGTGCGAATTACTTTTTTCCTCTGAATCTGAAATTGATATTCCTGTATTCATTGAATTAATTAAAACAGGTTGTGTATATCCAATCAAAGAAATAAATAAAGTAAAGAACAGGCCGGGGATTTTCATGTTTTCTTTTATTGTTTTTAAGCTTCCTACTTTTTATTGATATCATGACCAAACAGAACTATTTAATTGAAACGTTGAAAAAGGTCAATGGTTGTCAGCTAAGTTCTTTGATGGTTTGTGCAGGCTGATTTAATACCAGTTCTACCATTTAGGTCATACCATTTCCGTTCCAGCTTTTTAATAACAGGGCTTATTGAAGTTTGAGTTCAGGTTTTGCACGTCTTTTTTTATCCGCCACTTTTTGATGGAGCCAATCCGGCCATTCAGAATTATTTTCCGCATCATATACCTGCACATGTTGCGATGCATCTGGTTTTACGAGGTCTTCTTCCTTGCAGTTTAAAATTTTAGCAGCAGTTTTTACACCAGAATATCCTGATCCTGCTACACCATGAGACATTATGCTGGCACCGCATAAATAAAGATTTTCAATTTCTGTATTTGCCGTGTAGGAAAATGGGCCTGTCTGAAAGAAACCTTTTTCAGTACCATACACATTCCCTTTTGTAGAGTTAATATAATATTCGTTGGTTGTGGGTGTACCCAGTTGCATTTGAACAATATGATTCCGGATTCCAGGCACTACTTTATCAAGACTGTTCACCAGTTTATCGCAAAGCTTATCCTTAAACTTTTTATATTCTTCTGTATATTCATCACCCACCGGCAATTTTGATTTAAAAGAATCGTAGTCAATAAAAGTTACTACTTCAATGGTGTGTTCCCTCCCATTAAAACTTGTAGGGTCTTTCATAGACGAACAGCTTATAAAAAGCGTAGCAAATTCATCAGTGGAAAGTATATCCACAGATTTTAATTCATCATACAAAACATCAATATCACGGTTTGGCATCATCCAGATGTTACCAGAATCCAATCCTGCTTTCCGCACATCCATATCCACGGT
>JBDSYV010000127.1:0-6603 GCA_040110925.1 Ferruginibacter sp. | reverse complement strand
CTGCCATATTTGAGAAAATGCGTCATTTGCGCCAGGTTGAAATGCGGCTTGAGCTTAAGGAAGGCATCCAGCATTGTTCCATCATAAATGATAGTTACAGTGCCGATATTAATTCATTAAGTATTGCTTTGGATTTTTTGGGGCAGCACCCGCTCCATAAAAAACATACCCTTATTTTAAGTGATTTGTTACAGGCCGGGCAACCTTCCGGCCAACTTTATAAGACCATAGCAAATATTCTAGCGAGGAAAAAACTTTTTCGCTTCATAGGAATAGGCCAGCAAATTTCAGCGCACAGCGATTTATTTTTTGGTATGGATGAAATTCATTTTTTCAATACCACAGAAGAATTATTGTATGCCATTCCGGCATTGCAATTTAAAGATGAAACCATTTTATTAAAGGGTGCCCGTACATTTCAATTTGAAAAGATAAGCCAGGTGCTGGAGCAGAAAAATCATGAGACCGTCCTGGAAATTAATCTTAATGCATTGCGACATAATTTACTTCTGTATAAAAAAATGCTCTCACCCGGCGTAAAACTTATGGCCATGGTAAAGGCTTTTAGTTATGGCAGTGGCAGTTTCCAGGTGGCAAGCCTGTTACAGCACGAAGCTGTAGATTACCTGGCCGTAGCCTATGCAGATGAAGCTGTGGAACTGCGGCGGGCAGGTATTCACTTGCCTATAATGGTTATGAATACGGAAGCAAAAGCATTTGAGAATATTATTACCAATAACCTACAGCCTGAATTGTATTCTTTCAATATGCTTTATGCTTTTAAAAATTATTTGTTGCAGCAAGGCATCAAACATTATCCTGTGCATATAAAATTGGATACCGGCATGCACCGCCTTGGTTTTGAAGAAAATGATATGGTTAAATTGGGTAAAGAAATTTCGGGAGATGATATCCTATACATTGTATCTGTTTTTTCTCACCTTGTTGCCAGCGATGATGTACTGCAGGATGAATATACTATTCAGCAATGGAACCTTTTTACATCAATGGCTGATGACATTGAAAAAATTTGTGGTTATAAATTTATACGTCATATCGCCAATACATCAGCTATTCATCGCCACCCTGGTATGCAGATGAATATGGTCAGGCTTGGTATAGGCTTATATGGAATAAATTCTGATGGTGTTATGCAGGCAAAACTGCAAAATGTAACTACATTAAAAACTACAATATCACAAATAAAACAGGTTAAAAAAGGCGAATCTGTGGGGTATGGCCGGAATGCTATTCTTGAAAAAGATAGCGTAATTGCCACAGTAAGGATAGGTTATGCGGACGGATACCCAAGGAAAATGGGAAATGGAAATGGGAAAATGTTGATCAATGGAACGCTGGCCCCTGTAGTAGGAAATGTATGTATGGATATGACCATGATTGATGTGACTGGCATTCCTGTAAATGAAGAAGATGAGCTGATTGTTTTTGGTGAATTATTGCCAGTTACAAAATTGGCTGCCTGGGCTTCAACTATTCCTTATGAAATGCTCACCAATATTTCCCAAAGAGTAAAACGGGTATATTACGAAGAATAATCAGTGGAAACTTATCTTTGCGCCGCAGCCTGTATGTTCGAATGAGAATACTGGTATAAAAACATATTAATGAAGCGTAAACACCTGGTTTTAATAATCGCCCTGGTAATCATAGCAGATCAGTTATTAAAAATATATATCAAAACTACATTTCCACTTAACAGCTCCCGCCATATAGTGGGCAACTGGTTTCAATTGTATTTTGTAGAAAACCCCGGGATGGCCTATGGATGGAAGTTTGGCGGCAATTGGGGTAAACTGGCATTGACGGTTTTCCGTATGGGGGCCGTAGTTTTTGGAACCTGGTACCTTGGAAAAATAATCAAAGGCGGATATCATAAGGGGTTCATCGTTTGCGCTGCCTTAATATATGCCGGCGCACTGGGAAATCTTATCGATTCCTGTTTCTATGGGCTGATATTTGACAAGGGTATGATTTACGACCCACAGTTTAGCGATTACCTGGGTTACCAGGGCCTGGCTCATTTATCTAAGCCTGGCTATGCTGGTTTTTTGCATGGTAATGTAGTGGATATGTTATATTTCCCTGTTATTAGAGGACATTTCCCCTCCTGGGTTCCTGGATGGGGAGGTGAGGATTTTGAGTTTTTCCGTCCTATCTTTAACCTTGCAGATGCGGCAATTAGCACAGGTGTGATTACCATTTTATTATTTCAAAAGAGGTTTTTCAGGCAGCAAAAAGACTTCAATGACACTCATACAGTGGAAACTGGTGCATTGGTAGATGATGCCTCACAGGTTCAATAAAATTCTTTATCAAATAAAAACGGCTTTAATGAAAATTTTAAAATTATCCGGACTATTTTTAATTGTCTTATTCAGCTTTATTTCCTGCCAGAAAGAAATTAGTCTTGAAACCGGAGGCGTATCAATTGGTACATTAAAATCCGGTGCTACTGGTGATTGCCTTCCCTCTACGGTAAATGGTATTTTCAAAGCTGATTCTGTACTAACCAATGGGAATTATATTGATGTGCAGGTAAATGTAACAAACACCGGCACTTATCTCATAAAATCAGATACAGTAAATGGGTACTCTTTTAAAGGCGAGGGCAACCTGGGAGTTACAGGTTTAAACACTGTACGACTTTATCCTACTGGAAAACCGCTTATTGCGGGTATAAATACTTTTACCATAAAATATGGCACTAGTACTTGTTCTATTAATATAACTGTAGTAGGTGCCGGAACTGGCATTGCCGTTTACACGCTTGGTGGAGCACCGGGATTATGTACAACTCCTACTATAAATGGTGTTTATAAAGTGGGTACAGCTTTAGGTGTAAGTAATACTATAATAGTTACCGTAAATGTTACAGTCGCTGGTTTATACACATTTGGTGCTACATCAACACCGGCGGGTATGACCTTTGCTGCTGCAGGAAATTTTACCTCACCTGGCGTGAAACTGGTAACCCTTAGCGCCATTGGTACGCCTACGCTTGCCGGAATTATACCTGTAACAGTTAGTAATGGATTGAATACCTGCACGTTTGCCATAACCGTTTTGCCGGCTGTTGGCCCAGGTACTGCTGTCTTTACCTTAAATAATACTGCAGGTGTTTGTTCAGGTGCAGTAGTAGCTGGAACTTATAGCGCAGGTGTTGCATTAACTGCCTCAAACACAGTTACATTAACCGCAACTGTTGTAACAGCCGGCACTTATACTGTTACTATTAGTTCTGCAAATGGATATACATTTACCGGTACGGGAACATTTACCGGCACAGGCCCACAGCCAATTGTACTTACTGGCACAGGTACACCAGCGGCACCAGGAACAAATAATTTTACAGCTACAGCGGGAACTTCTACCTGTACTTTCTCAATAACGGTTGGTGGTACAGCTCCCCCGCCAAACCTGGATTATATCCCAGAAACATTAGGCTCAAACTGGTCTTATAAATTACAGGGCGGAGCACCTGCTGATACGCTATTTGTAAAAGTGAATAACAACACTATCATTAAAGCGGGAAATACGTATAAAATCTTTGAATACCTTGACAATGGTACCCCAACTGATTCTTCATTGCACAGAAAGGCTGGCAGCATTTATTATGAATATATATACCAGGATTATGGTTTTGATAATCCAATAAATAAAGAGATAATATTACTTGATTCGAGCCTGGCTGTAAATGCTACCTGGACAAATAATCTTGGCAACAATTTCTATTTAGGGATACCCGTTGCAATAAAAATAAATAGTACCATACTGGCTAAGGGGGCTACTGCTACAATTTCCAGTATTTCTTACACTAATATCATAAAAGTAAAAAACTCTTATGTAGTTAATCAGGGTGCAGGAGATGTTATAGTTCTGGAAGAAGAGATATGGTATGCAAAAGGAAAAGGAAATATTTACAATAAAACCAATGATGTACCCGTTACCCAAACAGATATTTATGAGGCAACCAGGATCCAGATAAATTAAAAACCATTTTTTAAGTTTTAATTTAGTTTATCTGGGATAGCTTTAATGATCTTTAAGTCCATGATAAAAACCTTTTCATGAAATCACCAATTTTATTCCTGCTTAGTTGCCTCTTATGTTTTACTATTATTTCCTGTGAAAAAGATTACAGCGAGGAAAACGGGGGTGATAATCCATCAATCATTGGTATTAACTGTCGTATAGCAAAAATTGATTACCGCGATACAAGTGGCATTATTCCCATTGGCTCTATAGCTGCCAATATAAATTCGGCAGATAATGCCGTCACCATTATTGAGTTTGACAGTATTTCTAATTTTATTGTTTCGTATGCTAATATTGTGACTACGACTGACACGATTCATGTAAATGCTGATGAATATTTTATCCAGGATGCAACAAGTAAACAGATCCTGAAATTCCATGGCCTGGTTGACCCAGGTAACCCTGTATCTCCTTTTTATAACCAGGTATTTACATACAATACAGCTGGCTACCTGGTAAAAAAAACCAAGGCCTTATCTACTGCATCAACTCTTCCTTATGAGCAGGTAGATTATACCTACAGCAACGGGAACCTCGTAAGTATGATATATAAAAATTTATTTTCAGGACAAAAGATCAGTGATGCAAGTTTGTCTTTTCAGCCCACCGTGGCCCCTAAAAATTATTTTTATATTTTTCCTGATGAAGAAGATCGGGCAGAATACAACCAATTTTTCAATTTTGGAAAGCGCTCCACAAATGGCGTGAAGGATTTAAAAGTACGCTATTATGATGGCACAGGTGTACTCATAGATTCGGCAGTATCTCAATTCAGCAGCTACCAGCAATCAGTAGATTTGTATGTAGTAAGTGTGCTGATGAGTGGTGATGCGCAGCCCTGCATACCTGCGCAGCCAGGGCGTTTGCGTTTATCTTATAAATGCAGATAAAATTTTTTGCCTATTGTTTATTGTGCACTTTTAAATTGACAAATCAAATATTACCTCATTGGTACTTCCACCGCCAGCAATTCCGCATCTTCACCTGCTGTTACTGTAAATTCATCCGTTCCGGAAATCCCTGCTGCATCCCTGTAATTTAATTTTTCGCCATTTACTTCTACGGTTCCTTTTATTACAACCAGGTAAACACCATTTCCTTCAAAAGCGTTTTTATATTCAAGGCTTTGGCCAGCGGATAAATTCGTTAATGCAAACCTTGCATCCTGGTTTATCCATAAAGCATTGTCTTCATCTCTTGGTGATACTACCACCTGCCATTTATTATGGCGGTCGTCTGATGAAAAATTGCGCTGATCGTAGCGGGGTTCAATGTTTCTTTTTTTAGGAAAAACCCAAAGTTGGAAAAGATTCACTGTTTCAGTTTTGCTGGCATTAAATTCGGAATGTTCAACGCCAGTGCCCGCACTCATTATTTGCACATCACCAGCTTTAATAAGGCCATTACCACCCGAGCTGTCCTTATGTTGCAAAGTTCCTGTGTGAGGAATGGTCACTATCTCCATATTGTCATGGGGATGAGTAGGAAATCCACCGCCACCTTCAACGATATCATCGTTTAACACCCGTAATAGGCCAAAATGTACTTTTTCCGGGTTGTGGTAACCGCCAAAACTGAAATAATGTTTTGCATTTAACCAACCATGGTTGGCACCGCCACGTTCGGCAGCTCTTTGAATTTGTATGTTCATAATGGTAAATTTAATTATTCAATGTTTAAACATCAAATTAAATGCCAGCGTTCATTTGTGACATTAAGGCATTTTAAAGACTGCCTTGTTTAAGGCTGAAAAAATGATTGGCAGAATCCCATATAAAATCATCATAGTTTCAGATTTATAGAAATTTGCCCGGGTTTCTTAATTCATGCCAGCCCAGTCCGATTCTACCAATGTAGTTGAAGCATCTTCTTCCCTAGCTTCATTGAATTCAATTATAAAATTGTTTCTGCCTTCACCAATGAGAATGTGAAGAAATTTTTGTTGTACCAGTTCCAACATATTCAGAAAGATAAAAATAGCGTGAATGCGGTTATCACAAACCTCAAAAATCTTTTCAAAGGAAAGGGTTTTTTGTTCACTGGCAAGCTGTAAAATATTTTCCCTAACGCCTTCCATCGTGTAGTTGTATTGTATTACCGTGTGTACGGGTTTGTTGTTTTTTTCCTGCAGGCGATGGATCACTTTTTCAAATGCCTTCATCAGTTTAAATAATGAAACCGTTTGTATCTCAGTTCCTTCTCCGGCCTCTTCACCAATCTGCATAAGTTCCCGCTGCACGTTGCCTCTTTTTATGATGAGCATGCGAATGGCTTCCATCTCGGCCATTTTTGCAGAGGCTTCTTTAAACTTTTTGTATTCCAGTATTTTATCTATCAATTCTTGCCTTGGGTCTATTTCATTACCAGCGGCATCCAGTTCTTTTCTTGGCAACAACATTTTAGCTTTTATGCGCATCAAGGTGCTGATGAAAAGAATAAACTCGCTACTTAACTCAATATTTATTTGTTCTGCATTATGAATAAAAACCAGAAATTCGTTCGTGATTTTGGTAATGGGAATATTATATATATCCAGTTCATCCCTTT
>JBDSYV010000126.1:0-5317 GCA_040110925.1 Ferruginibacter sp. | reverse complement strand
GATCCTGGATGTCGGGATGAATATAATTGGCGGGAGGCGTAACCGGCGTTCCCCCTTCGTTATAAGGCGTACGAAAAGTCATTGTGGTCCCCCCATCCGAGCTGCCCCAAACGGTTTTACCACCAGTTACCAACACCTCTGCATTAGTTTTACTTATATCAATAGCAAGATCATAACCGGATTGATCGCCATCAGGGTTTGCAACAACACCGTTAGTTGTAGTACATAGGATATTTGGCATATTGGTTCTCAAAGCAAAGCTCCCCGCCGCACCTTTTGTTGAAGAACGATAAATGCCGCCGAAGGTATTGGTACCTGGGCCACCACCAAAAGGACCGCATAATAAATAAACATAATTGTTATTTGCTGGCGATACCCCAATCTCTATTCTTTGTGCCCCGGCAATGTTGGAGCGTTGAGCTAAAGGAAACGTAATTCCGCCGTCTGTCGAAACCCAAACTGCGCCATTTCGGGAAACATACACCCTGTTGGAATTTGAGGGATCGAATTCGATATCATATATTGGTCCTGAACTGATTACTACCGCCCAGTTGATGCCGCCGTCAGTAGACCTGTATAATCCACTACTGGTACAGGCAAATAAAATACTAGCATTGCCCGGCATCATCATAAGCTTAGTGCCTGCATCATTGTTATTAAAGCTGTTACTTACGAAATTAGATTTATACCAGTTATTGCCACCATCATAAGTGATCCATAGACCACAGGAGTTTTGCCCCACACCGTTTCCCCATTTAGAATCACCGGTTAGTACAAAAATATTGTTATCATTATTGGGGTTGATAACTACACCAGAAGCAGATTGTATAGGGAAGTTGAATGAGAGAGATGACCAGTTTAAACCTCCGTCTGTCGTGCGCCACAAACCACCATTATTGGTACATACATAAAATATATTAGCGTTAGTGGGATGAAAAACAATCCGGTCGCACCTGCTTAATCCCCGGTAAAAACCTCCCTGGTAATTCATGGTAGCAGGTCCAAGAAAGGTCCAGGTAGCATCCGTTCCACTCAGTGGGGCATTAGTTTCATATTTTAAAGTTGCTTTTTTCCACGCTGCTTCGGTTTTCGCTGCTACATCTTCCAGGTCTCCATTAGGTTTTAACCGTGTTTGGTTATAGTATTCCCAGCGCTTCCAATGAAGAAGCCCGCTTTCAAATTCTTCTGCCCCCTCCGATGTACCTCCTTTTAGTTTACCAGATTTTATTCCTTTTTCCTTCTCCTCTTTTTCATAATATGCCTCCACATCCTTCATAATGGCTTTAAGGTTTTTCTTGCCCTCTATTTTTTTCTTTAAACTTGCTGGTACTTGTTGTGCATACAATTGCATACCTACAAAAAGCATGGTTAACACAACAAGAAATATTTTTTTCATAACGAATGTTTACCCGGTAAAAAAATTACTTGTTTGTTTTTTCAATTGTTTCCAATCTTTTTTTCAACTCCTCTATTGTTTTATTGGCCTCGATGGCATAGAGTGTCAGCTCTTCGATTTTTTGCATCATCCGGGTTTGAATATTGCCGAGCAGGAGCCCGTCTCGTTCTATCTCAACCGCCGAAGGGATGCCAGGTAAGTGTTTGTTAGCAACAATAAACTCTTCCACCTCTGGCAATGACTGAATCTTGTAATTTTTTTCAAATACAAAATCGGCCCATCCTGTTTGCACCCTCACTTCCTTTGTTTGAATGGTGCCATTTACAGAAAGTTTATAAGTTGGATTTATAGTGCCAATGCCAACATTACCATTTTGAAGAAGGGTCATTTCAGCGCTACCATTATTTGTAAAAAAACCAAGCGGGTGGTTCGACTTTGTTCCTATCCATCCTGCTGTTATACCAGATCCTCCTACAAAGGATACCAAAGAAACATTTCCATCTGTATGGTTGAGGCCATAATTGTTAGTAGCTGTCAGAACAGTGAGCCTTTCTGTGGGTGAAGTTGTGCCGATGCCGAAATTATTATTTTGCAGTAAAGCAACTATTGCCGCACCATTATTGGCATGTAAATACAGCGGGTGATTGCTAAGCGTACCGTAATAGCCTGCACCACCGGCAGAAGCGCCTACTCTTACTCCGGAGCTGGTAGTTTGAAGAAAGCCATATTGTAAATCGGCTGTAAATGCTTCGATCTTAGCACTAGCCAGGCTACCTCCTACACCTAAATTTCCGGATGTAGAGATAGTCACAGCAGGAGGAAAAGTATTATTGGTAAAGAAGAACAAGGGATGATTGCTGGTGGTTCCAAATGCTGCGGAAGTTGCACTATTCAACAATGTGGTAAGCCGGATCGTTCCATCTGTATGTGTTATGCCTGGAAAACCGGTTGCTGTTTTTACTTCCAGTTGGGCAGTGGGCGTTTGTGTATTAATGCCTACATAACCAGTGGGTGTGATTCGCATTCTTTCGGCATTATAAGCCTGGAATGTTAATGGCGCATTGGCTTGGTTAGCTATTGTAAACCCTGCACCAAAATTACCCAACAGCACTCCAGTCCGGGTAGAGGCTGTGCCGCCACCTGCATAAATGCCGGCGGAAAGAAAATCAGCCGAATTTATACCAGTCTCACTCATGAAAATACCGCTGAGGTTCACTGTGGATTTTATATTTAGATACCCTGGTCCGGCCACATTAGTACCCATTAATATTTTCCCTGGATTAGTATTAGAAATTGTGCCACTGCCATCTTGTGCCCAATAGCTGGTACCCGTAGCGCCTGACCCCATTTCAGCCCAGCCCGAACCATTAAAATACCAAAAACTGTTGGTATCCGTATCATATACCTGCAGACCCTGTGCAGGTGATACGATAGCTGTCCGTTGCCCGCTACTCATCCTGGGCATTAATAGACCCTTAGATGTACTTGCCACTTCCAATTGGGCAGAATTATTAGGAGTTGTAGTACCAATACCCACATTGCCATTTTGCAAAAGGGTCATGACGGTGGTATTACCATTGGTATAAAACATTAGCGGATGGTTTGACTTTGTACCTAACCAACCTCCATTTATTGTTGATCCTCCTAAATATGTACCCAGGGTTATATTTCCATCTGTATGAATAAGTCCATAATTATTTGTAGCTGTCTGCACACTAAGTTTTTCCGTGGGTGGGTTCATTCCTATTCCAACATTTCCATTTGGGTATAAGGCAAGGGCGTTAGTACCCCTGAGGTATGCATATAGATATAGCGGGGTATTGGTCGATGTGCCATACCAGCCTCCACCTCCGCCAATATAAGTTCCTACCCTGATACCAGGGGCTGAGTGCGTAACGCCATAACTGTTGTCTGCTGTAAATACTTCCAGTTTATCAGTGGGCGTTGTAGTGCCAATGCCTACATTCTGGGAAAAAACAAAAGCTGGCAAAAAAATCAAGGCGGCGATGAGATAATTACGCATAAAAAAAATTTCCTAAAAATCTCAATACGCACTGGAAAATAAAAATCGGAATTAGCCATTCCCGGAAACGGGTGAGCCCGCGGAGCACTGTGAGTGTTGGTGAAGCCTAAACATTTGTGTTTCGTTTTCAGCGCATACTGGCAGCCATAAATGTTCAAAAAATATTTTTTAAAATCTACGGCGGCTTTGTCTTTTTACAACCGGCCTTGAATAGAAGGCTATGCTTGAAAATTATTATAAATATTCATTTACAATGAACAAAATGATTTTGAAATACTATCTTATAATTCTGGAAATTAGGTAGCAGGTTGCAATAAACTGGCAGTCACAAATCAGTTACATTTTATTGTTTTCTCACTAAATCAATGCCCAGCTATATTATTTTTCAGTTTTAATGGTCGCTTCAGCCGCCGCTGTAATTTTTAAATCTTTTTTATTTTGAATAAAGGCCACGATCTTATAACCAGTAACATTGAAATTTGCCGGCGTGGAAAAAAGTATTTCTTTTTTGTCGGAAGGATTTAGTGTGGCAAGCTCTTGTACTACATTTGTGTGTTCTAAACGCTTGCCGCCGTTTTCGCCACGTGTCACCTGTGTGGAGGAATGAAGTTGCACAAGGGCAAGGTTTATGCTGGTATTTTGTAATGGTGGTGCCTCATATTTCACTTTTATTTTCCCATTTTTTTCTACAGCTTCAACTTGTAGTTGGCCCGCTTCAGTTGCATTCAATTCCTTATTAACAGAATTGTATAATTGCAGTTTACCAGAACCCACAAACTCAGTTGTACCGTTAACAACAGCCTGTGGAGTATATGCACTCTCTAAATGAAAATTTTTAACATAAGCAGCCTGCCTTGCCGACCACTCTGGTTTACTAAAGGCGTCCTTCCAACCCAGGCGATCCCAATAATCCACATGGTAACTCAGCACATACACATGCTCCTTATTTTCGGCAGCCAGCTTACCCATCAATGCGTCTGCCGAAGGGCAACTTGAGCAACCCTCTGAGGTAAATAATTCTACCACAGCAAAGCCTATGGCACTGCTGGATGCAGGGTTAGTAGAAGAGGAGGTTTTCATAAAGTTTTTTGCCATAGGTGGTTTTGTACATTCACCAGAAAAAATATATGTTTTATTCAGGGCGAATCCGGCTATTGCAAGAAAGGCAAGGGAAATCAAAATTAATTTCATGTTACTTTTTTTTATTTAAAAATCGAATTCTCTTTTGGCTATATATTAGAATTGAAGGCTAATAATATAATACACTCTTGTTATGAATCTATTTACGAGTAAAGTAGGAATGCCTTTCAATAATAATGAATGCCTTTATTCAATTAACATTTCTTTACCAGGCCAGTAGCAACAATGCATATGTTTTAAATACGGCTGATACTATCCCTTTTAATTTGAATGGATGAATCAGATGATATTTGAATTTCTGTACCATTTAAAATTTGCCACCGCCACCTCACCAGGAAAGCGGCCTTGAGAATAGTATCAATCTGAAAATTGTTTTAGCTATTCATCTGAAAACTTTATAACGGGCGGAAAAATGATTATGAAATGCTATCTCCTTATTCTGGAAATTGGGTGGCAGGCTGCAATTGGCTGTTGATAAAATACCTCCCAATAGTTATCGGTACGGCGGCGGCATCTCAAGGGTGGAAACACCGACGGCAGCGGAAAACGGTATAAGAGTCCCAGGTTAAAAATATGGGATTGCCAAAACTTCGCAGTAAATTAATGAATGGTTAAGCTAAATATAAATGCAAGTGATATTATACAATTTTAAGACTTCACAAAACATGTTTGCTGGCCTAAGTCCGTTCATAACTTAACAAAAATTTTGCCCAGCCTTTTTTAATTTCGTTGTTGTTGGTTAGTAACTGCTGCATAAA
>JBDSYV010000125.1:0-6292 GCA_040110925.1 Ferruginibacter sp. | reverse complement strand
TTATTTTCTGCCGCAGGTGATATTCCTTTAACACCTGGTAATTTACCCATACAAGGTTCGGGTAGAAGAATGTTGTGGTACCCTGGAAAAGCGGCATTCAGAGCAGGCTTTGTTGATGGAACACAATGGGATAAATCCAACATTGGCGATTTTTCATTTGCTGCCGGAAAGAGTACAGTTGCTTTAGGTTATGCCTCAACGGCGCTTGGAATTCAATCAACTGCTTCCAATACTTTTTCAACAGCAATGGGAGGGGGCACAACTGCCAGCGGGGTGTCTTCAACATCTATGGGTAATCTAACAATTGCTTCTGGTGACCGTTCCACTGCAATGGGATATGGTACAACTGCAATCGGTAACGGTTCTACATCTATGGGGGTTGGAACAAATGCTACCGGCATCGTTTCAATAGCAATGGGGCAAGCAAATGTTGCCACAGGAGACTATTCAATCGCAATGGGATTTAATACCATAGCTTCTGGAGGAATATCAACAGCAATGGGAAGTTTTTCTCAAGCTTATGGATTTAATACAACTGCTATTGGGCAAGTTTCTATTGCAAAAGGTTATTCTTCTACAGTTGTTGGGGCATATAATGATACCATTTTACTGAATAATGAATTAGATAATTTTAGCCCTGGCACCCCTTTATTTATGGTAGGTAATGGTAATAGTCATTCATCCAGGAGTAATGCCTTAACTGTTTTCAAAAATGGTAAGGTAGGTATAGGTACTAATGCTCCACTTGCCCGCCTTCATGTAGCAGATAGCAGTGTTTTATTTTCTGCTCCCGGTAATCCAGCAAATCAATTAACTCATACTAACCCTCCTGTTAGCGGCGAAGGAAGAAGAATGATGTGGTATCCTGATAAAGCTGCATTAAGGGCGGGGTATGTAGATGGACCTCATTGGGATAAAGATTCTGTGGGTAATTTTTCAACAGCAATGGGGTTTAATACAGTAGCAGCAGGTGCTGCTTCTACAGCTCTCGGATTTGAAAGCACGGCTCCTGGTGATGTTTCAACAGCTATTGGAAATGCAGTAGTTGCTTCTGGTATAAATTCAACAGCCATGGGACAACGTGCTATTGCGGCTGGCGCTTTAAGCGTAGCAATTGGGCTAAATGTGATTGCTAACTCTTATTTTTCCATGGCTCTCGGTGTTCAAAATAATCCTATTGTAACTTCTCCAACTAATAATTGGGTACCTACGGAGCCATTATTAATTGTTGGAAATGGTCTCGGGGCATCAGTTCAATCCAATGCATTTGCTATTGCTAAGAACGGCAGCATATTTATAGATCCTTCCAATAAAAGTGATGGAACACTAAACGGAAATAGTTTACTCTTCGGAACTTATAATGGAACTGGTGAAGGCATAGTGTCAAAAAGAACGGCATTGGGAAATCAATATGGTCTTGATTTTCTTACCGGCAATTTAAATCGCATGAGTATCTCCAATGCAGGTAATGTAGGCATAGGGACAAACGCACCTGGTTTTCCATTAAGCTTTCAAAATACTTTAGGTGATAAAATATCGCTTTGGGGTAGCTCAGGTGTACATTACGGAATTGGTGTTCAAAGTACCTTACTGCAGATACATACAGATGGTGTTGCTGCAGATGTAGCTTTCGGTTATGGCAGCAGTGCAAGCTTTATAGAAACCATGCGCATAAAAGGAAATGGAAAAGTGGGCATTGGCACAAATAATCCCTCACAAGCTTTGCACATTATTGGAAATGAAAATGTGGATGGAACAATTTTCGCCAGGAATACTGTAACCCCTACTTATTATGGATCTATCAGGCATAGTGGTTTGGGTGGAAATTTCCATTTAGATACTTATGGTGCAGGAAGTATGTTTCTCAATTATTTTTCGGGCAGCGGTGTACTCATTGGTAATGGTGCAAGTGTAGTAACAGCAACTTTTGCCACCAATGGGAATTTAAACATCACAGGAACACTTTCACAGGGTAGTGATATCAGGCTAAAAACTAATATTGAACCGCTTACATCTACGCTTCAAAATTTACAAAAAATAAAAGGCTATACATACAATTGGATTGATAAAAGCAAAGACAATGATTTGCAATATGGTGTGCTTGCACAGGAAGTTCAGGAGATTTTCCCTCACCTGGTTAAAGAAGATAAGGAAGGAATGTTATCAGTAAATTATATGGGATTAATTCCTGTGATGATTGAAAGTATAAAAGAACAACAAAAACAAATTGATGAATTGAAGAAACTTGTTGATCAACTGATAAAAAAATAAAATGTTTGTAATGAAAAAAAATATCGCTGCATGCATGATTACCTGTGCATTTTTCTGGCATACAAGTATTGCACAAACAGGTAATGTAGGTATAGGAACATTTTTGCCACAGGCTCGGCTTCATGTAACAGATAGTTCAGTATTATTTTCTACAGAAGGTTTTATTCCAGCATCGGCCGGTAACCCACCAGCCAGCGGCCTTGGAAGAAGAATGATGTGGTATGCTGATAAAGCTGCTTTCAGAGTAGGTCATACAAATGGTACATATTGGGACAAAGACAGTATTGGAAATTATTCTTTCGCAAGTGGAAATAGTACAAAAGCCAAAGGGAATTATTCAACCGCTATGGGCTGGTTAAGTAAAGCTGAAGGAACAGCAGCTTTTGCTGCGGGACAAATAGCATCTGCAAGTGGAGAAATTTCCGTGGCGCTTGGGCAAGGTACAGCCAGTGGAAATTATTCAACTGCAATGGGATTTAATACTATTGCCAGTGGCGATAATTCAACTGCAATGGGATTTATTTCCAAAGCCTTTGGCGGCTATTCTACAGCAATCGGTACCAATGCAATTGCCCTGGGAGAAAATTCAACTTCAATGGGCTATTATACAAATGCAAATGGAGCAGTATCAACAACATTAGGTTATTATAATATTGCCAAAGGATTTGGTTCAACAGTTCTTGGATTATTCAACGATTCTATTCTTCTCAATAATGAAGCAAATTTTCTTGACCCTCTTTCGCCTGTTTTTATAATCGGAAACGGGGTTGATAATAATAATAGAAAAAATGCTATGACCGTTTTAAGAAATGGTAAAACAGGGATTGGCACATCTTCTCCCGGCCAGTTGTTGCACATTTATGGAACATCAGCAGCAGTGGTTAGTAAAATAGAAAATGCGGGAACTGGAGAAGCAATAATGGAGTTGAAAGGAGGCGGCGCAGGCAGCAGGGACTGGATGTTATCTTCAGAAGGATCGGGCAGCACCATTGGCGCAGGTAATCTAAATTTCAAAGATAATACGCTGAGCTTTTCTCGCATGCTGATTGATAGAAATGGCAATGTTGGTATTGGCACAACCGCTCCTTTTGCCCGGTTGCATGTAACAGACAGTGCAGTATTATTTTCTGCTGGAGGCAATATTAATGTTACTCCCGGCCTGCCACCGCTACAGGGCAATGGAAGAAGAATGATGTGGTATCCAGATAAAGCAGCATTCAGGACAGGTTACGTAAGCAGTACAGAATGGGATAAAGATAGCATCGGCAATTATTCATTTGCCAGTGGATATAATACAAAAGCAAAAGGCATTTATTCAACAGCAATGGGGTTTGGTTCAGCAGCCAGCGGAAATTTTTCAACTTCCATAGGGCTTAATGGAATAGCGAGCGGAACTTATTCAATTGCCATTGGGCCAGAAGTAATTGCATCCGGAACCAGGTCACTTGCCTTAGGTTATCAAACAATTTCTTCAGGAGAGGTATCTTCATCAATTGGATATCAAACTTATGCATCTGGGGATTACTCCACTTCTATGGGGGCAACCACTTACGCAAAATCAGCCTATGAAACTGTAATAGGAAGGTTTAATTCAGATTACAGCCCCGTTAGCACTACCTCCTGGACTCCTGCCGACAGGTTATTTACTATTGGCAATGGTACCAGTTTTGTTTCCAGGTCTGATGCCATGACAGTTTTAAAAAATGGAAATATAGGGATTGGAAATAATGCGCCCAATGCGCCACTTGCTTTTGCCAATACTACGGGCAGAAAAATAAGTTTGTATGATGGCGGATTAAATAATTATTATGGAATTGGAGTAGAATCAGGTCAATTACAGATTTACACCGATGCTTCCCCCGCTAAAATAAGTTTTGGGTATTATAATGCAGGCACTTTTGTAGAACGCATGTACCTAAGCAACAGCACGGGAATACTTACTGTAAATGGTACTAACTATCCTTCCGATGCAAGGTTTAAAAAAGAAATTTCTATTCTGCAAAATCCGCTGCAAAAAATATTGGCTATCAAAGGCGTTGAGTATTTTATGAGAAGCGATGAATTTCCCTCAAAACATTTTGATACCAAATTACAGGTTGGTCTTATAGC
This sequence comes from Ferruginibacter sp., assembly GCA_040110925.1. Lineage (GTDB taxonomy): Bacteria > Bacteroidota > Bacteroidia > Chitinophagales > Chitinophagaceae > Ferruginibacter. The sequence goes on along the minus strand of JBDSYV010000125.1, from coordinate 1,912 downwards.
ACAGGATATTGAAAAGGTATTGCCACAGGCTGTGCAAACTGATAAGGAAGGTTTTAAGTCAGTGGACTATGCAAAGGTGGTTCCCTTACTGGTAGAAGGAATGAAAGAGCAACAAAAACAAATTGATGAATTAAAAAAACTTGTTGAAAAATTAATACATAAATAATGGACAGCATTATAATCCCTACAAATAAAGGTTTGCGGTTTTGTAATACCAATAACATTATCCGCATACAGGGCATGAGCAATTATTGTAAAATATATTTTGCCGATAACAGCTACCCTTTGACCGTACCAAAAGTATTGCATTGGTTTGAAGAAAATTTGCCCGCTGATGTTTTCTGGCGTACGCATAAAACCCATCTCGTAAACAGGCAGTACATACAATGGTTATATACTTCCCCAAAAACTTATTTGCTTTTACACAACGGTGAAACATTGGTGATTAGCCGCCGCAGGTGGGCCTTGTTTAAAAAAATTGCATAAGCAGAAGATATTTTCATTTTTTAATGAAGCAGGGTTGGTGCTTTTAATAGATAAATCATGAAACCATTAAAAACAAATTGATAAATTAATAACCTTTTTCAAAAAATATAATTAATAATCTAAATAAATGCATCATGAAAATTTTCATGTTAATATTTCCCCTGGCAACTATTTTTTCTCAAAATATTCTTGCCCAAAATGTAGGTATTGGTACAATAACCCCAGGCGCAAAACTGCATATCGTTAATGGGGCTTCAGGATACAACAGCTCCTATTTTCCCGGGATGATACTTGAAGGCAATAGTAATACCTATCTCAATTTTCTTACGCCAAATGGCAGTGAAAGCAGTGTGCTTTTCGGTAAGGCATCTGATGCATCAAGCGGAGGCATTGTTTATAATAATACTGCTAACCTGAATGGTTTGCAGTTTAGAACCAATGGAAATGTTACCAGGATGGTGATAAACTTAACTGGTAATGTGGGTATTGGCACCACTACACCCAATGCACCACTTAGCTTCCCTGCATCACTGGGCAAAAAGATTACCCTATATCCTGGTACAACAGGCGATGTAGGTTTGGCGGTGGCGGGAAATCGTTTTCAAATTTATTCAGATAACCCTTCCGCCGATGTTGCCATTGGCTATGATGTTGCCGGAACGTTTAATGAACGTTTTGCCTTTAAACCCAATGGCGCTTTAGCCATCAATGGCAATGCTGGTACTTCAGGGCAAGTCCTGCAATCTAATGGAGCCGGGGCAGCGGCTACATGGGTGAGCCCTGCTGCTGTTCATACCATTGGCGAAAGTTATGGCGGTGGGATAGTCTTTTATGTGTATGACAATGGGCTACATGGATTAATTGCAGCAACTGCCGACCAAAGCACGGGTGTTCAATGGGCAAATAACGTAAATATTACAAACGCTGTCAGAGATGGTTTAGTTGCAGGCAAATTTAATACAGAGCGAATTATTATTTATCAAGGTGCAGGAGCTTACGCTGCTCAAATATGTGCAAACTACCAGGGGGGTAATTATGGAGACTGGTATTTGCCGTCAAAATACGAGGTGAATCTTTTATATCTGCAAAGAGCGGTAGTTGGTGGATTTGCAAGTGCAAGCTATTGGAGTTCTACTGAATGGAGTTTTGACAACTTCTACGCATGGGATCAGTCCTTCATTAGCAACTCTCAAAGTACCGCTCCTAAGGCCAATAGTAACCGTGTGCGTGCAATCCGTGCTTTTTAATCACACCAATTTGTTATCGTTATTCAAGAATTGTAACACGCTAAAAACAAATTGATGAATTAGAAAAAACTTGTGAAAAATTTATAAAACAATAATTTAAATCCCCAACTTAATAATTTATTTAAATGATTTTTTTTATTTGAGAACAGTAAAAACAAATTGAAGAATTATAAGGGCCC
>JBDSYV010000124.1:0-7276 GCA_040110925.1 Ferruginibacter sp. | reverse complement strand
GCATCTATAAATAGCGGAATATTATTTTCTACACAAATTGCTTTTACTGCCTTTATGTTATGAATACTTACCGGCTGCCCTCCACCTGAGTTATTGGTTACCGTAATGATGCAAAGTGGAATATTTTCAGCACCCTTTTCATTGATGAATTTTTTTAAGGCAAGGGTATCCATGTTTCCTTTGAATGGCGAAGGAATGGTTGGATGCTTTCCTTCTTCACAAATGAAATCAAAACCTTCTGCACCAGAGAATTCTATATTGGCTCTTGTGGTATCAAACAAGGTATTGCTTACAAAATATTTTCCTTTGCCGCCAAGTATGCTGAATAAAATTTTTTCTGCTGCTCTTCCCTGGTGTGTAGGAATTACCAATGGCATACCGGTAATATTCTGTATGGTTTTTTCAAAACGAAAAAAGCTGGGACTGCCAGCATAAGATTCATCGCCCTGCATGATTCCAGCCCACTGGTTACTACTCATGGCACTTGTTCCACTGTCTGTCAGGAGGTCAATTAATACATCGTTTGAATGAATTAAAAAAGGATTGTAAAATGCCTTTTTTAAAATTATTTTTCTTTCATCTGCTGTGTTGAAGTATATTGGTTCAACAGATTTTATCCGGAAGGGTTCTATGATTGTTTTCATATAATTAATTATTTACAAATAAATTCTTTAAAGGAAATGAAATGCTAACTTGAAGGAGGAGCAGGAAAAATCAGGAGGGTTTATTAATTATATTTTTCCATAGTTGCATACTGCAAAGATTGGTTTTTAAGGGGATTGATAAAATGATTTAGATCATAGCATAATAAAAATGTATGCGGTATTATTTATGAAAATAATTAAGGGTTACCATATTTTAAGAAGGCGATATTTCAAAAGCTGGATTAGTTCAATTCGCTGACTTCTAATGTTTGGTTATTAAAAACGGAAATGCCGTTAACGTTTATTTCCCAGGTTACCGGCAAGGCTTTTTTGAGCATACGGCTCACGCCGCAATATTTTTCCTGGGAATCGTTTACTGCATTTAAAATAGCTTCTTTAGCTGAGGCATCGGCTTTGAAGCTATATAATAAATGTATTGCTACATATTGCACAGGAGCCTGTTTGCTTAGCTCACCAGTTACTTTTATTTCAAAATCATTAATGGTTTCCCCCGATTTTCTTAACAACGCAATGATGTCCATGCCTGTGCAGCCTGACAATGCAGTGAGTACAAAGGGTTTCGGGATGGGGCCATTTTCTTCGCCACCGGATCTTTCAGGGGCATCCATTATTACAGTATGGCCATCAATAATTGCATTAAACTGCATTTTCCCCATCCATTGTGTTTCTATTTCATGCTTTGCCATATAATATTTGTTTAGAGTGAAAGGCTGATAACAAAAGTCAAATATTAATTACCATGGCAAGGTAACTTTAGTCACATAGTAAAGGAATGCAAGTATGATCTTCGTCATGTTCTGGTAAAACTATAATAATAAGAGTATTTAAATACTTTTATTATTTACCTTTGTGTTATCAATCAAATTTAAAACTTAATTATATGCAAGCAGTAGAAGAAAATATCCTGAACGTAACATTGCTGGAACCAAGGCAAAAACATCCCACTATATTCGTACGTTTTGATGAGCTGTCGGAGGGAGAAAGTTTAACCATCCATAATGATCATGATCCTAAACCACTTTATTACCAGTTGCTGGGAGAGAGAGGAAATATTTTTACATGGGAATTCCTTCAGGAAGGACCTGAATGGTGGATGGTTAAAATATCTAAAAAGATAAGCGGTGAAAATGATGAGACGCTTGGACAAATTGCTGCCAAAGATTTACGCAAGGCCCAGGTATTTAAAAAATATGGATTAGACTTTTGTTGCGGTGGAAAGAAAACCGTTAAGGAAGCATGCGCTGAAAAGGGGCTGGATGTAACTAAAGTAGAAAAAGAGTTGCAGCAGGCTGATAAAATGCCTTCATCACGACCTGTACCATATGGCGAATGGAGCCTTGATTTCCTGGCTGATTATATTGTGAATACGCATCATAGCTATGTAAATAAAAATTTACCGGATATAAAAGCGTATGCAGAAAAAGTAATGAAGGTGCATGGCAACCAGCATCCTGAACTCTTGCGCATTCACCAATTAGTTGAAGAGATATATGCAGAACTAACAGCTCATATGGCCAAAGAGGAAAGCGTTTTATTTCCATATATCAAAGCACTGGTAGCAGCAAAAAATAATACGCAACCATTGCAGGCTGCGATTTTTGGCACCGTTCAAAATCCCATTAATATGATGGAGATGGAACATGAAATAGTTGGAAAAAACCTGGATGAAATAAGGACACTCTCTCAAAATTATTTGCTGCCGGAAGATGCGTGTGCCAGCTACAGCTTACTCTACAGGACGCTGGATGAATTTGAAGAAGACCTGCACCTGCATATTCACCTCGAAAATAATATCCTGTTTCCAAAAGCATTGGAAATAGAAAAAACGCTGATCAGCCAATAGGTACAGATTTAATATCGGAAGAAGGACAAAAAATCTTAAACCAGTAATTATGCTTAGCCTTACCTGCAAAACTGCTATCAAAGCAGTAATATTCCTTGCTTCAAAATTTGAATCCGGGGAAAAATCCGGTATAAAAGAGATTGCAGAATATATTAATGCCAGTGAACATACTGTGGGAAAAATGTTGCAAACGCTTGTTAAAGAAGAAGTGATTTATAGTGCCAAAGGACCTACTGGAGGATTTTATATTAGTGCCAGGCAAAAAAATCAACCAATCATTAATATTATAAATGCAATTGATGGTAAAGAGTTATTTAAACAGTGTGGTCTTGGTCTAAGTAAATGTTCGGCCACTCATCCCTGTCCTTTTCATGATGAATATAAAGTGGTAAGAGACCTGTTTGAAAAACTTTGCCGGGAGAATAGAGTTACAGATTTGTTAGAGCCGGTTAATGAGGGCCTGGCTTACCTTGCCGGATAAAACGGCACCGGGTAAGACTCATCGCATAATTTCATCAAGCACTTCCTTGCTAAGTGGTTTTGATAATAACTTTTTAACTAAAGAAAAACTCCGGGCCTTTGCTATATCACCGTCGTAGACTGATGATGTATAAATATAAATAGTTGAAGTAATTTTATTTCGATAAACCGGTTCATTTAATGAATCAAGAAATTCCCATCCATTCATTTTTGGCATGTTGATGTCCAGCAGGATAATACCTGGTATGGAGGCATTGGTAATAATTTTTTCCTGTATATATTCCAGGCCAGAATAAGCATCAGTAAATGACTGGACATTTGTGCCGGGATAATAAAGTGTAATGATCTCCCGGCTTAAGAAATTATTTATTTCATCATCATCAATTAATAAAATATGACCCACGTTTTGTTCCATATTCTAAATTTTATTTTGGAATAGTTATCATAAACGATGTTCCCTGGTCTTTAGTACTTTGGATTTCAATTTTACCGTTTAAACTTTCAAGCTGGCTCTTTATGATGTATAGTCCCAGGCCCTTGCCTTCTATGCCACTATGAAAACGTTGGAACAATTGAAATACTTTGTGGCCATCTTTTGTAAGGTCAATACCTGTGCCATTATCAGCCACATTTATGATGTATGCTTCTTCAGTTTTATGTGAGTTTATTATAATTTGTACAGGTTCATTTACCTTCCGGTATTTGATGGAATTGGTAATAAGATTTTGAAAAACACTGTGCAATATTTTTTTTGAGAATAGCAGCATGGGTGCCTGTGAAAAATCTGCTAAGATCTCAGTATGTGTTGTTTGAATTTTTTCGCTGATAGAATGGCTAACCTGGTTGAGTAATTTTTGCAAATCTACTAGCTCCGGTTTTTCTTCATGGGCTGAACTCAGCGATAGAATAGTATTCACATCACTTATGGTTTCATCAAGTATATGTATGCATTCAGAAATTTTGGAAAAATACAGCCCATTAGTTACGGCCAATTCATCTTTACGAAAAAGCTGTGTGAGGCTTATCAGGTTTGCTACGGGTGCCCGCAAATTATGTGATGTGATATAAGCAAATTGCTGTAATTCTGCATTACGTTTTAATAATTCTTTCGATAGATCGCTTAACACAATTTCTTTATTTTTTAATTCATCTACATTAAGATGAATACCCATTAGCCTCAATGCTTTTTGATGAACATCTTTTTTTACAGCCTTGCTGATCATTAATATCCATTTCCATTCGCCGGTTTTTGATTTAATGCGTATAACTGTATTCAGTTCCTCAAGTTCGCCGGCTAATTGAAGCCTGATATTATTAACCAGTGCATCTGCATCTGCAGGGTGTACCATATTTTTAAAGAGCCCTACATCATCGGGAAGGGATCCGGGCTCAAAGCCAAGATTATAGGCAAGTGAATCGCTAAGGTAAATAGAATTGTTTTCTATGTTCCAATCCCAGATTCCCACACCTGCTGCCCTAGTTGCCATCTCCAGGCGTTCCTCACTTATAGAGAGTTTTTCCTGGGTGGTTGCTCTTTCTTTTATTTCCTTTTGCAATTGGGTAGTTCGCTTGCGTACCGCTTTTCGTAAGCTAATACTGTAACCCATTATTATTAACAGCAGCACAGCAGCTATTATCCCTGATATCATAAGAATTCTCCATAGCCGGCTGGATTCATTTTTCACAGGATTGTAAATAAAATCCTCCAGTGTTATGTCCTTGTTTATTAAACCAAGCTCTTTATGAATATTGAGTATATGTTGCCAGCGCCCTTCATTCTGATGTCCTATTTCAACCATTTCTGGTAGAATAAGTTTCTTCATTTCCGTTGCCTCAAATAATAAATCCTCCATTGTTATTTTTCGCTCTTTTACGCCCGGAAGGGTTAATATATATGTTGCAATTTCATCCACGTTATCCAGTGCATACTCCCAGCCTTTAAAACTTGCCTCCCTGAATTTCTCCACCATCTTTGGAGATTTATTCACCATTTTTTTTGTTGTAAATAAAACATCACCATAAAAATCAATGCCATAATTTGCCGGCAACATTATATTCAGATTCTGCCCTTTCTTTTCAAGTTGGTAGGGTTCTACAGATACATATCCTGTCATAGCATCTGCATAATCATCAATCAGGTCTTCATTATTCCAGGTATGACGGATTACTTTAAGTGAATCAAGGGGAATCCCTTCTTTTAAGAATAACGCCTGTAACTGTACCCAACCCTGGTCTTTTGAGGCCATTATTCTTTTACCAATCAGGTCAGTGGGAACATTAATATTTTTAGAACGCAAGGAAATAATGGCGTAAGGTGAATGTTGAAAAATTGCACCGAGTACCACTAGGTTTTTACCACTGGCATGGTCCACAATAATGTCTGAGCCTGAAACTCCAAAGTCGGCGTTTCCAAATGTTACGGCCTGTATAGGAGGATGGTTTTTATCTGCAGGTATAATCTTTACATTTAGACCTGCTTGTTTATAAAATCCTTTTATATCTGCTGCATAATAACCCGCAAACTGGAACTGGTGCCACCATTTTAAATGTAAACGAATACTGTCTTTAGATGATTGCGCATATATATTGCCGCAATACAATGTTGAAACTGCTAACAACAGGCATAAATAGGAGATTGGTTTTATTGTAAACAATAGTTTTTTTTTGGTGAGAGATACTATTGAATACTCAAGGTACGCATATATGATTTAGGGTGAAGTGGGAAATTTATTACAGCATTTTTACAAGACAATTTTGATTAATGAAATTTAGTTGGGTTAAAAATTGTAATTAATGGTAGAACCCTAACTTTACAACGTGAAATTAATGGCATTTTTTATGGCTTTTCTTGTTCCTGTGCTTAGCTTTCTGCCTTGTGCAGATATTATATTGCAGGAGGATAAGTGTAATAAAGAATTTTCATTAGAAAAACCAGCACATCAACATGGCGAGACTGGTGACAATGATGGATGCTCACCATTTTGTCATTGTGCATGTTGTGCCGGTATTGCCTTTCAGCAGATCACTATTTCATTTTCATTGATTGATTTGTTTGTTAAAAATATATCCTGCATATACAATCCTGCAGGTATTATACATATTGCCTCTGAAGTATGGCAACCTCCGCGTATCTGCTGACATTTTTTTTCTAAAGTTTCATTTATTATAGAGAAGGGATTCCTCTGCATTTAAACAAAATATATTTTCTATAAAACAAGCATTAATATTTATTAAGAATATTTCAATAACCAACCATGCGACCGTTAATTTTATTATTGCTCTTGGTCATTTCCTTGTTTGGCAAGGCACAACAAACATTGATCATAAAAATTTCTGCAGGCGCAAATCAAATACCTGTTAATGCCAGTGTAATCATTAAAGGGATAAATAAGTTATCTATCTCTGATAGCCTGGGACATAGCAGAGTTTATTTTCCTGCCAACGGACGTTATATCATCATGATATCTGCAACTGGTTACGAGGAGAAAGAAGAAAAAATTATTATTCCCTACATCACAGATACGCTTCAGGTTGTGCTTGCAATAAATGAGCATGACATGGAAGAAGTGATTGTGCAATCTACCCGTACAAGCCGTACTATTGCCAATGTACCTACCCGGGTAGAAACTATAGAGATGGAAGAAATAGATGAGAAGAATAATATGCGGCCGGCAAATGTGGCAATGCTTCTCCACGAAAGCACGGGCATACAGGTGCAACAAACATCGGCAACATCTGCAAATGCAAGTATAAGAATTCAGGGACTTGACGGGCGCTATACACAATTGCTGAAAGATGGCTTTCCAAACTTTGGAAATTTTTCAAGTGGCTTAAGTGTATTGGAGATACCACCTCTTGATTTGAAGCAGATGGAAATTATTAAGGGACCGGCATCAACTTTATTTGGTGGCGGTGCCATAGCAGGTGTGGTAAATTTTATCTCCAAAACACCCAAGGAAAAACCGGAATATAGTTTTTTGTTAAACCAGTCTAATATCGGTCAATCAAATGTTGGAGGTTTTTTTTCCAGCAAGGGGAAAAAATTGGGCTATACTTTACTTACGCTTTATAATTATCAAAAAGCTTTTGATGTAGACAAGGATGAATTTACAGAGCTTCCAAAATCAAAAGAGTTTACGATACATCCACGAATATTTTTTTATCCTTCGGAAAATACCACAATCATCCTGGCAAATAGTTTAACAAATGGCGAAAGAACAGGTGGCGATATAAATGTTATTAATAACAACGCAGATGCGACCCACCAGTATTTTGAAAAAAATAAAAC
>JBDSYV010000123.1:0-5909 GCA_040110925.1 Ferruginibacter sp. | reverse complement strand
TTAAAAGCAATGCGAACAAACATACTGAAAGGATTCTGATCTTTATAAACACCGAACGGATCACCTTTAGCAATATTTTCTTCTGTCATATCCACATACTCATTGCCCAATACATCCCTGATAAATTCAGGATTTTGTATGGATGCAAATACACCAATGGCTACAAAAATGCTAAAACTTACAAACATGAATAACAGCAGGCGGAGATATTTTTTAAAGAGCAATGGCAGTTCATACTTCCAGAAACTAAAAATGCGGCTGTACTTTTCTTTTTTGTTGCGGTAGATGGTTTGATAAATACCCGCAGCTACACCATTGATCCATTCTGTAACGCGGCTCCTGGGATAAAAAGTTTTTGCATATGCAAGGTCATCAATCAGGGTGATAAATCTTTCAGCGGTTTCATCAGGGTTTGCGGCCTTTGCATGCTGGTATGCATTCCACTTTTCCCTGTTTTTTTTAATGAACATTGCTTCTCTCATGAGTACCGTCCGGCGGCCTTTGTGCCTGGCAGATTAGCTACAATTTGCTGATTTTTCAGGGAATAAAAAAAAATGCTTTCATAGCGGCCCGTTTGTATATTGCAGCTAATGGCCATTATCCGCATATCCACGGTTTTTAATATTGATCTTGCTTTTGAAGTTGCACCTTTTCATAAGCGGCTAATGGCTTATTTCATTGATTTTGTTTTGCTGCTCATATACCTGTTTAGTATGAAGTATTTTTTATATGCAGGGTTCAATATATCTATGGAAAGAAATATGGGTGTAGATATTATTCTGATTTCAGTGCCTATGCTTTTTTATTCGTTGCTTGCCGAACTATGGATGAACGGGCAAACCCTTGGCAAAAAATTGATGAACATCCGGGTACTAAGTCTTGATGGTGGCGACCCAACGCTGGGGCAATTTATTTTACGCTGGATAACAAAAGTATTTGAATGGCCATTTCTTTTTGGGTATATATTTTTTTCATTTAGTGCATTGGCATATTATATTTTTATCACCGGTTTTTTCGGCATCGTTGTAGTCATTATCATTATGATATCAGCAAAAAATCAAAGGCTAGGAGATATTGCTGCTGGCACAGTGGTTGTGAACACCAGAACATCCATGAGCGTAGATGATACCGTTTTTATGGATGTAGCCCGGCCCGATTATAAAGTAATGTTCCCGGAAGTGATGCGGCTTACCGATAATGATATCAATACCATTAAAAGAGTGGTGACACAAACCCGCAAAAGGAACAACTATGATCTTGCTCACCGGGTTGCTTTTAAAATAAAAGACGTATTAAAAATTGACAGCAGCTTGGATGTTGCAGATTTTTTAGAAAAGCTGCTGGAAGATTATAATTATCTGGCGACAAAAGAATAGAATCTAAATTACCCGCCCTATAATTTATTAATATCAATTATTTCAACAGTGGCTTTTTTATTTTTTGCAATTTTTACCATGTGCTCTGTGCCACCACCGCCATCACCTGCTTTGCCATCCCAAAGTGCAATCAATGTTATAGGTTCACCGCCATGTTGTAAGGCAACTTTCAACATCCATTCATTAGCTAGTTCCCATACATTTTTTTCTGTTCCTGAAGATATAGGTAAAATATGAACAGGTAGCTGACCGGTTAAATTATCAAAACGATCATCCCAGTTCGTGCCTGCAAATGAAACTGATTGGTTTTTAAATTCATTGAAAGGTAATGCCAGGTATATCTCCGAATGAATATTCATTTCCATGCATAATTCATGAAAGATAATATCTCCACCACAGGCCCCTCCAGCAATACCCGATACAGCAGGAAATTTTTCCTTTAACATTATTAAGCGTTTTTGTATTTCCTTTCTTACCATTTTTTCTTTACTCACTGGAAACCGGGCATACCTTCTCTCTTTTGCATCTATCATAAGACCGGTAAATAATATCGAATGCTTCATATAATAAATTTAAACTTCCCCGGGTAGAAATTGACAGAAATGCTCATTTACTTTTTTTTGCAAAAAAAAGGCCTCCAAAAGGAAGCCTCAGTTTTAAAAATATATTTTCTCTCTATCGCATAAAAGCCATTGCTCCAATGCCCACAATCATTGCCAGCACAAGAAAGCACAAGTAGATAACAATGATGATTCCCGTAATCTTATATACCAGGCGTAAATTATTTAATGCATCATTAAACTGCTGCTGATCGCTATGTTGCAATGTAGCCAGCATCTTTGTGGCAAACCTGTATAAATAAAGGGACAACATTGTGTAAATAGCAGCAATAATAATATACAGGACGGCTACTACGCCGCTTCCAATTAATTGAGCCCCACCCTGATTGAAACCTGGCATCATGCTCATGATGCTGCCGTAAAAAATGCCCCCTAAAATGAGTAATGCACTTACAATAAATCCTACGATAGATAAAAATTTTGCCCACTTCGCCGTTTCCCGCAAATGAGCGGATGCAATATCGTCAACCTGTAAATTGCTGCTCAAAACGTTTTCATTTAGTTCCATATTAGTTTTGGTTTTGGTTTATGATTTACGAATATAACAAAGGAACAAATACAAATATCAATCTGCCATCCGCTGACAGGGCTTGCAGCCGCTGACAGGGACGGGATATCAATACGCCCTCGCAAACAAAACCCTTTGCCCGCTTGGGTTACCACTGAGAATACATTTACCTTCCTCCACAGGATTATCCAAAGGAATACATCTTATCGTTGCTTTTGTTTGCGTTTTTATTTTGTCTTCTGTTTCTGAAGTTCCATCCCAATGCGCAGAAATAAAACCGCCTTTCTCATCCAGCAATTTTACAAATTCATCCCAGCTATCGGCTTTGCGAATATTGTCAGTTCTAAACTGCAGGGCTTTATCATACATAGATTGCTGCACTTCACCAAGCAATGCATTTATGTGCTGTGCAATGCCATCAAGCGAAACCGTTTCTTTACTCAGTGTGTCTCTTCTTGCTAATTCCACCACATTATTTTCTATATCACGCAATCCAATTGCTATGCGTAGCGGCACACCTTTTAGTTCATGCTCAGCAAATTTCCATCCCGGCCTTGCATTATCACTATCATCATATTTCACTCTTATGTTCAGCGCCTTCAGTTGTTCAATTATTTCTGAAGCCTTTGCATTTATGCTGGCTTTACTTTCTTCGCCTTTATATACCGGCACAATCACTACCTGCACAGGAGCAATTTTTGGTGGCAGCACTAATCCTTTATCATCACTATGTGCCATAATCAATGCACCAATTAATCTTGTGCTTACGCCCCAGCTTGTGGCCCATACATATTCCTGTTTGTTTTCCCTGGTGAGAAACTGCACATCAAATGCCTTTGCAAAATTCTGCCCGAGGAAATGTGAAGTGCCAGCCTGCAATGCTTTTCCATCCTGCATCAGCGCCTCTATGCAATAAGTTTCTTCAGCACCGGCAAATCGCTCGCTTGCTGTTTTTATACCTTTAATAACTGGCAATGCCATAAAATTTTCTACAAAATCAGCATATACACCCAGCATTTTTTCTGTTTCTTCTACTGCTTCAATTTTTGTTGCATGGGCCGTATGCCCTTCCTGCCACAGGAATTCTGCTGTACGCAAAAACAATCTTGTACGCATTTCCCAACGTACCACATTTGCCCATTGGTTTATTAGTAAAGGAAGATCACGATAAGATTGTATCCAGTCTTTATAAGTATTCCAGATAATCGTTTCTGAAGTTGGACGAATAATTAATTCCTCTTCCAGCTTTGCATCCGGATCTACAATGATGCCTCTTCCATCAGGGTCATTCATAAGCCTGTAATGCGTAACTACCGCACATTCCTTTGCAAAGCCTTCCACGTGTGCGGCCTCTTTACTTAAAAAGCTTTTAGGTATAAGCAATGGGAAATAGGCATTCACATGCCCTGTGGCTTTAAACATACGGTCCAGCTCATCCCGCATGTTTTCCCAGAGCGCAAAGCCATAAGGTTTTATCACCATGCATCCCCGCACTGCTGAATAATCTGCAAGCCCGCCTTTTATTACGAGGTCATTATACCATTGTGCATAATCTGTTGCTCTCGATGTAATTTCTTTACTCATAAATTGTCCTGTTATTTTATTTTTTTTGTTTGGCACCCTTGTGCATGGTTTCTTATGCCCTCATCCTCAGGAAAATACATTTAAAATCCTTTATCACATCTTTAACATCAAAATTTACTTTTCATTCGTCTTATTCCTAAATAGTTTGCAATTTTACTAAGTAAAACCGCACAAAACTAACTACTTCATCTCGTAATCGTTTTAAACTATAAACAATGAAAACAAAATTTTTACTCATTCCTCTCCTGGCCGTATGTTTTACCAACTGCAGTACAGCTTATAAAAGCGGCCAAACTCCCGATGATGTTTATTATTCACCCCTGCGTTTAGAAAATGAAGATGAGGATAAAGACAGGGATAAGGACGAAGTGAAGAACACTGGCAGTGAAGAAAGGGAAATCCGCATGTCTACCCGTGACAGGCGCTGGAGGGATATGGATAATGATTACGATTACCGCTATGATCCATATCGCTATGGCTATTCTTATGGATATTATTACAATCCTTACTATTGCAGATACCCCGTTTATATCACTAATCGCACAATTGTAAATCCAAAGAACACTACAGCAAGAATGGCCAACCTCAGCAGCTATACCCATACTTCTGTATTAACCAGTAATGGCAAAACTGCAACAACTACCTGGAGTAATAATAGCCGTTCTTATAATACCAGCAACAACAGCAACCGTTCGGGTGGTTTTATCCGCAATGTTATTTTACCGGCCATGGGTGGTAGCAGCAGTTCTGGTAATAGCAGCAGCAATAACAACCGCAGTTACACACCATCATCTTCAGGCAGTAGTAGCTCTGGCCGTTCTTCCTCCTCCGGAAGCAGTTCTGTTCCAAGGCCTACAAGAGGAAATTAATGTCATTGTTCTATGTTTGAATTGCTCAATGGATTTTCAGCATACTTTATAATCAACAATTTGTTTCGATTACAAAACCTTGTATATGAAAAAAATTCTATTACCCATTTGTATTTTAGTTTCCGGTAAAATAATTGCACAGGTACCAGAGGATGCCATCCGGTATAGCTGGTTTCCAAATAATGGTTCTGCCCGCAATATGGCTGTAGGCGGTGTAATGGGCTCACTTGGTGGAGATATTACTGCAACCTTTGTAAACCCGGCCGGCCTTGGCTTTTACCGCACCAGGGAATTTGTTTTCACTCCCGGTTTCTTATTAAATAAGAATAAAGCCAGCTACCGTGATTCTTTAACTTCAGAAAAAAAGAATGGTTTTAATTTTGGCCCTACAGGCTTAGTTGTTGGCTGGACAAACAGGCATAATACAAAACAAAGCAGTGCTGTAAGTGTGGCTATTAACCAGACAGCAAACTTTAATAATTTACTCCGTTACCGTGGTTATAATAATTACAGTTCATTCAGCGAAATGTTTGCAGAAGAATTTGCAAAAAGCGGTTTGAGTATTGACCAGGTTTTGCAAACTCAGTCTTCACTTCCTTACACTTCTGCCCCCGCACTTTATACTTACCTGGTGGATACTGTAAGAGTTAATGGTGCACTGCAGGTAAAAGCTGCTCCAGAATATTTATTAGATGCAGGTCAGGCACTTCGCCAGGATTATTATAAAAAAACAAGTGGTGGCATTTATGAATTTGCGTTGGGTTTAGCTCAAAACAATAATGATAAATGGCTCTATGGTCTGACGCTTGGAATTCCGTTTGTTTCTTACAATAGCAATACTGTTTTTAAAGAATCAGATACATCATCAAATACACATAACAATTTCCAAACTTTTACCTACCGGGATAATTTTAAAACTACCGGCATTGGGGGTAATCTAAAACTTGGCGTT
>JBDSYV010000122.1:0-4309 GCA_040110925.1 Ferruginibacter sp. | reverse complement strand
TTGTTTGTATTAGTAAAACACCCGACACCACGGCAAAAATAGCCTTCACAGATAACAATACGAAATTTGCCGCTGAGGGTGTGCAGTGGATCATCAACCCGTACGATGAATGGTATGCGTTAGTAAGAGCTATCGAGTTGAAGGAAGCCGACCCTTCCATTGTATTACACCTTGTAAATGTGGGAGATGTCAGCAATGATCCCATCATCCGCAAAGCACTTGCACTTGGTGGCGACGAAGCCATTCGTGTAAATTCTAATGACGCTGATAGTTTTGTTATTGCATCGCAAATTGCAGCCGTTGCAAAAGATGGTGCATACGACCTAATTTTTACCGGTAAAGAAACCATTGATTATAACGGTTCTTCCATTGGTGGTATGGTAGCAGAGTTGCTGGATTTACCCTACATATCTCACGCCATAAAATTTGAACTGCAAGATGGTAAAGCTGTGGTTGTCAGGGAAATTGAAGGTGGTGAAGAAACAGATAAAGCTTCGCTACCGCTTGTGGTAAGTTGCCAGAAAGGCATGGCCGAGCAGCGCATTCCAAATATGAAAGGCATTATGGGCGCCCGTACTAAACCGTTGAAAGTAGTAGAGCCCGTTGCTGCCGAAAGCCTTACCAGTATAGCATCATACGAGTTACCGCCAGCAAAGGCAGGCGTAAAATTAGTATCGCCGGAGCACCCCGAAGAACTTGTAAGACTGTTACATGAAGAAGCAAGAGTGATTTAATGGATAATGGTTTAATGGATAATGGATAATGGTTTAATTTTTTATACTTTGATAAAAAAAATCTTTTACCATTAATTAAATTACTATGAAACAAAATATCTTAAAAGACAAAAGCTTTTTATTTGCGATCAGGATAGTAAATCTGTATAAATATTTGAAAAAAGAACATGGGGAGTATATTTTATCCCAACAATTAATCAGGAGCGGTACCTCCATCGGAGCCATAATAAGAGAGGCGGAACATGCAGAGAGTACAAAAGATTTTATACATAAGTTAAGCATTGGCCTAAAGGAAGCAAATGAAGCAAAATATTGGCTGGATCTATTAATGGCTACTGATTTCATTCAAAAAAAAATGTATGATTCGATAATCAGAAATTGCGAAGAATTATTAAGGCTGCTTATTGCCAGCGTAAAAACAAGCAAGCTCAAACAGATAAAATAAACATCAATCACCTAAGAAGACCGCATTATCAATTATCAATTAACCAATTATCAATTATCATGAGCGTATTAGTTTTTCTTGACCAGGCAGATGGTCACATAAAAAAATCATCTTTTGAAGCAGCGAATTATGCAGCCAAAACTGCATCACTTCTTGGAACTGATGCACAGGCAATCGTTCTTGGCACTGTAGCCGATGATTTATCATCGCTTGGTAATTACGGTATAAGCAAAGTGCATACGGTTACTGATGCTGTATTAAATAATGTAGATGCCCAGGTTTATACAAAAGTTTTACAACAAGCTGTGGAAGCTACAAATGCAGATGTAATTATATTTACCAATAACAGTACCGCAAAAGCAGTGGCACCAAGACTAAGTGTAGCATTAAAGGCTGGCCTTGTGCCTGGTGCAATCGCACTACCTGAAATTGCCAATGGTTTTACTGTAAGAAAAACAGTTTTCAGCGGAAAGGCTTTTGCCAATATTACTGTTACTTCTGCTAAAAAAATAATTTCTCTAAATCCTAATTCCTTCCAGGTGGTTATAGGGAGTGGCACAGCAGAAGTTGTTGCTATGAATGTGAACATACCAGCAGCAAAAGTGGAAATGATTAGTGTTGATAAAGTTTCAGGCGAAGTGCCATTAAGTGAAGCTGATATTGTTATTAGTGGTGGCCGTGGCTTAAAGGGACCTGAAAACTGGGGCCTTGTAACTGAGCTTGCTACACTTTTAGGTGCAGCTACTGCCTGCAGCCGCCCGGTGGCAGATATAGACTGGAGGCCACATCATGAGCATGTAGGGCAAACAGGACTTGCTATAGCGCCTAATTTATATTTTGCCATTGGTATTTCCGGCGCAATTCAACATCTTGCCGGCGTAAACCGTAGTAAAACTATTGTTGTAATTAATAAAGATCCTGAAGCACCTTTTTTCAAAGCAGCAGATTATGGTATAGTGGGTGATGCATTTGAAGTGATGCCTAAGATCATTGATGCCGTAAAGAAGTTGAAGGGCGTTGCATAATATGTAATTGATTATATTAAAAATGAGCCTTTCAACTAAATTGAAAGGCTTATTTTTATATTTGTAAAAAAATTGAGTGGCCTGATGAAAAAAATAGAACTGGAAATTGTAGCATTATCACATAGCATTACACAAACGCATTCTTATGCAGTGGTGCTTGGAGAAATAAATGGTTTGCGACGGCTGCCAATTGTTATTGGTGGGTTTGAAGCCCAGGCCATAGCAGTAGCACTTGAACGAATGAGCCCAAGCCGCCCACTCACTCACGACCTGATGAAAAATTTTATGATGGCTTTCAATGTTGAACTACATGAAATCATCATCAACGACCTGCAGGAAGGTATCTTTTTTTCAAAATTGATTTGCAGTTCTGCAAACGATACCGTAGAAATTGATTCCAGAACAAGTGATGCTCTTGCATTAGCAGTTCGTTTTGGTTGCCCCATCTATACATTTGAAAATATATTGAACCAGGCCGGAGTATTAATGGAAGACGATAATAAAAAATCAGCTACCAGTTCACCGGTAACTTCAGAAACTGGGGGCAGTGATAACCTGAAAACCATGAGCCTCCAGGAACTGGAAACCCTGCTCACAGAAGTTTTGGAACATGAAGATTATATTAAAGCTATTGCTATCCGTGATGAAATAAAAGCCAGGAAAAAATAACCCGATGGTTGTATTTCCGCATTGTAAAATAAATATCGGCTTGCAGGTTTTAGGTAAGCGGCCAGATGGTTATCACAATATTCAAACTGTTTTTTATCCTCTTGCAGTCTATGATGTACTGGAAATAATTGAAGCCTCTCCTGGAAATTATCATTTCTCTTTTAGGTCGTCTGGTTTACCCATAACAGCTCCTGCAACAAAAAATATTTGTGTTAAGGCATATGAAGCATTTAAAGCAAAATGCAAACAGCTTCCTGAAATTCACATGCATCTTCACAAAGCAATTCCTATAGGAGCTGGCCTGGGTGGAGGTTCTGCCGATGCAGCCTTTGTTTTGAAATTGCTGAATGAGAAATTTTATGCTGGTTTGTCGGAGGATGAAATTTCCAATATCGCGGAAACATTAGGAAGCGATTGTGTATTTTTTACTCAAAACCTTCCCTGCTTTGCCGAAGGCCGCGGAGAAATGCTGTCACCAGTTTCCCTGGATTTATCTGCCTTTAAAATATTATTGGTTTACCCGGCAATTCATATTAATACGGCAATAGCATTTAAAGAAATCAAACCGAATAAAAATCCTGTTGATATAAAATCGGCAATGAACCTGCCGGTTACAGATTGGAAAAACATCATCAGTAATGATTTTGAAAAAACAATTTTCCCTAGATACCCCATTCTGGCAGAAATAAAAAATAACTTATACAAATCAGGTGCTATATATGCTTCAATGAGCGGTAGCGGCAGTACATTATATGGCATTTTCAAAAAAGATTCCCACCCTGTATTTAATTTCCCTGCAGATTACTTTTATAAGTGGATTTAAAAATTTAGTTTTGCTTATCAGCTCAATTAACACCATACAGCAATTTCTTTCTGCAAATCTCGATTTACTTAATCATCGAGGATAAGTATCCGCACTACTTCCAACGGAAGTGAAGTCATCATTTTGCCTATTTATTTTAATTAATCATTTATGAACAGTACAATCAATATATCATCTGATACATCCTATTATTTAGAACTTGAAGAGAAACATGGTGCTCACAATTATCACCCGCTTCCTGTTGTATTAAAAAAAGGAAAAGGAGTATTTGTATGGGACATTAACGATAAAAAATATTACGATTTCCTTAGTGGATACTCTGCCGTAAACCAGGGCCACTGCCACCCGGCAATCATTGAAGCGCTTACCACGCAGTCACAGGAACTCACACTTACCTCAAGGGCATTTCATAATAATATGCTGGGCAAATATGAACAATATATTACCAGCTATTTTGGCTATGATAAAGTGCTTCCCATGAACACAGGTGTAGAAGCAGTGGAGACAGCTTTAAAGCTTAGCCGTAAATGGGGTTACATGATAAAAGGCATTCCTGCAAACAAAGCAAAGATTATTGCTTGTGCCTCTAATTTTCATGGCAGGACACTTGGTG
>JBDSYV010000121.1:0-4691 GCA_040110925.1 Ferruginibacter sp. | reverse complement strand
ATGGCTTTTAGTGGTGCATCATCCACCATAAACAATGTGGGCAGTATGAAGAACAATGGAATTGAGCTGGAACTAAATACAAATAACATCAGGAAGAAAGATTTTACCTGGAGTACATCAGCTAATATAGCTCACACAAAAAATAGCATTACTGAACTTGGCGGCGAAAAATTTTTATTAAACCAGGGAGAGCGAACAGAACTTTATTTAAACAGGCCCGGAAGTCAATTGATACAGTTTTATGGATATAAAACTGATGGCGTGTGGCTTTCGCAGGCTGATATAACTGCAGCACAGGCTGCCGGCCTTACAAGTTCCCTTCCAGGCGTATTTGTTGCAGGCGGCCTAAAACTGGTAGATTATGATGGAAATGGTAAAATAGATGCAAATGATCGTACAGTTATTGGTAACCCTTATCCTGATTTTACCTGGGGCATAACCAATAGTTTTAAATTAAAAAACTTCGACCTAAGTTTTCAATTCCAGGGTGTACAAGGAGGAAGTCTTATAAATGGCGATCCTAACTACAATGAAACCAAACGATATAATAAAAATTATAACCAAAACAGGTGGCTTAGTCCTATGTTTCCAGGGGATGGCAAAACACCATATTCCACCGTTGGCTTTAACTGGATGCTGACAGACTATGTGGTTGAGGATGCATCTTATTATGCATTTCGTGAAATTCTTTTAGGTATTACAGTCGGAGATAAATGGATCAAACGGGCAAAATTGAATTCACTTCGATTTTATATTTCTGCACAGAACCTGTTTTTCCATTCTGCAAAAAACTATCGCGGCATAAACCCTGAAGCAAGATTTACTTCAGGTGATTATACTTCGCCTTTGATAGATGGATACCAGCGGGGTAGTTTCCCAATTCCTAAAACCTACCAGTTTGGTATAGACTTAAATTTTTAAACTGCTAATTTATCAATATGAAACAAGTAAAAATCATTTTATTCATAACAGGATTGGCCTTTTGTTCATGTAAAAAAGCTATAGACCTGTACCCGGAGTCTAACCTGAATACTGCTACCTATTATACCAGTTATGCCGAAGTAAATGCAGGCGTGCTTGCATGCTATAATGGTATGCGTAACCCCTTGTATCGTGAGTGGCAGATGTCGGAATTACGATCTGATAATTCATTGCAAGGTGTAACCGGGAGTACGAATACATTTAACCGCGACCTGAGTGATCTGGACCAGTTTGCACCAGCTACAACTCATAATGCGATTTATAACTATTGGCTTGATGCATATAATGATATCAGGAATTGCAATATCGTATTGCAAAAGCTGGGTGTGGTATATTCGCCATCAACAGGAAGCACAACTTTAGAAGCAATATCATTCCCTGTATCAGAAGTTGACCGAAAGCAATTAGCCGGTGAGGCAATGTTTATTCGCTCTGTACAATATTTTAATCTCGTACGCTTATTTGGAGGAGTGTTTTTACTTCACAAACCTGTTTCGCCAACTGAAGCTAAAACCATTAACCGTTCATCAGTTGCAGAAATATATAAGCTTATAGAAAATGATTTAAAATTTGCAATTGCAAATACTAAAAGCGATCCTTACGGCCAGGTATCAGAACTGGATAAGGGGAGGGCAAATGCATGGGCGGCAAAGGCATTACTTGCTAAAGTTTACCTTACACAAAACCAAAAAGCAGAAGCTGCCAGCTTATTACAGGATGTAATTACAAACAGTGGCTATTCGTTACAATCCACTTATGCAGCTGTTTTTTCAATAGCCAATGAGTTGAATTCAGAAATATTATTTACCGTACGGTACAAGTCTGGCGGTATTGGCCAGGGTTCCAGTTTTGGTAACGATTTTGGGCCGCTGAATAGTGGGTCTGCAATTATAAGCGGTTCGGGATTAGGATGGAATACACCTACGACTGAACTGGATACATTGCTGATGGGTGATGCAAGACGTCCAGTAAACATTTCCAGTTATGGTGTAGGAACCGCAGCAAACTTGTATGTAAAAAAATACCTTAACCCAGTTGTAATTACAAATGATGGCGAAGCAGACTGGCCAGTCATCAGGTATGCAGATGTTTTACTCATGCTCGCTGAAGCACAGGGATATTCACCTGCAAGCATCGCATTGATAAACCAGGTAAGGGTGAGAACAGGACTTGGGCCTTTACCGGGTACAGTAAATTCTGTTGCCAGTTTTGAAAAAGCATTGTCTGATGAAAGGAGATATGAATTTGCTTTTGAAAATCAGCGCTGGTATGATCTTGTTCGCTACAACACAACCATGACAACCATCACTGCACAGCAAACAATGAAGGAACATTTTGCACATATGTATGCAGTACATTATAGTAAATATTTAGCTCCTACGCCTACACTGGCCCAGCTTCAGGCTAATGTAACTGCAGAACATTTGCTATTACCCATACCACAATATGAAATAGATACTAACACGCAAATTGTAATTCCTCAAAATCCAGGGTATTAATCATTGGCTTAAAATCTAAATATGAAAAAACTGAATTGCTTTTTGCTATCGTTCTGCTTTGTTAGTTTAGTATTTGCGCAGGATAATGAATCTGAATCTCCTGTTGCTTATAAACCGGTTGAATATCCTGTTGGCTTTACTTCTCAACTCAATGTGGTTTATACCAAAGTAAAAGACTGGGAAGGCAAGATGGATATCTACCTGCCATCAAAAGAAAAAGGCCCTACACCCATAGTTATAAATATACATGGTGGTGGCTGGAACCATGGAGTAAAAGAATCACAAACCGGTTATAGTAGTTTTTTCAAAAAAGGTTTTGCAGTAGCTAATATAGAATATAGAATGACGCCACAGGCTACAGCACCTGCAGCAATTGAAGACACACGCTGTGCATTGATATACTTAATCAAAAATGCGAAAGAGCTAAACATTGATGTAAATAAAATTGTGATCATGGGCGGAAGTTCTGGTGGTCACCTTGCTTTAATGGGAGGCTTACTCGGAAACGATCATCGTTTTGATGGTAATTGTCCCGGTGTGGAAGATATTAAAGTAGCTGCAATCATAGACAAATACGGTATCACTGATGTATGGGACTGGGGATATGGAAGCAACTTAACCAGCAAATCTGCCACACGTTGGTTAGGAGTATATGCTAATGATCAAAAATTTGCAGCATCAGTTTCGCCAATAAATTATATAACAAAAAACAGTCCGCCGGTATTTATTGTACATGGCGATGCAGACCCCACGGTACCTTACCAGCAATCGGTTGACCTGCATAAAAAATTGGTTGCGGCTGGTGTACCAACGGAATTCATAACGGTGACGGGCGGCCTTCATGGCAAGTTTGAAAAAGAAAAAAATAGCGAAGTAAATAAAGCAATCATTTCATTCATATTCAGTTTAAATAATTTCAAATGAAAAACAAATACATAATAATCATCCTGTCTTTTTTTATTTTAATTTTTACGGCAACTCCTGTATTATCCCGTTCACAGGGTGTTACACTTAACGCAGATGGACCGGGAAATACCTACGAATTAATCAATAGTGTATTAGCGCCAGGTTATAATGCTGTAGAAAACCCGGAGTGCGTGCATGGCAGTTTTGGAAGACATATAGCGGAAATATTTGACGCAGGTTTAAATAAATATGTTTTTGAATTTTATTCGCATGTAGCGGAAGATAATGATCGCTGTATCAATTTTGATCGCCAGCGAGTGGAAATTAAAACCTATGATCAATCTCCTCCAAATCTGATTGGCACTACTGGTGAAACCATTACCTACAAATGGCGTTTTAAAATCCCAGCAGGCTTTCAACCTTCCCCAAATTTCTCCCACCTGCACCAGATAAAAGCAGTAGGTGGTACAGATGATGATCCTATCATCACTTTTACAGCAAGAAAAGCTACGCCAAATCGCCTGGAATTTATACATAACAATGCAACACAACTTGGTAACGTACCATTATCATCAATTGAAAATATTTGGGTGGAAGCAACGGAAGTTGTCACAGTGGGTACAAATGGTAAATATGCAGTTACACTAAGAAGGGTAAGTGATGGCGCCAGTTTGTTTTCATATAGTAACAATAGTATTTTAACTATCAGGCCGGATAATACTTTCATCAGGCCCAAATGGGGCATTTACCGTAGCCTTAACAGTGCTGCCGATCTGAGGGATGAGTCTATTCGTTTTTCGGATATTTCCATAACCGAAGGAGCAGTAGTAGCAGGCCAAACCTATTACTGGATTGGCGGAACTGCAGCGACAAGTTTCACCGCCACTACAAATTG
Organism: Ferruginibacter sp.; assembly: GCA_040110925.1. Lineage (GTDB taxonomy): Bacteria > Bacteroidota > Bacteroidia > Chitinophagales > Chitinophagaceae > Ferruginibacter. The sequence continues at coordinate 410 of JBDSYV010000121.1, read as the reverse complement.
GAATACGCAGTTAGATGGCCTTGGCGATTCTCGTTCAGTTTTGGGTGCACTTGCTGATGATGTTTTAATATTTGATGGCAGCAATGTAGGTGGAACTATTCCTACAATAGGAACGGTTACAACAACAATGACTACAAACACTATCGGTCAGCTAAGGATACAAAATAATGCAACCGTAGTAGTGCAAAGACCAACTGCTGCCACCGGTACCGGTACACTTACTATTGCAGGTGATGGCACTGCTGCTCCTGATTTGGAAATAGCTGCGGGTTCAAGCCTTACATTGAACAGTCCCCTTGCAGATGGAAGCGTGGTGATTATTCTCAGTACAGGTAATACTGGCCTGGTAGGAGGAACGGTTACCATTACTAATACAGGTCTTCACAGGTTCCAGGTGCAAACTACTGATG
>JBDSYV010000120.1:0-4721 GCA_040110925.1 Ferruginibacter sp. | reverse complement strand
ATACCGCACAACTGGCATCATAACTTACCAATGCAGGGTTATAATTAATTTTTACAGTAGCGCTTGTCGTAGTGTTGGTCCAGTTAAAGGAAACATTTATGGGAAATGTAGTGCCCAGGTTATGTGCCACCGGAAATGTAGGGTCAGTAATGGTAAACCCATTTACCTGCGCAATAGTCTTATTGCAAAATGCAATGGCTATAATGATGAGGAAAGCTTTTAAATATTTTGTGATTTGTTGCATAATATTTTTTTTAATGCTTTTAGGATTTTTATTGAGCCTTACGTTCTATTTCATAACATTTTACTACATCACATGCATGGCAACAGAAATCCCAGATGGTAAACCGGATGCAAATTTTTATTTTATCGCCACAGCATTTCAAACTGCTTCCCGGCGGTACGGCTATTGGTATTGAAAAACTATTTTGTTTTGGAAGCGGTACAGGATCAATAATTATTACCGGAACACCATTTGCCATTTTTGCATCTTTCACATTTGGATTAAAGGGTACATTGCTGGTACCACATGTTGCACAATAGGCTGCACCCGCTTTTAAATTTCCATGGCCAACCCCAGCATCTCCATTATTATGACCGCCCCCATGATCATCACAATCCTTTTGCACCGTTGTAAGCCATGTCCATTCCCTGCCGAAATTTATCCCGTTTAAAATACCAGGACTAAATCCTGAAAAATATGTGCTTGATGGTTTAATAAAATTCCCCCATTCCCTGTTCTCTGCACACTTAACACAATTGCTGTCCCCGGTTTGTTCAATGTTATAATAGACCAGTTCCATGGTTATTTTTTTAACAATGGCCGGATTTAATCCGCTCAATAAACCAGATAATAATATTTGCCCGCTGGTACTTGCAGTGGTTGTAAGTTTATCATCCTTTATGGTAACCCCCAATGTTTTACAAGGGTCGCATGCACAATGAAGTGTATCGCAGGTATAGCTACTTGCTGTATTCAATAAAGGATTTGCCTGTTCTTTTATGTAAGCTTTCAGGCAAACTGTTATGATGGGCGAACCATAGGTAAAAGATCCAGACACATTTATATTACCATTGGCAGGAATGGTAGAACCGATTGCTGGAACTGTAGGGCTAATATTTATGGGAGTAATTGTAACACCATTCACAACCACTACTTCTAATTTATCAAAGATGGCAATGCTGGGGTTTGGATTACCAACATTTACGGTGAAGCCGTAACTATTTCCCTTTGCACATTCTACTTTTAGTGTTTGAATAGTGATGCCATAATTACCCATTATACTAAATGCAAAAGGTTCACTTGTTCCATTGTTATTCCCGATTGGATTTCCCTGGCGGTCTAATGCCTGCACATTCCAAATAAAATCGCAGAGATACGGCGGCTTGCATGGGCCGGTATATAAATTGTTTATTACAGCCTGCGTAAGATTATCCACGTCCTTTGTAACTACAGGCGTATTAGATTTCATCGCCTGCATTCCACTTTGTCCCTGCATCAACTGCCACACTTTTAAGCGATAGGTTACTGGCTCCTTTGGTTTAGGCACAACCGGTGTCCATCTGAATATAACAGGCTTCTGCATATCCTTTGATGAAAAGGAAAAACCATTTGCAGGAGAAATTAATGTAGGAGGTGCATACTCTGTGGCCCTGGGGGTTTCAACCATAAACTCCCTGCACACTTCATCGCTTACTGATCTTTTTTCCCTATTAAAAAACTGTGCACAAATACTGTAGTTGCCATCTTTTAAATCATGGCATCCGGAGAGCATTCCTATAAGTTCTGATGCTGAAAAACTGCGGGTGGTAAAATCATCTACTGGCATTCCAGTAGCGGCATTATTGCCACAAATAATGGCACCATTTGCTCTTACCTGCACCACCAGGTTTAAGCCTTCAATCCTTATCGCAGGTGGTTTTTGAGCTACCAACATCAATGCGCCGGGCATAGCATTCCAGGTATCTACAACAGCAGGTAATTTATTTTTTACAGTAAAGCTTACAATTTTTATTTGTTGCTGCTGGCTGTAAATATTGGCATATGAAACTGCCAGCAAAAGCAGAATGAAGAGTTTTTTCATGAATAGTTGTTTTGGTAAATGGAGGTAATCTCCATACTTTATTCAACAATATAACTCTAAATAATATTATGTATTGCTTTGAGGGAAATATCTTTCTGCACAGGATGTGCGTTACTTTATCAATTCTCTTAAAATCAATCCTATTGTTCCTGCAGAGCTTTTAGAGTATAATCCGGGTAAGAGAAGGTAATTATTGTTTATAATAAATAACTGAGAGTATGCCCAGGTGGAAATGGTAACTGCAAGTAACAAGGATTCAAAAATCTTTTATATTAAGTTTTTTATAATGATGAGAGTAGCGCTTTTACTTTTACTCCAATCAAATCTCTTACTTCATTAAACTGTTGCGGCTCCATATTTTTGGGATCAGGAATTTGCCAGTCAATAAATTGCTTTGCTGGCATCCATGGACAGGCATCTCCACAACCCATTGTGACCACCACATCAAAAGGTGCATATTGTTTTACTTCATCAAGACTTTTGCTATCATGCTTACTCAAATCATAACCCAGCTCTTTCATTGCGGCAATAGCTTTAGGATTTACAATGCCACTCGGCCTGCTTCCTGCACTATAGGCTTCTACAGTTTCACCGCCATGAATATTGGCAAAGGCCTGGCTCATCTGGCTGCGGTTGCTGTTCTCTATACAAACAAAAAGAATTTTCTTCATTTTTATTTTTTTAATAAATGATGGAAAGGAATAGCCATCAACATTCCCACAAATGGAGCCGTCAGGTAAATCCATATATGTTGTAGTTGCCCGGATATAAAAGCTGGCGCCAATGAACGGACAGGATTCATGGATGCACCACTGATGGGTCCTGCAAACATGGCTTCCAGCAATACAACAGATCCAATAGTTATGCCTGCCATTAACCCTTGTTCTTTGCTTCCTGTGGCCACCCTTAATATTACCAGCATAAGGAAAAATGCCAACACAATTTCGAGCACAAAAGATTGTATAACAGGACCCGAAGGAATAGTTGCTCCAAGGAAATAAGAAGATGGAAATAAATATTGTAAAAGAAAACTAGCAGCAAACCCTCCGGCCAGTTGGCTTACAAAATAACCTGGCACTTGCATCCATGGGAAATTTTTATTGAAAGCAAATACAAGCGTAACTGCGGGGTTCATGTGTGCGCCGGATATATCGCCCATCACATGAATCATTATCATGACAATTAGACCAAAACAAATTGCTACCCCAATATGAGAAATTGAACCATTGGTAATTTCATTGATAGTAACTGCCCCGGTTCCACAGAATACAAGAGCAAACGTAGCAATAAATTCTGCTATGTATTTTTTTATCATGGATTAAATATATCTGCTTTGCTTCTTTTTTCCAATAACAATGTATCTCTCCAGGATCCATTCATTTGTACAATCCTTTCCCTCAGGCCAATGATTCTGAAACCGCATAAATCTTCTTTACTTCTTTCCAATGAACAGGAAGCATTTCAATGATTTCCATAAAATAAAATAAAAATAAAAAACTGCCGGATTCAAATGAATCCGGCGGCATGGTTCTTAACAGCAACCCCAGTCGCTGCCACAGCAAATGCTGCCGCTTTCGCAGCAGGCATTTGAATTGTTGTTCATGTTCATGGCTTTACTTTTTAATTGTGAAGAATATATTTTACTTCTCATCTCTCCCGATTGCTAGGGATTTAGAGGATCGGGGTGAGGTCAGCAGCAGCCGCTTCCAGGAAGGCAGCAATTCTTTTCTTCTAATCCTGGTTTTTCTGCATACACAGTAATGCTTGTAATTTTTGTGTTGCCTGTTTTATAGGCATTAACTTCTTCTGCAGATAAATAATTGGACAAAATTTCATCTGGAATATGAATAGGTTTATCCTTCTGCACAATAATATTTTTAAATCCGGCTGTTTCTATCATTTTTAAATAATCTTTTTTTTGTACAGCACCAGAAACACAGCCGGCATATAGTTCTGCAACTTCTTTCCATTTGGCTGGCAATGCACCTTCAAGCACTATATCAGAAATGGAAAAATGGCCACGAGGTTTTAGCACCCTGAAAATTTCTGCAAAGACTTTTGGTTTATCCGGCACAAGATTTAAAACACAATTGCTCACCACCACATCTGCAATATCTGTACCCACGGGCATATCATCAATGTCGCCCTGCCTGAATTCCACATTATTCATTCCTAGTTTCTCTGCATTCAGCCTTGCCTTTGCAATCATCTGCTCTGTAAAATCAATGCCGATTACTTTCCCCTTTTCCCCAGTGAGTTTTCTGGCAACAAAGCAATCGTTACCTGCACCACTGCCCAGGTCTATCACTGTGTCGCCTTCGTTAATTTTTGCAAACTCAGTTGGCAGGCCACAGCCAAGTCCAAGGTCAGCATCAGGGTTATAGCCTTCCAGTTTAGAGTAGTCGTCTGCCATAATATTATATACTTCATCACCGCCACAAGATGACGTAGCGCCGCAACAGGAGGCAAGGTTTTGTTTGGTAGATTGATCTGCAATACTTGCATACTTTTCTCTTACCATTTGTTTGATGTCCTCCCCCTGACCCACTCCAGGAGAGGGGATAAATGCAGGCTTCAATGTTTGTTCATTTGTTTTGTTGTTCATGGCTTTACTTTTTATGTTTATTAATTATTTTT
>JBDSYV010000119.1:0-2769 GCA_040110925.1 Ferruginibacter sp. | reverse complement strand
AGTTGTATAAGTTGTCCGCTGCCTATTGCAACAATAAAAAAAGAAATCACCTACATCGTAAAAGTGACCAATAATTATGGTTGCACTGGAACCGATACGATTAACATAAAAACATTCTGCGAGGACTCGCAGGTATATATTCCTAATGCATTTACGCCCGATGGAGATGGCATAAATGATATCCTGATGGTACGCGGAAAGGGCATTGTATCAGTTAAATCATTCCGCATTTTCAACCGCTGGGGCGAAGTGGTGTTTGAGAAAAGTGATTTCCCGCCTAATAATCCTGCGTATGGATGGAATGGAAAAATAAAAGGGATTTGGGGTCCGCCGGATGTATTTGTTTATACCGCTGAAGTAGTATGTGAAAATGGAACGCCATTTATTTACAAAGGAAATGTATCCATCATCAAATAATAACAACCTATGATACGCAAAATATTTTTTACTGCTGTTTTGATTTTTTCCTTTTCAATGGCACATGCACAGGATATCAATTTTTCACAGTTTTACGAATTGCCGCTGCTTCGAAACCCGGCCCTGGCAGGCCTCTACAAAGGCGATGTGCGTATCACCAGCGCATGGCGCAGCCAATGGGCAAGTGTGAGCGGTGTACCTTTTAAAACCCAGGCTCTTGGCGCAGAAATGAAATTCGGTGTTTCGCAAAACAACAACGATTACCTGGCCCTTGGTGTACAAATCACAAACGACCAGGCAGGAGATTCCAAACTTGGAAAAACACAGTTTCTTCCCGTACTCACCTTTCACAAATCAATTAATGAGGATAACGACTCTTATATTTCTCTCGGTTTTATTGGTGGTGCAGTGCAGCAGCGCTTTGACCCTACCCAACTGAAGTTTGACGACCAGTTTGTGAATGGCGCCTACAGCAGTACCAATCCAACCAATCAAACATTTACCAATACCAATGTAACTTATTACGATTGCTCGGTGGGTATGTTGTACAGTACATCATTTGCAAATGATATACAGTTTTATCTTGGCGCAGCTTATTATCATTTTACAAAACCAAAAGTAGCTTTCAGTTATAAAAATGATGTGCGGCTGAATAATAAAACGGTTATTAATATTGGCCTTGCAGCCCCGGTGAGTGATTACGATAAACTGATTTTATATGCAGATGTATTTCAGCAGGGCGGCAACAAGCAGGCACAGGGCGGCTTTATGTACAGGCACGACCTGTTGCAGGAAGAAGAGGATATGAGCATAAGTATCTCTGCGGGCAGTTTTTTAAGATGGAATGATGCTATCATTCCGGTCATCAAACTGGATTATTATAAGATTGGTATTGGCTTCACATACGATGTAAACATCAGCAAACTAAAAGCTGCATCACAGATGCGGGGCGGATTTGAAGCAACTTTATCGTACCGTAGTTTTTTAAATATGCGCAACAGTTCAAGTGAAAAGGTAAGGTGCCCGGTGGCATTTTAAATAATTAAAATAGAATTGAAAACTTTTAGAATTTTAATAAGCAGTATTCTAATATGCATATGCCTTCCGGGAATACTGCATGCGCAGGATGTTTATAAAACCCCTTCCGGCAACAGATATCATCTTGCAAATTGCAGGATGGTAAAAAATGTTTCGGAAGGAATTTCATTGAACCAGGCTGCACATCTTGGTTTAACGCCTTGTAAAATCTGTAACCCATCTTTCATACCCTTAGTACAATCTCAAAAAAGTACAAGCGGAACTTCTGCTACGGTGCAGTGCAAAGGCATGACGAAGGCTGGCAACAGGTGCAGGCACAGGACTTCAATTGGTAATGGTTATTGTTTTCAGCATCAGCCTTGATGATTATGAATTTTAATCGCTTCTTCTTCCTTAACCTGAATCTCCTTTGTTACCTATAGCAATTTTATTTTAGCCCCTGCTTTAGCCCTTAATCATTATTACTTATTAATTTCAGTTAATATTTTTGCGTCTGCGTTTTTGCCGATAAATGTTGCAAGATCACCAGCAGTCTGTAAACTGCTGTAGTTGTTTACAACCGTTGTAAGCGGAATCTTGTAACGCTCGGCCACAAGCACCTGTAAGGCTGTTTTCATTAAATCATTTTGCGCAAAAGAACTGAGTTTGGTATCTTCATTGAAGCCTGACTTAAACTGCGTGTTTTGCGATAAGCTGGCAAAAGCTGTGCTGCTGCCAATAGTGCCCAATACAGACTTTAACAGTTTGGATAGCAGTATAAGGCCCACCACCGTTGCCACGGCTTTAACAACTGTGCCGGCCACATTGGTATCGCCCAATACACCGGTTGAAGATTTTTTACTTGAACTACAACTTAGAATGGAGGCACTGCCTAATGATAGCAGCATGAAGTAGGTGAAAATTTTTTTCATTTTAATATTTCTTATGCTTTATAATATATTTCTCCAGCATATGAATATTCGCCCGGCGATAAGTTTAAACGAATTCAGGCTTTAGTAAATAATTCACATTAACATATGAATGGAATAAGCCAGGTATTTTGTTATTGAAAGTTCTAAAGCAGAAATTTAAGCAATGTTTATTTGCGGACTGCCGTCTTCAGTTCATCAATTTGCTTTTGCTGAGAACCAAAATTCTTCTCTTGCAATTCTATTTGTTTTTGCTGTTGTAAAATGTATAAATGCAGTTCTTCAATTTTCTCCAGCAGTTTTGCATTCATTGCGGCGATATCCATACCTTCATTTTTTATTTCTTCAGCAGATGGAATATTGGGTAAGTGCTTATTTATTTTTATATAATTTTCCAACTCATTAA
>JBDSYV010000118.1:0-19452 GCA_040110925.1 Ferruginibacter sp. | reverse complement strand
TAATTTATTGATGGGTACATAGCTAAATCCCAGGCGGATATTAGATGGTGCAAAGAAGCCCCAGAAATCTTCATATCCTTTTTTAACGGTACCAAACCTGTGCATGATATCCATTTCAAATGTACCCTTTACCGGAACCAATATAGTTTGGTTGTCTATTATCCATACACTTTCAAATGTATTTTTTACCGGTTTTAGCTTTTTGGGAGCCGGGGTTGTTTCTTCAGTAACCGCTGTACTATCCTGTGCTATCAGTGTGGGTTGCAAAAGCACCAGGCAGAAGGCTAAGCAAACAGACCTTAAAACCAGTTGCGATGTAAATATTATTTTAAGTTTCATTTTATTAGTTTTTTAAGATCACTTAATTATTGAGAGCGCCAAGTCTTATCCAGTCATATATCTTTTGCCTGTCGGTTGCAGATGGTATATACTCTTTCATTTCACCATAGATTTTTTGATATAAAATACTTTCTTTTGGCACTATGGTATTCACAAAGCCACCATTTACAATTTCCAGGTAAGAAGATGTTGCCATCAGGTAAGGTTTGTGTGCTCCTGTTACATGGCATCCTGATATGGCACACTTTGTATTTAGCATTGGTGCTATATCATTTTTAAAACTTACTGCCTGTGGTGGTCCATCAGGATCTACTGCAGCATCTGGCAATATCACATCTTTGTAACATCCCATTAAACCCATGCAACTCATAAAGAGGACACCTGCATATATTATTAGTCGTTTCATTATAATGCTTTTTAGGTGATTATTTATTGTTTAGGTTAATGTTTACTTCCATGTCTATTTTGTCGGAAATGCTTGTGCTGGTAATTCCAAAATCCCGACAGTTGAACTGGAATTTTAATTGAAGGCCGAATACACTATAAGTACCTGTAGATGCTTTTGCTTTAGGAATATATTTTAATTTACCTACAACTGTTTTGCTGATAGGTGCAGCAAGCTTGCCACCCCAGGTAAGGGTAAGTGTCACGATATATTCATTGCTTAATGGATCAAATTTTACTTCTGTTGATTTTATTTTTGCTAGATTAGAAACTGTAAGATTTTGTGTACCAACTACAATTGCTGTAGTACCCATTCCTGAAACATTGCAACCTGCATCACGGCCCGGCTCTCCTGTATTAGAAGTGTTTATTTGCACATAACCATTGAAATAGGTTTTTGAGGGTTCGTTTTCATAAAATGCCCATGAAGTATCAACCAATGGCTGGCCTGTGGTTACATAATTTATCATTTTGGCATCAGTAACATCATGTACGCCAAACTGGTTAAACCTGCCGGTAAGTAACCCAGCGGCTCCTACATAATTGGTTGACCAAAGTACACTGGAGTGAGCTTTATCTACTTTCCATGTTGTAGTATCCCCTACTGTAACACCTGCAAGATGTATTGCAGTGCCCCGTGTAATAGTTGTACCAGTAGCGGCGGGTGGTGGAAGCAATTGATCATCGTGCTTACAGCTAACTACATATCCTGATGCGGTTATGATTAGCAGCAGGAACATCAGTGTTTTATTATTAAACAGTTTCATAAAATATAATTTTTAATTTGTTTTGATTAACTAATTTTTAACTCTGCAAACGTAGGCACGCATATTTATGCATTATATGACGGTTGTCAGTTATGAAATGATTTTAATCATTACTTCCATTCATGCAATTCAGCAATTAAAATTTATAATCCGTGTAATTAAAAAAAGAATAGTTGGAAAGAATCAATTATTTGAGCGGGATTTATATTGTTTTACAAGAACATAAAACAACAATATAACAGCAAGAGCAGTAAGGTTTAAGAGAAGACTCATCGAATATATTCTCATATCAGTATTTAGTATATTTTTATCTGCTGCTGAAGAGGATAGCTGTAAAAAAAGATCTCTTAATACAAAAAAGAAAAATACCAGGCTGTGCAACAGGCTAAACAATTTTATTTTACTAATAGCAGGAATCCAGAATAATAATGAGATCAACGCCCATAAAACTAAAAAAGGGAGATGTATAGAATGTTGTATGTTTTCTATAGTATAACCAGGATAAAGATTTTTCAATTGCAGCCCCAGGTATAAAGTGCCAATTAATGCATAAGCAAACGGTAACAATGTTTTTAACCTTGTTGCAAAAGTATTTTTTAATGGATCTTTTCCTGCAATTGAATGTATGACTGCATAAAGCAAAGGATAGCCGGAAAAAAAAGCGATCATTTCCATTTGCTGCAGGTAAGCAAAAAAGCTATTGTCCATAATCATTATACTATCCTTTTGCAAAGGTTATTGAAAATAGGATTAAGAAGCTACATGATTTATATCAACCAGAGGTTACATTTTTTTAGACCGGGAATTAAAATTTTCAACTCTTCATCTATTACCATCCTTTCTTCTATTTATCATATTCATACCTTCTTTAACGTATTCTACCATTCCTGTACCTTACATTAATTATCCTATTCACGCCACCAATTGACCTACCTTTCCACGTTCAATAATATTTATGCAGGAAAAATTTGATTTACTTATAGATAGTTACCTCCACGATAATATCGGCATCTCCGAAGGATTTTTAAATAAGTCCTTATCCAATGGCTTATATCAAAATATCATTCAATTGCAGGAAGACAATATGATGCAGGCTTCAGGCATTGGCAACGATGATCATAAAGATGCCAACCAGAAAATGCGCTCGGATAAAATTTACTGGATGGATAAAAGCCATGATAATATTTTTGAACAGGAATATTTACAGCTTGCTGAGGACTTCATCAGCCGGCTGAACAATACCTGTTATACCGGCATCAATGGTTATGAATTTCATTATGCAGTATATGAAGAAGGCAGCTTTTATAAGCGGCATAAGGACCAATTTAAAAACGATAGTAACCGTAAATATTCCTTCATCAGTTACCTTAATGACGACTGGCTGGAAGAAGATGGCGGCCAATTAATGATCTACCAGGAGGATACTGTACAAAAAATTCAACCCCATGCATCTACCGCTGTATTTTTTAAAGCGAATGAAATGGAACACGAAGTACTAAGGGCGAACCGAGCCAGAATGAGCATTAGCGGCTGGCTTAAGCAGGTGAATTAGGGATGTTTGTTTTGTGACTCTGCCTGCCCTAACATACGCCCTTCCTTTTCTTCATTTGCATTACTGCCATGTTGCTGTCGGCTAATAATAATCTGCTCCGTTGTTAAACCAGAAATATTTTCCAGAGTATTCATGTATAAACTAAATATTTATTAAAAGAGAATCAGTTAATGATCTTCCCATCTTCCATTTCAATTATCCGGTGGGTTCTTTCAGCAAAGGATTGATCGTGTGTTACAATCAATAAAGTCTGGTTATATTTTTCAGCAAGGTTTTTAAAAATATCAAAAACGATTTCGCTGTTTTTTTTATCCAGGTTGCCCGTGGGCTCATCTCCCATAATAATAAGCGGATCATTAATCATTGCCCTAGCTATGGCTACCCGTTGCTTTTCCCCACCGGAAACCTGGCCGGCATTTTTTAAAGCAAGCTGGCTAATACCCAGCATGTTTAATTTTTCCATGGCCCTTTCTTTAACCTCTTTTTCGTTATACTTATTTAGTTTCAGGCCTGGCAGCATTACATTTTCCAATACGGTAAATTCATTTAGTAAATAATGAAACTGGAATACAAACCCAATTTTTTCATTGCGTATCCTGGCAAGCTGGGCTTCCTTTTTTTTCCGCATAGGTACAGTGTCTATCAATAATTCTCCTTCATAATCTGTATCCATGGTAGATAAAATATACAGCAGTGTACTTTTGCCACATCCTGATTTACCGGTTACGGATACAAACTCTCCTTTATGGATGATAAAACTTATATCGGTAAGTACCCTCACGATTACAGGGTCATGAAAATCCTTATTAATATTTCTTGCCTCCAGTATGATATCGCTCATATTATTTACCTCTGATGATGATGACCGGATCTACTTTACTGGCTTTTCGTGCCGGGAACCAACCTGCCAGGTAAGTAGTGATTAATGAAAAGAAGAACCCGATAAAATAATAAACAGGATTATAATTAATTGGATAGGTTTTAATGGTAGGCAATGCAGCGGTATTAAAAGGTATTTGATCTATGATGGATGACAAAACGAAACCAAATAACAAACCTGATAACCCGCCAAAAACCCCAATGCTTATGGCTATAACCAAAAATATTTTTTTTACATCCCTGCCCGAAAATCCGGTGGCTTTCAGGATGGCAATAGAGTCCATCTTTTCATAAATCATCATGTTCAAAATATTATAAATGCCAAAACCAGCCACTATCAACAGTGTAATGCCAACGGTATAAGAAATAAGTGTGCGGATAAAACTGCCTGTTTCAAATTGTGAATTTGCCGTTTGAATATCTTCGGCATCGGCCTGGAAAATTTTGGCATATTGCTTTGACAGGACTGGTGCCTGGTTTATATCATTCAACTTTACCTGTATATCGGTTATATAGTTATTGGTTTTACCCATAAGTTTCTGCACCGTTGAGATGGAAGCAAAACTCTGCACTTTATCAAAATCCTGTAACCCCGATTGAAAAAAGCCAACTACTTTTAAGGGGAAACGTTCGCCTCTTGCTGTAGTAACCTGAACCATATCGCCAGGATCTGCCAGCAATTTTTCTGCGAGCCCTTTACCCAGCACAATACTGTTTGGCACTTTGCTTAAGTCAGTGCCCGTTCCGGTTGTAATATAATCATCAAAATGAAAAAGCCTGCTCTCTGCCAGTACATCAATGCCATTAATCACCGCGGCTATTTCTATACTGCCATCATTAAAAAACACCTGTGTAATTATTTTGGGTGAATAGCCAAATATCCTTTCATCTTTATCAAGTGCCTGCATTATGGGTCCGCTATTATAAATTTCCTGGCGGCTATTTCCCGACTTTATGGAATTAATAAAATTATAATGATCCTTATAAGCTGCAACCCCGTTAATGGGTTGTTGGGCATTAGGTTTTACGTCATTAAAGATCCGGATATGCGGGGTGCGGTTAAGGATTAAACTATCCAGCAGGTTATTCAGGCCCGTCATAAAACTAAGCAGAGTAATAAACATGGTAATGCTAAACATAACACCAATGGCCGCCACCAGTGTTTGCTTCCAGCGGGCCAGCAGCAAGGATTTGGCTATACTAAGTATTAGTTTGAAATTCATGGTGCGGGCTTGATAATTATATCCTTAGCAGATAACCCATCTATCACTTCCAGCTTCTGGTAGTCTTTTAATCCTACCGTTATTTTTCGCTTTTTTTTATTTTCCATCAACACAGAATCCCCTTCCAGTAGGAAACTGCGGGGAATGGTTAAAGCCTTTTCTTTTTGCAGGATTACAATATTGGCTTCGCAGGTAAGATTAGGATAAAGCGTAGTGGGTTCATTGATAAACGAAGCCTCTACAGTAAAAGTTTTTGAACGCTCATTCATTAGTGGATTAATTTTTAAAACAATTGCTTCAAATACCTGTCCTTTATAGCTATCCATGTTCAGGAATATTTTCTGACCCGGTTTCACTCTTGCGATATCATATTCATCCACCTGCAATTCAAGGTAAAAAGCATGCGCATCGCCCAACAGGGCCACAGGAGCCTGTACATTTACCATTTCTCCTTTTTCCTTAAGTACACTATACACTTTGGCGTCCACTTCTGCCCTGATAATATAATCAGCAGAAAGTGATTTTGATAACTGCAGGTTATTCTGCGATTGTTTGGCTTGGAAGTTCAATTGTTTCTGCAGATCAATATAACGCAGTTTAGCAGCTTCATATGCATTCCTGGAATTTTTTAAGGCAAGCTCACGAAGGTCAAGTTCATTGCGTGTTCCTATCTGCTGTGCCCATAAGTTGCGTTGGCGTTCCAGCAGCGATGCATCAAGATCGAGTCTTGTTTTGGCAAAATCAATATTGTTTTTGCCTTCTCTTAATTTTTCCCCATTGGCCGTCATACTTGAATATTCAGCTGCAAGCCCGGCATTTGCATTATTCACCTGAGCTGCTGTATTGCTTAGCCGAAGAAGTGGATCAGCTTTCTTCACCAAATCGCCTTCAGTTACGTAAACCTTTGCTACCAGGCCATTTACTGCAGAAAAAACCTGGTATTGATTCCTGGTTTTTACAACCCCGGATGCATACACTGATTCCGTTATTTTTTCTTCTATAGGTTTAATTTTTTCCGGCCCTTTTTTGCAGGATATGCCAAAACAAAAAATACAACTAAAGGCTATTATAAATTTTAGCATAAAAAATATTTCAAATTAGTTTTTAAAACTACATCAATATTAGTTTACCCAAGGCTGATCATCATCAGTTGTTATAATGAGATTGCCTGGAATAAGCAGAAAAATGATTACCGTTATGCCCGGAGTTTTGTACATTGTTGGTAGAATACAAAACTAACCAACTAAAGCAAATGTTATGAACGTAATCATTGTCGCAATCTTTATCCTCGGATATGCAGCAATAGCCTTTGAACACCCGCTGAAAATAAATAAAACTGCAAGTGCATTGCTCACCGGTGTTCTCTGTTGGGTTGTATATATCATGAACAGCCTGGACACAGGTTTTGTTAATACACAACTCTACGAGCATTTAGGACAAATATCAAGCATCCTGTTTTTTTTGCTTGGTGCCATGACGATTGTTGAATTGATTGATGCACATGACGGTTTTGATGTCATCACCAGTAGAATAACCACTAACGACCAGCGTAAACTGCTTTGGATAATCAGTATCATCACTTTTTTCCTTTCTGCCGTACTCGATAATCTTACCACCACAATAGTAATGGTTACGCTGTTACGAAAGCTGGTAAAGGATAAACAAACAAGATTATTTTTTGTATGTATGGTCGTTTTGGCTGCAAATGCAGGCGGTGCCTGGTCGCCGATAGGTGATGTAACTACAACCATGCTTTGGATTGGCGGACAAGTGACTTCAGGGAATCTCATACTCCATTTGTTTTTACCCAGTTTAATGTGCCTGGTTTTTCCGCTTATTATTCTTTCTTTTTCCATGAAAGGCAAAATTGACAACCCGGTTATTGTAGATAATGATCAGGCCGATAAGACTACCCCCTTCGAACGTAAGATCATCCTCACTATGGGAATCGGGGCATTGGTATTTGTACCTTTTTTTAAAACCATTACCCATCTTCCGCCTTTTATGGGCATGTTATTCGGCCTTAGTATTCTTTGGATCCTTACAGAATTAATTCACAAAAATAAAAACGATGCAGATAAGGATGCATACTCTGTCATGCAGGCATTAAGAAAAGCCGATGTACCAAGTGTATTATTTTTTCTCGGAATATTAGTTGCCATTTCTGCATTGGAATCTACGCATCAGTTACAAGACCTTGCATTGCTGATGGAACAAAAGATAGGCAACATAAAAGTTATTGTAATATCAATAGGTTTGCTATCATCTATAGTAGATAATGTGCCCCTGGTAGCTGCAGGCATGGGCATGTACGATATGGCTACCTACCCTACTAATCATTTTTTCTGGTCTTTCCTGGCATATTGTGCAGGTACTGGAGGCAGTTGCCTCATTATCGGTTCGGCTGCAGGTGTGGCTGCTATGGGCATGGAAAAAATTGATTTCCTATGGTATTTTAAAAAAATTGCGGGGCTTGCATTGTTGGGGTACCTGGCCGGTGCAGCTACATTTTTACTGCAGCATTATCTCACTCATTTTTAGTTTTGTTAATACTCATGTTTTTTTTGAACCCGGCATTAGTGCTGCTATTAGGCCTTAGTTGCGTCGCACACTTATACTTTTGGTTTCTTTTATCAGCAAATAATCCGGACCATCAGTTATGGTTCAGTGTATGTTAGCAATATTGCGTAAATTTAATTATGACAACTGTTTTGTTTGCTATCATCCTTTTAGCCTTTGCCTTTGCCGGCATTGCTATAAAAATACTTGTAAAAAAGGATGGTAAATTTTCAGGCACCTGCAGCAGCAATAATCCTCTACTAAAAAATGAAGGCGGTGCATGTGGTATTTGCGGAGCAAAGCCTAAAGAAAAATGCAAAGCATAAATGAGTTGAGTTCATTATTAGCGGCCCGAATGCTACAACTCCTGTATTAATCCCTTCAAACTTTCAGAAGCAAACGTTTTCCATTTACCATTTTCATCATAGATAAAATACACTTCAAGATTTAGTGCTTTATGTTCAGTCAAAAATTGTTTTGCTTTATCTAATCCCATCACCATAAATGCAGTGGCATAAGCATCTGCAGTTGTACAATCATTTGCCAGTACGGTGGCACTTAGTATATTTTGTTTGGCAGGATAGCCGGTACGTGGGTCAATAGTATGTGCAAACTTCTGCCCGTTTTCAACATAGAACTGTCGGTAATTACCCGAAGTAGAAAGCGCCCTGTTGTTTAATTTTATAATCGCCTGCAGGGTTCTTTCTTCTATAACAGAATCATTCGGCTGGTCAATGCCTACGGTCCATTCTTCCTTATATTTCTTCCCTTTTGCTATCAATTCCCCGCCTAATTCTACCAGGTAATTATGGGTCCCTTTATTCTCAAGAAAAGCAGCCAGCACATCCACGGAGTATCCCTGTCCTATTGCATTAAAATCAAGCATGAGCCCGGGTATAGCTTTTACTATTTTTCCTGATTCAAGTTTGACCATTTTATATCCTGTAAGTCTTCGAAGACTATCTATCATGGCACTGTCTATTGTTGCTTTTTTGGTAAATCCAAAGCCCCAGGCATTTACCAATGGCGCTACGGTAACATCAAATAATCCACCCGTTTGTTGAGAAACTTCCATAGCCTTGTTGAATACATCTGTAAAATATTTATCGGCAACAGCCGTGCTGTCATTTTTATTTATCCTTGAAATAATGGAAACAGGAAGGTAAGTGGAGAATGAAGTATCAATTTTTCTTAACAGCGAATCAAAAGCAGATTTATAATTTTCATTATCCTCTGCAATATAGCTGATATGATAAGTGGTGCCTTGTGCGCTACCTTCTACTTTAATAAGTTTGCTCCCACTATTACTGCAACTCAGCAGCATATAGCAGGCAAAGTTTATAAAAAGAAATCTCATTTTTATTGCTGGATTAAATTAGTAAAAAAAACAAAAACGTGATAAGGGTTTTAAAAAGTGCTCGTATTTATTAACCTCCAAAATCATCAAAGGCAATATTCTCTGGTGGTACACCAAGGTCATCCAGCATTTTAAACACGGCAGCATTCATCATTGGGGGGCCGCAAAGATAATATTCCACCTCCTCGGGCTCGGAATGATTTTTCAGGTAATTTTCAAAAAGCACATTATGAATAAAGCCTGTATATCCTGTCCAGCTATCTTCTGGTAATGGTTCAGATAAGGCGATATTGTATTGAAAATTCGGAAATTCTTTTTCTATGTCAGTGAAATGCTCAGTATAAAATACTTCTCTTAAGGAACGTCCACCATACCAAAATGACACCTTGCGTTCTTTTTCTTTTTGGGTATGAAAAAGATGAAATAAATGAGAGCGAAGTGGCGCCATTCCTGCTCCTCCACCAATATATATCATTTCTTTTTTGGTAGGCTTTATGTGAAAATCTCCATAAGGGCCTGAGATATTTACCTTATCGCCTGGCTTGAGTGAAAAAACATAAGAGGAACAAATACCTGGGTTTACCTTCATAAATCCGCCGGCATTGCGGTCAAAGGGCGGCGTGGCAAGGCGAATATTCAACATGATAATATTTCCTTCTGCAGGATGATTAGCCATTGAATATGCACGGAAAATTGGCTCAGGATTTTTCATGGTTAAATCCCATATGTTGAACTTATTATAATCATCATGAAAACGGGTATCAATCTTAAACAGGTCAGTTTTAAAATTAACCAGGCAAACAGGAACATCTAATTGTATATAGCATCCCGATTCGAAATCCAGGAATTCTCCTTCGGGCAATTTTACTACAAGTTCTTTTATGTACGTTGCTACATTATCATTAGATATTACTTCACATTCCCATTTTTTTATACCAAATATTTCTTCCGGTATTTTTATTTCCATATCCTGTTTCACCTTTACCTGGCAGCCAAGGCGCCAGTTTGCCTGTTGCTCTTTACGGGTGAAGTAAGCTTTTTCAGTGGTTAATATTTCGCCGCCACCACTTATTACCTGGCACCTGCACATGGCACAGGTTCCGCCACCACCGCAGGCCGAGGGTAAGAATATTTTTTTTGCTGATAATGTTGAAAGCAGGCTTGAGCCGGCATCTACTTTCATATTTTCCTGTCCGTTTATGCTAATGTTAACCAGGCCGGAAACCGTAAGCTTCGACTTTGCCACAAGAATTAAATACACCAACATCAGGTTGAATACTAAAAAAACAACCACGCTGCTTATTATTGTTGTAATGTCAAATGCTAAAAATACCATCGGTTATCTGCTTTGCGATTTATAATGTTATGCCCATAAAACTCATAAAAGCAATGGCCATCAGGCCGGTTAAAATAAACGTAATGCCCAGGCCCCTTAAGGGAGCGGGAATATTTGAATAACGAATTTTTTCCCTGATAGCTGAAAGTGCCACTATGGCCAGGAACCAACCCACACCAGAGCCTACACCAAAAACTGTGGCTTCGCTAATGGTTGCATATTCTCTTTCCTGCATAAATAATGCGCCCCCAAGTATTGAACAGTTTACGGCTATCAGTGGTAAAAAAATACCGAGGCTTGCATATAAAGCAGGCGTATATTTTTCCACAACCATTTCTACCAGTTGAACGATGGATGCGATAGTAGCAATAAACATAATGAAGCTTAAAAAACTAAGATCAACTGTTGCCAGGCTTGGCGATAACCAGGACAATGCCCCTGCCTTTAGAAAATAATTTTCGAGCAGGTAACATGCCGGAACGGATACCCCCAGTACAAATATTACTGCCAACCCAAGACCCACTGCATTTTTTACGGTTTTAGAAATGGCCAGGTAAGAACACATACCCAGGAAATAAGCAAAAATCATGTTTTCTACAAAAACCGCTTTAATGAAAATATTTATGTGATCCATAAAAAAATATTTAATTGGTTTCTATTAATTTCCTGTTCCTGCTACGCTGAATCCAGATGATTATGCCCACAATGATAAGTGCCATAGGGGGCATAATGACAAGCCCGTTATTAAAATATCCGAGTTTATACACAGATTCCGGTATGATGCGGAACCCCATAAGTTCGCCTGAACCAAGCAACTCCCTGAAAGTAGAAACAATGACCAGTATCAAGCCATAACCTAAGCCATTGCCGATACCATCAATAAACGAAGGCAGGGGTTTATTAGCCATGGCAAAGGCTTCCAGCCTGCCCATTATTATACAGTTGGTAATAATTAAGCCTACAAAAACCGAAAGCTGTTTGCTTACATCATATACAAATGCTTTTAAAAACTGGTCAACCAGGATAACCATTGCTGCAACCACAGTTAATTGAACAATGATGCGAATCCGTGTTGGAATAATATTCCTGATCATAGAAATGATGAGGTTAGAAAAGGCACAAACAACCATCACTGCAAGCGCCATAACAATAGAAGGTTTCATTTTTACGGTAACCGCAAGTGCGGAACAAATGCCCAGGACCTGAACTGTTATAGGGTTACTGTCATTAAGCGGGTCGTACAGGAGTCGTTTATTCTTTGCAGAAAATAAAGGTTCCTTTTCTTTCTTTTGGGGTGCCGGGGCTTCAACTATTTCTGTACTCATAATTGACAATATTTATGTTATCTGTTCATTACAAAAAAACGATTTTGTTTGCCTACTCATTTTATCCTTTCAGCTTTTTAAAATAAGGTATATAATTACTTAGCGTTCTTTTAAACATTTCAGTAACACCGTTGCTGGTTATGGTTGCACCTGATACTGCATCTACACCATGCATATTGCCAGGTGCAGCACCGCCTTTAATTACTTTTACAGAAACAAAATTTCCGGCCTCATCTAAAATTTTTTTGCCAGTAAACTGATGTTGAAAATGAGGGGTTTCTATTTCAGCGCCAAGCCCGGGGGTTTCGCTTTTATGGCCAAAGCTTACACCATAAACGGTGTTCATGTCTTCTTCCAACGCTATATAACCCCAAATGGGTCCCCACAATCCTTTTCCACGTAACGGAATGATGTAATAGGATTTTCCTTCTTTATGACAAATAAACAAGGGATACAATTCTTTATCGGCATCACCCGTTTTTGCTTTATCTAATTCTTTCTTCAGGTCAATATCAAATGCTGCTACGTTACCTGAAACAGTTTCACCCTTGTTATTGAGCACCACTTGTTCAGTAATATATTTGGTAAATTCTTGTTCTGCATTTTTAGGATTGCTTTCAATGGCCACGGTGCTTAAAATGTTTTCCATTTTTTCTATCCTTGTATTTCTTTCCTGGTAAGGGCCAAGGTTGATGGCAGCTAGTGAAAGCATAATAGCAATAACCACCACCATACCGGAGGAAAAAAGAAATGTGGCTTTATTACTGTCTTTATGCATATTAGTTTTTTATTGGCTTTGCTCTTTTAAGCCTTCTTTTAATATTTGCTTCCACCACATAATGATCAATCAATGGTGCCATTACATTCATAAACAAAATAGCCAGCATCATACCCTCAGGATAGGCAGGATTAAAAACCCTGAACATAATGGCAAATATGCCAATAAGGAATCCATAAATATATTTCCCCGTATTGGTTTGTGCGGCAGTAACGGGATCTGTAGCCATAAAGATTGCGCCAAACGCAAAGCCACCCAGTACCAGGTGGTGAAGAGCTGTGATTTGCATCAGGGTGTTTAACCCAAAGAGATTGAAAATAAGCGCCATAACATAGCCGCCAATAAAAACAGAAAACATAACTCTCCAACTGCCGATACCTGTAATTAATAAAATGGCTGCTCCTATCAAACAGGCAATGGTAGATGTTTCGCCAACAGAGCCGGGTATAATCCCAATAAAAGAATCCCATGTAGATGGTATCTTATTTGCAAAACCTGCTGCGGCATCACCCAATGGCGTAGCGCCACTAAACCCATCTACTATAACCTGGCCTTTTGCTAAACTGGTATTTATCCATACTTCGTTACCACTCATTTTTGTTGGGTAAGCAAAGAAAAGAAATGCCCTTGCTGTAAGTGCAGGATTTAACACATTCATTCCTGTGCCACCAAAAACTTCCTTACCAATGATAACAGCAAAGATGGTAGAAACTGCTACCATCCATAAGGGTACATCAACCGGCATAATAAGAGGAATGAGCATGCCTGACACAAGGAAACCTTCATTGATGGTATGCTTCCTGATAATGGCAAAAATGAATTCAACCGTTAAGCCTGATACATAAGAAACGATTACCAGTGGTAATACTTTGCCGGCACCGAAAATAAAATTATCCATTAATGAAGCCCCGGGAATGCCTATTGCATGGTAATGCTGGTAACCAACATTCCACATACCAAATAATAAGCAGGGAACCAGAGACAGCACCACCAGTATCATGGTACGTTTTAAATCTATGGCATCACGAATATGAGCGCCTTCGGAAGCTGTAGTATGATCAGGGACGAAAAGAAAAGTTTCAAAAGCATTAAAGGCAGGATAGAATTTTTCCAGTTTCCCGCCTTTTTCAAAGTTGGGCTTTACCTTGTCTAATAATTTTCTGAGTGGCTTCAATTAAAAACATTTATATGATAAAAGTCAATGTTTGTCTTTAAGCCGGGCTGTTGGTTCAAAATTTACCCTGTAGGTCGGGGTTCATTTATCGCTTCGTTAATTCTTCAATTTTAAATATAATGATAGTTTTTTACTTTCAACTATTAGCATGTTATTACATTTTCTCAACTAAATTCTTTCCGTATAATCTCCAGCCCCTTTCTAATTATATCCTGTGATTTTATTTTAGAAGTACAAACTACTTCACATAGGGCAAAATCTTCTTCCAGCACTTCATAAATGCCAAGTTTTTCCATCATGTCTAAATCTTCTACCAGTATAGATTTAAGCAATTGAACAGGGTAAATATCCATTGGGAATACTTTTTCATACTCCCCTGTTACCACAAATGGTCGCTCTTCTCCGTGCAGGTTAGTATCCAGGTCATATTTTTTATTGGGATTAAGCCAGGAGAAAAAACTACGGGACATGCTGAATTTATTAAAGCCCGGGGCTAGCCATCCCATAAATTCAAAAGTATGCCCTTCAGGGATTACCGTAATTTGTGCATCATAGAATCCGGAGTAGCCTTCCACCGGAATTTGTTTACCGGTTAATACGTTCCCGCTGATAATTCTATGATCTCCATCTTTTATACCGGTATCCAAAAGTATTTTTTTTACAGCACTGCCCACAAGTGTTTTATAATATAGAGGCTGTTCTATTTGTGAGCCAGTAATCGCCAGCACCCTGGTAGCTTCAAATCTGCCTTTAGTAAATAATTTTCCTATAATAACTACATCCTGTGGATTCACATACCAGATGGTTTCACCTTTGCAGAGGGGATCAATATGATGAACCTGTACACCAATATTACCGGCAGGGTGTGGACCGGAGAATGTATTAATTTCAACCCCCTTAGCATTGCTGAAAACGGTAGATATGGTTTTATCCTTGTCAATGTTCAGGTGCAGTTTTCCATCAGTTAGTTTGCTGATAGCATTTAAGCCGGTTTGAAAAGATGTTTCATCAGCCTGCATAATAAAATTATAATCAGGAGCAAGTGGGCTGCTATCGAAAGCCGAGATAAAAATAGATTTTGGAACTTCAGCTGGGTTGGCAATAGTACCAAATGGCCGCTGACGTATAAATGGCCATGCACCACTGTTCAATATTTTTTCTATTATAACTTCCCTGCTTAGGTCTTCTGGGTTGGCTTTATTGAAATCGAGATAACTGATTTCTTTATCCGCCAGTATTTTTATTTCCAGTAATTTTCTTTTTTCGCCACGGACAATTTCAATCACTTCCCCGCTCACAGGTGAGCTAAATCTGATGTCTTCATTATGTTTAGCAAAAAACAAAGTTGTGCCCGCCTGCACCTGGTCTCCTTCCTTCACCATTAATTTTGGAGTAATATCAATAAAATCAGTAGGTTTTACTGCAAATGTTTCAGGCAAAGGAACAGTTGAAAAAATTTTCTTCGCTTCTCCTGCCAGTTTTATGTTGAGTCCTCGTTTAAGCTTAATGTATTTACCCATAAGAAAGTAGGTTGCATAATTGCAACTAAACTAATATATAAATAAATATAACAAAGATTTTTTTTCTAAATGGAATTTAACTTGTTTTAAAAAATATGTTTTACTTAATGAAACTTACAAGTGAGTCCTTTTAAAAATTAACCATTGAAAAAAAAATATTATATTTATTCTGAGATTTCTGCAAATCGCCAGATAACATTTAAAATAAATAAAATTGGGATTGCATTTATAAATGTTTGTTTACTCATATTAGAAACAAACACCGTTGTGGTAAAATAGTAGAATTGAAGACATTATTATCTATATACATTCTTTATTAAACTAAACTACATGCATTATGGGAACAGTAAGTAATATTTTAAAAGGTAAAGGAAAAGGAAATGCAATTATCTCCATAAGTCCTGGCACTACAGTTTATAAAGCGCTGGAGGTAATGGTAGAAAAAAATGTGAGTGCCTTGCTGGTAATGGAGAATGAAAAGCTTGTAGGCATTTTTACAGAAAGGGATTATGCCCGCAAAGTTGTATTAAAAGGCAAAACATCCAGTCAAACAAATATTGAAGAGGTAATGTCTGAAGATGTTATTACCATTGGTCCCCATCTTACTATTGATGAATGCATGCGTATGATGACCGATAGGTTTATCCGTCATTTACCCATAGTAGAAGAAGATAAAGTGTTGGGCATCGTATCCATTGGGGATGTGGTAAAATTCATTATAGAGGACCAAAAATTTATCATACAGCATATGGAACATTATATCACCGGCATTTAAATAAATGATCAGCAATAAAATCGTATTGATTTTTTATGCGTTTATAATCCTTTCTTTTGGCTCATGCCTGAGCAACAAAACTATTACAACCCCTCCCCGATCTTCCCATCTAACCGGAAGAGAATTTTATGCAACAGCTGCTTCCTTTAACTGGAAGCAAAGAGATTCACTGGCTGAGGCAGAAATACTTCATGGTAATTTTCCATCTTTTCTTAAAAAATTTCTGCCGGTGCATGTGCAAATACTGGATTCTGCATCCAGAAAAATAATTCATGCAACTTTCTTTGTTTCTTCCGACTATTTATCTGCAGGCACCAATAATAACTGGGCAAGAATTAATATAAGCCCAATGGCTGCGCAAAAAATTGCTGATAGTTTTCATTGCTTCCTGCCTACAAAAAAAATGGTAGATGATATTTACCGTTCAGCAGTAATTAAGCTGGAGCCCATGCCTATGTACGCTTTCCGCGACAGCAGCCCAACTATGTACCAGCATCACTTAATCATTGAAGGACAAAGAAATGGGCGTAAAGGATTAATTGCAGGCATAAAAAAAGACTTGGTTATAAGTGAAAAATTATTGCCCGATTCAAAACAATTTCATGTGGCCATTTATGGCTGGCACCAATTGAATGGCATACCTATACAAACTTTATATACCGGGCATATAAGTAGTTGGGTAGATTATAGCCAGGGAACCCGGCTCATTTACAGGAACATTAAAATAGACAATAAATGGATGGATTACATTGATGTGCTAAAGCATCCTGTTTTGCATAAATTGTTGTGTGATGAAGCAGCATGCAATTTCTACAGGTATAATTATTAAAAATAAAGCCGAAAGTTTTAGACTGCTTAAATTACCTTACATAGCTTATTGCTTACACCTATGTCAGTAAAAAAATCAACTCCAAATGGTTCTTTTAAACAATGCTTAACAGCATGGAGTACAGGCGCAGTTCAAAATACCGGCATACCCTGGGCAGAGCAACTATCTATTTTAACGGAAGTGGAAGACCTGATAACGCCTGAACTAACGCTGGAAGAAATAACAGAATCCATATACCAGAATGTAAACCAGCTTCTGGATGCATTCCAGTTTGCCGTAGGCCTCTATGATGAAAAAAAAGCCAACATTACTTACAAGGGGATGATTGAAAACGGGGAAAGGATTCCAGACTTTTCGATGGATGCTATGGATAACAACAGGCTGGCTTCCTGGTGCATCAGGAATGAAAAGGAAATTTTTATGAACGATTTTGATAAGGAGTACAGCCTGTACTTACAGCATAAACCTGTTCCACTTGCGGGTTCAAATCCCAAGGCTGCCATTTATGTGCCTTTGAAATTAAGCAATAAGGTAGTTGGGCTGATCATGGTGAGAACCATACATAAAAATGTGTATCAACCGCATCATCTTTTTCTTTTGAAAACCGTAGGTAATTTTGTAGTAAGAACGCTGGCTTTGACAAAGATTTCATCCAGGCTTTCAGTATCCTATGCGAGCAACCAAAAAGTATGGAACTGGAATAACATTGAAAACCTGGCCCATAGTTCAAAAAAAATATTTTCATCCCTTACCAGCCGGGAAAAAGATGTTTTGCTTTTATTAGTTTCAGGTATGCCCAATAAGGATATTGCAAATATGCTTTTTGTTTCCCCAGGAACTATTAAAACACATACATTAAACATTTACCGCAAAATGAATGTCCCCAATCGCAGTACAGCAATACTCAAATCCCTTGATTGGGAATGGATAATATAAAAATCTACCAAATGGTATAGACTAACGGGGGTTGGTGAACTTAGTTTTACAAAAATCTTTATTATGACATCAACCACATTAGCATTGCCCGTTTTTCAACAACCCACTCTTGAAAATTCTATAAACTATATTGCTCATACCTTTTCATTCCTGGCTACGGGAAAGGATACCAATGGCGCCTTTTCACTTATACATTGTTATTTCCGCAAAGGATTTATGGCTCCTCCTCATTATCATAAACTGGAGGATGAATCGTTTTATGTGATTGATGGAGAAATAGATTTTTATGTAGGTGACCAAAAATTTAATGCAAAAGCAGGGAATTTTGTTTGCTTACCAAAAAATATTCCGCACCATTTTGACCTGGTTAGTGATACAGCAAAAGCATTGTTGATGATATCCCCTGCTGGTTTTGAAACCTTTTTCCTGGAGTTTGGCCGCCCTGCTCTTTCTCTTGATCTGCCACCGGTGCCCACCGAAAATCCCCGAGAAGAAATGTTTAAAAAAATGCACGACAGGATGATAGAATTGGGCAATGTATTTATGCCGGAGCCATGAGTTTTATTCAGAAAGATTATGGTTTATGCTAAATTATAAGTTATAAATATTTATACACTTCTTTGGTTCAGCAAAAGTTGATTATCTTTTGCTAAAGAAAGCTCAATGAAATTTTTTTTCCTGCTGTTATTTGTGCCTATACAAATGCTTGCTCAGCCACCAGCATCTGCAAGCGATATAACCGGCTTATGGAAAGGATATATTAGTACTTCAGAAAAAAAACTGCCTTATGAGCTGGTAATTACTGTAAATAATGATACACTCAGCGGTTTCTCCTACACCAGTTTTATGGTGAATGGCCAGGAAATAGTTTCAATGAAAAAGGTTAAGGTAAGATGGCATAAGCAGGATATTATTGTGGAAGATGAGGACAATTTATACAACAACTTCCCTGATGATGCACCTAAAAAAATAATGCAAACCAATACACTTTCTCTCAGCGATAAAGCCGAACATTTAAGGCTTATCGGTGATTTTGAAACAAAGGGGCCTAAACAAATGAGGCGTGCAAAAGGAGATGTTTTTCTTGAAAAAAGTAATAACCGTGATTCTGCAAAACTGATGGCCAAACTGGATGAAATGAAACTCTCAGGCTCTTTATCATTTTCGTTTGCCAGTGTGAAAACCATAGTGGCAGATCAAACTTCATTGGTAAATAATAATAAACCAACACCGGTAATTGTTTCTGAAGTTGTGAAGGATATTAAACCTATAGAAACAATAGACAGCATTACATTACTCAGGGCATATAGTTTTATAAAAGCGGAAAATGTAAAAGAAAAAATAATAAGGCAACCGGCAATAAAAATTATCATTCCAGCCGCAATAGCTCTATATAAACCAAGGAAAGATTTCCGGGTGAGCATACCTGAGAAAAGTAGTGCAGTGGTTGCATCAGTTACAGCACCAAAACCTGCCGCTATAAAACCTGCTGCGGAAGCTAAGGCAATAGTCCAAAACAAAACTGTAGTAGCTACCACGCCTCCATCATTACCAGCTGTTGTAAAATCAGCAGTGGCCAAACCTCAGCCAATAAATATTGCCGTTGCCCCTGTTATTGATCTTGCCAAAAGAAAGATAGAAACCATTGACCAACTTTAT
>JBDSYV010000117.1:0-4529 GCA_040110925.1 Ferruginibacter sp. | reverse complement strand
ACAAGGCGTTCTTTACGTTGTGTGGAGCAACTTCCATTGAGAATGCTTTAAAGCTAGCGAGGGTTTACACCGGGCGACATAAAATATTAAGCCGTTACCAGTCGTACCATGGCGCATCTTATGGTGCTATGAGTGCCGGTGGAGATCCAAGAAAAATTCCTGCCGATGCACAACAGGCGCCAAACTTTGTGCACTTTGATTTGCCTTATGCATATCGCTGGGAATATGGCGAAGAAAATTTACTGAAAGATGCCATCGCCAGCCTGGAGCGTGTTATAGCTTATGAAGGGCCTGGAAATATTGCAGCCATTATATTGGAAGGCCAGTCTGGTTCTTCAGGATGCTATATGTACCCGGATGGTTATTTAAAAGCAGTAAGAAAAATATGTGATGAGCATGGCATCCTGATTATAATGGATGAAGTGATGAGTGGCTTTGGCCGCACCGGAAAATGGTTTGGGTTTATGCACCATGATATGGTTCCGGATATGATATGCATGGCAAAAGGCCTTACCTGTGGTTATCTTCCTTTCGGCTGCCTGATGGTAACGGATAAAATTGCAGCCAAATACGATGATGTAATGTTGCCATTAGGGCTTACATATTCAGCTCACCCGGTTAGTTGTGCAGCAGCTTTGGAAACACTAAAAATTTATGAGGACGATAATCTCCTGGAGAATGCTACAGCAATGGGTAAATACCTGGATGAAAGAATGAAAGCGTTAAAAGAAAAACATCCCAGCATTGGTGACTGGAGAAATGAAGGATTGCTGGGTTGTATTGAATTAGTAAAAAACCGTGATACAAAAGAACCCATGGCGCCCTTTAATGCAAAGCCGGATGAAATGATAGTAATGAATAAAGTGGCTGCAAAAATTAAAGAACTGGGCATGTACACATTTGTTCGCTGGGGATTTATATTTATAGCACCACCGCTGATTGTAACCAAAGAACAAATTGACGAAGGCCTTGCCATCATCAGTGAAGCCATAAAAATTGCAGATGAAGAGGTAAAGTAATATTTGATTGTAAAGTATGCTGAGTTTACTGAACAGCTTAACTGTAAAGAATTATCTATAAAGTATTATGACCGAAACAAGCTTTGATTCTTCTCTTATCAACGAAGACCTTGCACCTGTTCCCCAACACAAAAGAACCTGGGGAACCTGGAACTATGCCGCTCTTTGGATAAGTATGAGTCTTTGTATACCTACTTACATGTTGGCAAGTTCATTAATAGAAGGCGGCATGAACTGGTGGCAATCTATCCTCACAATTTTCTTGGGTAATGTCGTTGTATTAATTCCCATGATTTTAAATGGGCATGCAGGAGCAAAATATGGTATTCCTTTTCCTGTTTTTGCGAGGGCAAGTTTTGGAACTAGCGGCGCAAATATTCCTGCGATGCTCAGGGCAATTGTGGCCTGCGGCTGGTTTGGTATTCAAACATGGATTGGTGGTTTTGCATTATACCAGATGCTAAGACTGTGGTTTCCTTCTTTACAAACATTACCGCAGGTATTTCCTGATTTTATTGGATTGCAAACTGGCCCAGCTATATGTTTCTTTTTATTCTGGTTACTAAATATGTTCGTGGTTTACCTTGGTGTGGATAGCATTAAAAAATTATTGGTTTTTAAAGCAATCTTTCTTCCGCTTGCAGCATTGGCCTTATTATTCTGGGCAATAAAAGCTGGCAATGGCCTGGGACCAATTCTTGCTCAACCTTCAAAATTTCAAACCTCAAAAGAATTCTTTCATTTCTTTTTCCCGGCACTCACTGGTATGGTGGGTTTCTGGGCAACACTCTCATTAAATATTCCTGATTTTACCCGGTATGCAAAAAGCCAGGAAGCACAAATAAAAGGACAAATAATCGGGCTGCCGCCTTCTATGACTTTATTTTCATTTATTGGTGTGGTGGTAACTTCTGCTACGTTCATCATTTATGGAGAAACCATCTGGGACCCTGTTGTGCTCGCAGGAAAATTTGATAGTAAACTACTCGTGAGCATTGCTATGATTGCAGTAGCCATTTCTACATTGGCAACCAATATTGCAGCCAATATAGTTAGTCCTGCCAATGATTTTTCAAATCTTGCGCCCCAAAAAATAAATTTCAGAACGGGAGGATACATCACGGGCATTATTGGCATTCTCATCATGCCATGGAAATTAATTGCTGATCCTAATGGTTATATTTTTACCTGGCTGATTGCTTATTCGAGTTTGCTTGGTCCGGTGGGTGGAATTATGATTGCAGATTATTATTTTGTGCGGAGACAGCAATTGGTAGTTGAGGACTTGTACAGCTATGTTGGTATTTATAAACGGTTTAATAAAGCGGCAATCATTGCATTGCTCGTGGGGATACTTCCAAATGTTCCTGGGTTTTTATTGCAGGTAAAGTTGGTTTCATCCACTGCATTTCCAGGATGGATAAATGAGTTATATCATTATGCATGGTTTGTGGGATTTTTTGTGAGTGGGGTGGTTTATTTGATTATTAACTGCAGAAAATCATAGAGAGAAATTAAACACAAAGAGAACAAAGAAAAGACAAAGAACACAGAGTAAAAAAATGTAGACTTTATGACAGAGAATGAGATTTCATACAAGGTTATTGGTCATGCATTGAAGGTACATTTTGAGTTGGGGCCTGGTTTACTTGAAAGTGCTTACAAGGAATGTTTGTTTTATAGCTTAGGGAAAGAAAACCTGTATGTTGAAAAAGAAAAAGCATTACCATTAGTTTTTGAAGAAGTGAGAATGGATTGTGGATATAGGGCAGACTTAGTTGTAGAGGGGAAATTGCTAATTGAAGTAAAAAGTGTTGAGGCTTTGCACGATTTACATGTCGCTCAAACATTGACTTACTTAAAGTTAGGAAAATTTCATTTGGGTTTGCTCATTAACTTTAATGTTTTGAAACTAAAAGACGGCATTAAAAGGATTATTAACGGCTATAACGTTTTATAGTTTTAAATAAATTTCAAGTTTGAAACACCTTCTGTGTCTTTTGTTTTTCTTAGTGTTTTTTGTGGTTAAACAGAAGTCTACGATTTGAAAAGGTTGCGAAGTATTAATTGCCTTACCGAATGTCGTCACAAATTGTGATGAGTTAAAATAAATTCTTATTATGAGCATACTCATCAAAAACGGAAGAATCATCACTGCAGATTCAGATAGCATTGCTGATATTTTTATTGAAGGCGAAACTATAAAAATGATTGGGAAAGATTTGCCGGTTACGGCAGATGAAACAATCGATGCATCTGGTAAGCTCGTTTTCCCCGGCGGCATAGACCCACACGTGCATCTGGATATGCCGTTCATGGGCACATACAGCAGCGACAATTACGAAACCGGCACACGTGCAGCTTTGTACGGCGGCACCACTATGGTAATTGATTTTATTTTACAAAAACAAGGCAACAGTCTTCAGTCGGCATATGATGAGTGGAGCGGCAGGGCCAGCGGAAATGCAGTAGGTGATTACAGCTTCCATATGGCGGTTACCGACTTTAATGATGAAACTAAAAAAGAAATTCAAAATTTTATAGAAGAAAAAGGCATTACATCTTTCAAAACATTTATGGCTTATAAAGGAGCATTGATGATAGATGACCGGCAGATGATAGGCCTGATGGAAGAAGTGAAAAAGCATGGCGGATTAATAAATGTACATGCTACCAATGGCGACATGATTGACTACCTGGTGCAGAAAAACCGGGAAGCAGGAAATCTTTCACCACTATATCATTATCTGTCACAGCCAGAAATTACAGAAGCTGAGGCCAGTGAACGTTTTGTGGATATGGCATCTTATACTGGTTGTCCCGGATACATTGTGCATCTAACTTGTGAAGGTGCGTTGAATGCTGTACGAAGCGCTACCCGTAGAAATCAAAAAATATTTGTTGAGACCTGCATACAATATCTCATCATTGACGCATCCTTATATGAACAGGAAGATGGCGCAAAATGGGTGATGAGCCCGCCGCTGCGTGAAAAGAAAGACCAGGAGACTTTATGGGCTGGTATTAACCAGGGACTTGTGCAGGTAGTGGCAACAGACCATTGCCCATTTATGTGGGAACAAAAACTGATGGGCAAAGATGATTTTAGTAAAATTCCTAACGGCCATCCTGCAATTGAAAACCGGATGGAATTATTGTATAGCGAAGGCGTAGCCAAAGGAAAAATCACGCTGAATAAATATGTGGAAGTGGCATGTACTAACCCTGCAAAAATCTTTGGCATGTTTCCCCGCAAGGGAACGATTGCTATTGGCAGTGATGCAGATATTGTTATCTTCGACCCTAACGAAAGGCATGTACTCTCTGCAAAAACGCATCACATGAATGTGGATTACAGTGGCTATGAAGGATGGGAGCTTACGGGAAAAGTAAAGACAGTTTTATTAAGGGGAAAAATTGCTATTGACAATAATGAATGTAAATTGGAGAAGGGATATGGTCAGTTTATTAAGCGGGGGAAAGTCAGCCAGGTTATTTAAAAATCAAGTT
>JBDSYV010000116.1:0-6931 GCA_040110925.1 Ferruginibacter sp. | reverse complement strand
TATTGCGGCACATTACATTGGCTGCTGCTACAGGATTATAAGCATTCACCAGCTTTTCCATATAGCTTTCATAATTACCGCTTTGCAGTAGATAATCTAAAAACCTACTAATAGGAAGATTGGTTATCGCAAATAAATTATTGAACTCAATTCCATATTGCTTCATCAATGCCAGCTTATATTCTTTTTCAAGCGACAGTTGCGATGGTGGCATAAAAGCACCCGCAGGATTATAAACAAGGTTTAATATTAACCCTGTTCCTTCAATTCCATAACCTACTTTATTCAACATTTGAAGTGCCTTAATACTATCATCAAATACGCCATTGCCCCGCTGCCTGTCCGTTCTGTCCTGTGTATAAAAAGGTAAAGAGGATACTACTTCTATATTATGAAGTTTATAAAATTCAGGGAGGTCATGGTATTTTTTATTAGCCAGTATAATGGTAAGGTTGCACCTGACCAGCACGTGGCGGTCAAGCTTTTTTATTTCTTCTACAAACCAACGAAAGTCAGGGTTCATTTCGGGCGCTCCACCAGTGAGATCAACGGTTTTTAGCCAAGGGTTATTTTCTAGTGCATCAAGACATTGCTGCATGGTTTCTTTTGTCATAATCTCCTTGCGATCAGGCCCTGCATCTACATGGCAATGTTTACAAACCTGGTTACACATCTTGCCCACATTTACCTGAAATATTTCTATACCTGTTGGTTTGAGAGGATATAACCCAGTTGCTTCCAGCTTTTGCTGAAAAGGAATTAATGCGAAATCACCTGTGGTCCCGTGTTCAAGAATTTCAATTTGCTCCTGCACATTGGCCAGTTTATCATGCCTTGCATTAAGTGATTTCATCGTCATTTATTCAATTTATTGATTTACTACATCGCTATTTCTTTTACCTTATTCATCATTTGTACGCCATGCACTAAGGATGCGCCTCCTCTTATGGCAGCCGCAACATGCACCGCTTCCATTAGCTGGCCTTCGCTCCAGCCTTTTTCAAATGCATCACTGCTATACGCATCTATGCAATACGGACATTGCACAGCATGGGCTACTGCAAGGGCTATTAAGGATTTTTCCCTGGCTGTTAATTCACCATCTTTAAATACTTCGGCATAGTAATCAAAGAATTTATCTGCCATTGGTTTTTGAAATTCGCCTACATTACCAAATTTTGCCAGGTCATTTGCATTGTAATAATGGTTACTCATTGATTTAATTTTTATAATTATTAAGCGATAAGGTCCAATCGTATTTTTTAAATTTAATCCGGGGCTTTTCACCTGCTTTAATGATATTATTATTCCGCAGGATTGCTAACATCCCCTTTTTTCCACCAAAGTCTGCCCGGAACCAACTCATCAAAGCTGGCAATCTTATTATATTAGCTTTGTCGTCATATTCAGCTTCTCCTGACAAATAGGAATAAGTGGCTAAGTTGAGTTGGTTATCCAGCGTTGCGGGATTATAAAATGCAACAGGCGGACAACTTTTTGCGCCGCAGTTCAAAGCAAAATGAATTCTATAATCAACATGGGAAACCCTGAGTTGCTTTTCTTTTTTTGAAGGAAATAATTTACCAAAATATCCCAGGCTCCACTTTACTTTCGAACGTCGTAATATACCATGTTCAATATCATCCAGGGAAAATTGTCTGCCGGCAACCGTTATTCCCTTTGCCTTAAAAAATTTATTCCGGTTTTGGTATTTACTTGAATCCTTTTTTAATGCTGCCTGTGTATAGGCATTATAAATATTTATCCAAAAAGCTTTTTTATCATTATCCGTTACCAATGCATCTTGTAATGATGTATAGTCAAGGTTTTTTAGTTGTGTAAACAGCGGGTCAGCATTTTCGCCAGTCTTTACGCTATAGATAATATCTTGTGAAAGCTGGATAATTTTATCATCAGATTTTGAATTATTATTAATCATTAAAGGGAATTTATTATTTTCTTTTTCTAATAAGGTATTATCAACGTTCTTATGCTGCAGCCATTGCTTAATATCTTCGGATGTAATTTCTCCCGCATGTTTAATTGCAATAACTTTTCCTTCCCCATTTAAAACCACACTATATGGTAATGAAGGTGGTTGAAAATAATTATTCCAGCTATTATTTTTATCTACTATCACCGGAAATTTAAATCCAGGCCTGGCTTTTATGAAAGCATTCAGCTTTGGTTCTGTTTCATTTGACACTAAAACAATATTTAGTTTATGCTCAAATTCTTTAAGGATCTCTTCTAAATGCGGCAATGCCCGCAGGCATGGTGCACACCAGGTACCAAAAAAATCAATGATTACAATATTATTTAATTGCGTATGTAAATTCGAATGATTAACATCTGAATTTAAAATCAGTTCGATAGGAAGGTCAGGAACTTCTGTTCCCAATGTTATGCCTGGCTGGGCATATCCCATTGAGAGGATTATACTCAAAAAACAGGTTAAAATATATAATCTTATTCTTTTCATCTTTGTATATAAATATACGTAAGCGGGAGATTGTAAGTTTTATTTAATAATTTTCATAAATGAATAAAGATCAAATAGAAGAAACCGTTACATTTCTAAAAAATAAATTTTCTCAAAATCCTTTGTATGGTATCGTTTTGGGCACTGGCCTAAATAAACTTGTAGAAAATGTTTCGAACCCTGTCGCAATACCATATGATACAATTCCTCATTTCCCTGTGTCAACAGTTTCCTTTCATAAAGGCCAGTTGATTTTTGGCCAAATAAATAATTTACCTGTTGTGATCATGCAGGGCCGTTTTCATTATTACGAAGGATACAGTATGCAACAAATTACTTTTCCTATAAGGGTAATGGCAGCGTTGGGCATCCAATATTTATTATTGAGCAATGCAGCAGGAGGCATAAACCCGGCTTTTAAAAAGGGTGACCTGGTTATTACAGATGATCACCTGAATTTTTTACCCGATAACCCACTCCGCGGTTTATCAAATGAGTTTGGGAATAAATTTGTTGATATGAGCCAGCCTTATGATTATAATTTACTGGAAGAATTGTGCGCAGCTTTTACTAAAGAAAATATAGCGATAAAAAAAGGCACGTATGCTGCCGTTATGGGACCCAACCTTGAAACAAAAGCGGAATACCGTTGGCTCAGTAATTCAGGCGCAGACATGGTGGGCATGAGTACTGTACCTGAAGTGATTGTTGCCAACCAACTGGGTATTAGATGTGCAGCAGTTTCCGTTATTACAGATGAATGTGACCCCGACAATTTAAAAGCTGTAAATATTGAAGAGATCATTCAAATTGCAGGAAAGGCAGATGTCATTTTATCCAAAATATTTTCAACTTTATTGCACCCGGCTCAGTAGTCTTTTTCATCCATTAATATTGCCATGTAGGCATTGGATAATTTTGAAATTTAAATTGTTGCCATGATTTAAAATAGGCTTTTAATAAACTGCCATGGTCCCCGGCAGGTTTTACCCTGGTCATCAAAACATCCGCATTGACCAGCTTTGCATAATCCATATAACAGTTTACCCTCCCCGATGTTTTTTGAATGCAACAGCATTCTACCTGTACATTTCCCATGGACTTGAGTAACTTAAGGGCGCCGGTTACAAACGGAAAGCCAGGACCCTGCACAGCAGGATTAGGATCACCTAATGTAACCAGGTGCAGTTTTATTTTATAGGCTCTTGCAATCTCCAATATTGTCTTTATTCTTTGTTCAGGAATAAAATCCGTTACCGGTATCACAATGTTTTTCCAGTCAGAAATATGCTCTTTTTCAGAAAAAAAAGTAATCACCTGGCATTTACTTTTCTCAATGACATATTCAACCGGGGTTTTTATAATATTATCCAGCCAGGATCTTTCCATGGGCTGCATAAGGGCTATCACATCTGCCTCTGTTTTCTTTGCATATCCAGTGATGATTTTTTTCCAGTTTCCCCATTGCACATTTATCAGCACCCTAATCTTATATTCCTTTTCAAGCCATCTCTTCCAGGTATTTAAAATAGTTTTATGTTGATCTGCAAGGGTAACCGTACTGATAAAATTTGCCTGTGGAAACATGGAATGACTAAACAAAAAAGGTATTTTCATCACATGCACGAGATCAATGACAGCGCCATGTTCAGCAGCTAGTTCTGCCGCTTGCCGGGCAATAGAAAGATGGGCCTTATCCAGGTTCACCGGTACTATAATTCTATGGATAATATTTTTCATTACATTAATTTTAAAAGCTTAATAATTATTCATTGTCTTCTTTTTCCTTTAGGCTTTTGATAAACCCCATCTTAATATCTGCAGCTTTTAAAGCACCATTTCATTGCGTATGCCTAAAGTATCTAAAATGGTTGCCTTGGCGGGTTTGGCTGTTTCCGGATGCAGGATCATCAATGGTATCAGGCACTGGTGTATAACTTTTTGAGCATAATATCCCAAGTGAAAATCCTGGTTTAACCTGTCCAGTTCGGCTGTTATAACGGCAAGGTCAAGCTTGTTGCTTTCTTCAGCCATTACTTCTATCACTTTTTCGGCAAAACAATTATCCTTAAAATAAAATTCCATTTTATGAGGCACTTTATCTTCCTCTAATTTTTGCTTCATAATTAATGAAAGGTGATGGATGATATGTAATTCATCGTTATATAGCGGGTTCCTGAGATTCAAAACAAATATCTCCGGGTTGCTTTTTAAAATGAAAGAACGAATGGCATCATATTTTTCAGGGCCACTTAATAAAGGACGCATCGGGAAAAGAATATTTTCAAACGAATACTTGGTTACATTATCTGGCACAATGATTACAGGAATCCTGGCCTTTTCAGCTACCTGGCATGTTTGTGTGCCGGCATATTCTTTTGAAGGGCCGTTGCTGCCATTCTTTCCCATGATGATCATGTCTGCGTTAAATTCAATTGCAGCACTTAATATCTGGTGGGTTACTGAACCGTATTCAGTAGAATAGTTACAAATAACATTATCATGATCCACAACCGAGCGTGCCAGCTCAGCAAGCTTTTTCATATACCTTCCAAGTTTTGGAGGCTCCAGCCTCAGGTCTTTCTTATACAGGTCATAGTCATTATCCACCACGTGTAAGAGGTGTATCATGGCATCATGCCTTTTGGCAATGGCTGCAGCAGCCTGTAATGCATTCATGCTGTTGTTACTAAAATCGATAGGTACAAGTAGTTTTTTTATTGCTATTTTTTTCATGATTTATATATTTTAAAAATTAATTAATATGGTTGGGGGTTATACATTTATGTTGGTTTCCCCTTCATGGTATGTAAGGGTGTACAGGTTCTTTCGCCTGTCGTTCCAGGTTTGTGCATTACCCGTTTGCCGGTTCTTTTTAAGCAGGTGCATATCCAGGTCCTGGTAAATAAGCATTTCAGAGCCGGGCTCTGCAATAGCGGCTATACCTTCCCGGTGAAACTCTACATCTGAAGGTGTGAGAATAGCGCTTTGTGCATATTGTATATCCAGGTTATCTACCTGTGGCAGGTTGCCTACACAACCACTCATTATCACATAAACCTGGTTTTCTATCGCCCGGGCCTGGGCACAATATCTTACCCGGTTATAAGCTCTTCGGTCATCAGTATTAAAAGGCACAAAGATCATTTGTGCTCCTTTGGCCGTAGCTATCCGCCCTATTTCCGGGAATTCAATATCATAACAAATATTAATGGCGATCTTTCCACAATCGGTATCAAATACTTCTACTTTTTTACCTTCTTTTACCCCCCACCATTTTCGTTCATGTGGAGTGATATGTAATTTGTATTGTTTCTCATATGTGCCATCTCTCCTGAACAACCATGATATATTATAGAGTTCATCATTTTCTTCAACAGTTAGATGCGAACCAGCAATGATATTCGTATTGTACTTCACAGACATGCGGCTGAAGAATTCAATGTATTGTTCCGTAAACTGGGTAAGCTGCCTCACTGCAGTTCCCGGCCTTTTGTTGGGCAGAAAACTAAGTAACTGCATAGTGAACATTTCAGGAAAAACAACAAAATCACTTTTATAGTCTGCTGCCACATCAATAAAATATTCACAATGATGGGCAAATTCCTCAAAGTCTTTTATCATCCTCATTTTATATTGTATAGAACATACCCGTACATAATTTGAAACTTCCGGAATTGTAAAATCGGGCGCTTCATAATCTAGATTTACCCATTCCATAAAAGTGGCATACCCACAACTTTCGGTATCGCCGGGCAGGTAATCTTTTATGATCCTTTTTAATTTAAAGCCATTGGATAATTGTGTTGTAAATACGGGATCAGATTTCTTTTTATCCATTACTTCTTTTACGTATTCTTTTACAGATAAGCTATTGCAATGCAAGTGATAATTTGGTAAGCGGCCGCCCACTACAATTCTTTTCAGGTTAAGGGTTACAGCCAGCTTTTTACGTTCATCATATATTCTCCTGGCGAGCCGCATACCCTGGTATTCAGGATACACCATTATTTCAATACCATACAAGGTATCGCCTTCGGTATCATGTGTAGACAGGGTACCCTTACCAGTAATTTCAGCCCAGCTATGTTTGCCGCCAAACTCATCAAAGTGAAGCAACATGGCACAGGAGGAAGCGGCAAGTTTACCCCCTACTTCTATTCCAATCTGTCCTTCCGGGAATGCAACGGTTACTTTTCTCCATTGCTCTGCCGACCAGGGTTTCATCTCGGGGAATGCTGCCAGTTGCATCTGCATTACATCATCATAATCGTCATTAACCAGCAACCTGACTTTAATCAGGTTCCGGGTTTGTTTATCATCTAAAATTGCTCTGGTCATAAAATTGTTTTATTGTTCGTGAGTGAAATGAATTTTCAGGGATATTGGCAATCAACATAATTGATCGTTTGACCTAATATAAGCCACGGACATTAATAGCCCTTAAGT
>JBDSYV010000115.1:0-20352 GCA_040110925.1 Ferruginibacter sp. | reverse complement strand
AAGCTAATATTCTCTTCGCTGCCAGTCCATTTTACATCATCTACTGATGCAATTTTTTCCACTTCGGCAATCACGTTTTTATCATGTGGGGGTACCATCTGTGCACCATCATCCCAGTAAGCTTTATACCCGTTATATTCTTTTGGGTTATGGCTTGCCGTGCATACCACTCCTCCTTTGCATTTTAATTTACGAATGGCAAAACTAAGTTCCGGTGTGGGTCGCAGGCTTTCAAACAAATACACTTTAATACCATTAGCTGCAAAAACATTTGCTGTTATGCCGGCAAATTCCTTGCTGTTGTTCCTGCAGTCGTAGGCAATCGCCACGCTTATATCAGTTCCAAAACATTGTTTAAGGTAGTTGGCATATCCTTGTGTGGCCATCCCAACAGTATATTTATTCATGCGGTTGGTGCCTATGCCCATCAGGCCACGAAGGCCGCCGGTTCCAAACTCCAGGTTCTGGTAAAATGCTTCCTGCAGTTCATCCGGATTTTCTTCCTGCATTTTTTTGATGCCGGCCTTTGTTGCATCATCATAATTACCATTAAGCCAGTTATCTATTTTTAATTGAATTGCTGAATCCATAATATGTTTAGTTTTTACATCCTCAAAAATAAATTATTCGTACTTCATTAAGCAGGTTATCTGTTATTTTTGTTTTTTATGAAACCCACAGTAGTACTTTCCTCGTCTTTTGTTGTGTCACTCACTTGTACTTTTAATGCAATACTCTGCCTTTTATTTTCATCGCTTATATCCGTATCTGCAATCGCACAAGATACTTTTGCTCTCCATACAAATAATATTGCAGGCGTTTCTTCGGCTTCTTCTATATCTTATCCCTACAATAAAAAAAGAGTAAAGCTTGTAGCAGCAGGAAATATATTAGCGTACACAGTAGGAATGGCTGGTCTTTATTCGGCATGGTATAAAGATTATCCGCAAAGCCGCTTTCATACATTTAATGATATTGATGAATGGAAAGGCATAGATAAAATGGGTCACGTTTATAGTGCATACGCCGAGAGTAAAGCCAGTATGGAGCTCTGGCGGTGGACTGGCGTGAGCCGTAAAAAAAGAATCTGGCTTGGTGGCATGAGCGGAGCCGCATATCAAACCGTGATTGAAATTTTGGATGGGTTCAGTTCAGAATGGGGATGGAGCTGGGGAGATTTTGGGGCAAACATGCTGGGAAGCGGGTTATTGGTTTCCCAGGAACTGGCCTGGGATGAACAACGCATACAAATGAAATGGTCTTTTCATCGTAAAAATTACAAAGATGCAGGATTAAATCAGCGCAGTAACGACATTTTTGGAAATGGTAATGCGGAACGTTTCCTGAAAGATTATAATGGCCAGACTTATTGGTTAAGTACCAGTATAAAATCATTTTTTCCAAATTCAAATTGTCCCGCATGGTTACAAATATCTCTTGGCACAGGTGCTGAAGGGTTATATGGTGCAAGAAATAATTATGCGTTAGATAAAATGGGAAATGAAATATTTAACAGGCAGGACCTACCTCGTTACAGGCAATGGTATATTGCCCCAGATATTGATTTGACCAAAATAAAAACAAATAAAAAAGCGCTGAAAGTAGCGCTGAACGTATTTAATATTATAAAATTTCCTACACCCTCGCTGGAATATAGCCGGGGGAAATTCTCCTGGAACTGGATTCATTTTTAAATTTGCTTAATCAAGTACATTCCACACAGTCTCAATTTCTGCACTGTTATTACCGTCTTCTTTTCCTTCTTTATCAGAAGAAATCTTATTATCTCCCATATCCGTTTTTATATTACGTATATCGTCTTCACTTATTACATCATTAATATCGGTAAGATGTTTCCTGATTTTGTTTTTTGTAATCTCATCAGAAAGATATGCAGGAAATGGCTGCACTGAAGGATAAAAATTTGACTGGGGCATAAGCTTATTTTATATCTAAACATAGCAAAAATTTCATGCCATAAAAAACAATTTATATTTGGTAACAGTAAATTAATATTGAGGCCCGGTTGTTAACAACTTGTACACTAAACCCCACACTTTTTTATGGAATAAACTCCCATTTACCTTCGCTGTTTACCATACTCCATGCCGTTGCTCTTATGATGCAATACATTACATTTCCTGGGTGAATATGACTCCTGATTTCATAAACCCTGATGCCATTATTTTGCCTGGTATGATAATTTACAAATGCCTGCATTGTTGGCGCTACATCATTTAACCAATGTTCATCCTCCTCTTTTACAAATGCCTGGCTCATGTTTTTTACCAGGATAAATATTATACCATATTGCTCTAATCATATAAACTCAGTTTGTAGTATATCCTACCATTAACCCCCGATTAACGAAGGCAATTCTACTGTAACATGTTGAATTTCTAAAAGTTAGGTAGATGTTTAACCATTAAAAATGATTGTTAACTACTGTATAACCTTTAAAAAAGACCTGGGATTCTATTTTCATGAAAAGCATTTAAATTTTTATGCAAAAAAACACGGCTTCTACTTCATTCTGGCTTAAACCTACCACCGTTTTCGTAGTATATTTTATAGGAATTAATGCCATCAGCCTTCAATCTGTTTTGGCTCATCATTTAAATGTTTGGGATATATTCCGGCAATCTTACTATCACCTGGCAGACCAAAAAGATTTATACGCATTTTACCCCCAGGAATATAATGACAGCTTTTTGTACAGTCCCAGTTTTTCCATATTGTTCGCCCCATTTGCAAAACTCCCCTATTACCTCGGTTATTTTGCATGGAACAACCTGGCCATGATGCTTATTCCCTTCTTACTGTATAAATTAAAAGGCATAAGCACTTTTCAAAAAGCTATTATATGTTATGTAGCACTTGTTGAAATGCTTACCTGTCTGCAAGGTACTCAGAGTAATACTATCATTTGTGCCTTAATTATACTTTGCTTTTTATCATTTGAAAACAAGAATTACTGGCTTGCCGCTTTTGCCATTGCCATTGGGTTTTATATAAAAATTTACCCGCTTATTGGGGCAGTATTTTTCCTTTTATACCCAGGCAAATTGAAATTTCTCTTACGCCTTTTCATTGCCTTTATCACAATAGGCATATTACCCTTGCTCTTACTAAATCCCTCGCAACTATTACAGGAGTATAATAACTGGTGGTTCATCCTGGTAAGGGATCAGCACGATAATTATGGGGTTTCGCTCATGGGATTGATAGGTGCCAATTTCGGGATTACAGATTTTTCAAAACTGTTGGTACAGGCATTTGGGCTGGCCTGCTTTGGATTTCCACTATTAAGGTTCAGGTTGTTTACCAATTATTATTACCGGCTCTATTTTTTATGCAGCATGCTTATATGGGTGGTATTGTTTAATCATGCCGCTGAAATATACAGTTATGCCATAGCCATTTTTGGAATGGCATTATGGATAAGCACCCAACCAAATTTTAAAAAATTCGGTATCGCCATAACAATTTTTGTCATTATCGTTTCTGTCTTACCTATTGATCCTTCACCAAAAATAATCAGTGACTTTATGCAGGATTATAATTTAAAAGCCCTGCCTTTTCTTGCAGTGTATTGTGTACTGATATGGCAAATGCTGGCAAAAGACGAATTATTTTTTGGTTACCCAATGGTAAACAACCCGGTGAATACACCAGGCCTGAAGCCCGCATTGCAGTTTAAGATTACCTAATATATGCACCGGAGATTTCGCTGCCATTTACTTCTACAATGATTGTTTGTATTGCCGTAGTAGATACAGAGATGCCGCAATAATTGATAGCTATCGGAAATTGCTTATGAGTGCGTTCTACAAGTGCAAGCGTTTCCACTTGCGCAGGATATTTATCCAGCAATGGTTTTAAGGCATACATCATCGTTCGCCCGCTATTGGCTACATCATCTATAAGTAAAATATTTTTACCGTTAAAATCTATGGTCTTATCCAGTGTAATTTCCGCAGGCATTTTTTTATTCAGTTCCAATGAAATTACTTCAATGCTTCCTTTAAAATTAATTGCCAGGTAGCTTGCAAGCACATGGGCAATATGTATCCCGTTCTCCTTTATACCAATTAGCACTAAAGCTTCCTTACCTGCATTTCTTTCTGCTACCTCAAGGGCCATACGTTGTAATTTTTTCCTGGCCGTCTGTGCCGATAAAATCATATGGGTTATTTTAAATGTCTTTGCAGGTCAAATTTATTCAATCTGTCCTTCTAAAAAACAAATACTTTACCTTAGCCCTTATAATTTTCAGTATGCAGTACATCCAGCAAATGGCTTTCCTTATTTTATTAGTTGCCGCCATAATTTTATTTTCTAAAAATATTATCCGCATCCGTAAAAATATTTTTTTGGGCAAAGCGCAGGACTTTTCTGACAACCCAACCCTGCGCTGGAAAAATTTATTACTGATAGCATTTGGCCAGAAAAAAATGTTTCGCAATCCCACTGTAGCAGTTATGCATTTTATTATCTACGC
Source organism: Ferruginibacter sp. (assembly GCA_040110925.1). Taxonomy (GTDB): domain Bacteria; phylum Bacteroidota; class Bacteroidia; order Chitinophagales; family Chitinophagaceae; genus Ferruginibacter. Next base: position 15,851 of record JBDSYV010000115.1, on the reverse strand, counting down.
TGGTTTCATTATTATCAATATTGAAGTGCTGGAAATAGTGCTGGATGGATTACTGGGCACTCACAGATTGTTCCTGCAGGGCCTGGGCAGCTTTTACAACTTTGTAATAAACTTTTTTGAAATACTGGCAGTTGGCGTAATAGCCGTTTGCATAATATTTTTAGTTCGCAGGAATATTATTAAGCTTAAAAGATTTATCAGCCACGACCTTGATGGATGGCCCCATAGTGATGCAAATTATATCCTTATCACAGAAATTATCCTAATGTCTTTATTCCTGACCATGAATGCAACAGACCGTGCGTTACAATTACAGGGTGCTGACCATTACCACCCTACAGGCGATTTCCTTATCTCTGGTTTAATAGCGCCTTTATTAAACGAAATACCCACTTCTACATTGATGATTATTGAACGCATTACATGGTGGCTGCATATAACAGGAATACTTGCCTTCCTGAATTATCTTCCTTATAGCAAGCACCTTCATATTCTGCTGGCATTTCCTAATGCCTATTATACCCGGCTGCAGCCGAAAGGTGAAATGAATAATATGCCGCATGTGCAGGATGAAGTGAAGTATATGATGCAACCGGAACTGGCTCCCACAGGGGAAGCAGCACCTATGAAGTTTGGCGCTAAAGATGTATTTGACCTTAGCTGGCGAAACCTGCTGGATGCATACACCTGCACAGAATGCGGCCGCTGCAGCGCTGCATGCCCAGCCACACAAACGGGAAAATTACTTAGCCCACGCAAGATTATGATGGACACCCGTGACAGGCTGGAAGCAGTAGGGAAAAATATAAAAGCTAACGGCCAGTTTGTAGATGATGGAAAAACTTTATTATATAACCACATCCAGGTAGAGGAATTACGTGCATGTACAACCTGCAATGCCTGCGTGCAGGAATGCCCGGTTAGCATCAGCCCGTTGGAAATAATCCTGGAGCTGCGCCGCAGCCTTGTAATGGAAGATAGTAATGCACCACAGGAATGGAATGCCATGTTTGGAAATATTGAAAACAATTTTGCGCCATGGAAACTAAGCCCCGATGACAGGGATGCATGGGTGAGAGAATAGGGACTAATTGCCAATGGCTTTCATAAACTCTTCTTTCTTTCGCCGGGCAATGTTCAGTGTTATGCCATTTTTCATAAGCACCTGCCCTCCTTCGCCCCGGATATATTTTTCTACTGCATTCATGTTTATGATATGCGAATGGTGTATGCGGATAAAAATTGCAGGCGGCAATAATTCTTCAAAATCCTTTAGTGTTTTTGAGACTGTGAGTTTATAGGCATCTTTCAGGTAGATAATGCTGTAGTTGCTTTCTGCTTCCAGGTAAATAATATCAGTAAGGTTTATAAACTGCAACCCTTCCATTGAAGGGATGGCAAGACGTTGATGCTCTTTTTTTTCATTCATTAAATTTTGTAGAAGCAGGTCAAGGCGCTCATTACCAGGAGAGTGTTTTCCCTCCGCGGCGGACAGGCTTTTTTGAACAACCTTTTCAATAGCTTCTTTCAAATCAGATATTTCTACAGGTTTTACCAGGTAATCCAGGGCGCTGAACTTAATTGCCCTGATGGCATAATGGTCATAAGCTGTAATAAAAATCAATTCAAAATTGCGGCTTTGCAATTGCTGAAGCATAGTAAAACCATTCATTCGGGGCATTTCCACATCCAGGAAAACGATGTCTGGGTTTTTTTCTTCAATAGATTTTATTCCTTCTTCGCCGTTTTCGCATTCTCCTATTATGTTCACATCAGTACAGTGCCTTGCGAGTTTTTGCCTGAGTGCATTTCGGCTGCTGCTCTCATCGTCAATAATTATGGCGGTTAACATTTTTTTCTCTTTTACTGGTTTATTAAATCTACATCCACTCTAGTTCCTGCGGGTTGGCTGTGCTCATCAAAAATATCTGTAATTTTTACTGAGCCATTTTTATTTTGATTAAACAAATTAATCCTTGCGGTAGTTATTTGCATACCCAAAGATTCGTATGCCGGTTTGTTCAATTGTTTGTACAAAGCTGCTTTTGCCCTGCCAACACCATTGTCTGTTATGCTATACATAATATGATTGTTGAAAACCGAGACATCTATTTGCAATTTCCTGTTGCTGGATATATTGTTTAACAGGCCGTGGTGAATGGCATTTTCTACAAAGGGTTGAATAACGAGAGGCGGCACTTTATAGTCGCCATTGGTTATTTCTTCAGTCATATTTATGCTGTATGATATTTTTTTATCCCAGCGTAATTCTTCCAGCTCCAGGTAAAGTTTCAGCGTTTCCATATCCTTCCAGCAGGCGACAAGGTTATTTTTGGAAGTTTCTAAAATAGACCTTATCAGTTTTGCAAACTTGGATAAATAAAGGGTAGCTTTTTCTTTCTCATTGTTTTGAATAAGATTGTCAATTGAATTGAGGCAATTAAAAATAAAGTGCGGATTCATCTGTGCACGCAATGCCATCATTTCTGTTTCAGCAATTTTTTGTTTCATTTCTGCTTCGTGACGTATGGCATAAATTCTTTTTTTCATCAACCAATAAACAAATGCCACAGCAATGAGAATAAGCAATGTATTAAACCACCAGGTTTTCCAGAATGGTGGTGTTATAATAAATTTAAATGAGTTTGTTTCTGTAATTCCATTTCCGCTATCTGCCTTCACCGAAAAAGTATATTCACCGGGTTGCAGGTTGGTATAACTGGCAAATGGTTTTGCACCTGCAGTTACCCAGTCTTTGTTCACATTGCTTAACTGGTAATAATATTTGTTTTGCTGAAAGTTTGAAAAATTGAGGAGAGCAAATTCTATAGTTATAAAATTCTGTTCATAAGCAAGATTTACTGGCGCACCTGCTGACAATAAAGAATCTACTGCCAGGGGCTTATCAAAAATTTTAAGTCCGGTTATTTCCACTTTAGATACAGTATTGTTTTCAATACCAGACAGGAGGGGATTGAAACTGATGATTTCGGTAGTAGTAGTAGTCACCCAATTGCCATTTTTTAATGTATAAAATCCGGGTAGCTTAAAAGATGAATTAATTACACCCGGTTCAATATTATAGCGAATGAATTTATCAGCGGGTGGTAAGAATTTATACAAGCCATAATCGGTAGTAAACCAAAAATATCCAGTATCATCTTTCTTTATTGCATAAATATTATTAGAAGGAAGCCCTTCCTGTGTGCCAAAATGAGAAAAAATGGAAGTGTTTGTATTTAAAAAATTCAGGCCACCGTGTATGGTAGCTATTATTAGGGTAGAATCATTGTATTGTTCTATACCCTGAATAGTTCTTCCACGAATGGCATTTTTTTTATCAGCACCGGGCTGATAGTATTCTGTAAAAGTATTTTTATTATCATCAAATTTTTTCAAGCCATATTCAGTACTCACCCAGCATTGCTGTTTATTGTCAAAAAAAATATTCAGCACGGGATTTATCAACCCGTTTTCATTTTGGCTGCTTGTGGGATATGTATAAAATTTATTTTCTTCCTTATTCCATTTGGCGATTTTTCCATTATGCAGGCCCATCCATATATTTCCCTCTCTGTCCTTTGTCATACAGCGGATGGTAAAATTATTTAACTGGGGAGGATGTATAGTTTGTATAGATTGATTGGCTGGGTTATAAATATGAATATATCCATGCTGGCATCCAGCCCAAATGTTGCCATCATCGTTTTGCACAAAATCCCAAACAAGGTTATACTCGGCCGGGGCGGCAAACTGAATATTTTTTTTAAAATTCCATATACTATCAAACAGGGTAATGCCGCCGCCCCAGGTGCCTGCAAGAATATCACCGGATGTTGTTTGAATGATTGAATTGATTTCACTTTTAGGAAGCGAAGCGATATTATTTTCCATGTAAAAAATGGATTTAAAGTATTGCCTGTAAGGATTAAAAATGCTGATGCCTTTATCGGTTGCCAGCCAGATGTTTTCTTCCCTGTCCTGAAAAACGGAATAAATTTTATAGTTGTACCGGCTGCCGGATTTATTTGTTCCATCAATAGCAATGCTTTCGAATGCATCTTTTTCTTTATTGAACTTTAGTAACCCTGCATTTTCTGTACTTACCCAAAGAGTTCCATGATTATCCTTATACAAACCGCTTACTGATATGGGGGAATTATTTTTTTTATCTGCCTTGGTTTTAAGTATGGATGATAATGCGTAGGTGAATATTTTTTTACTTGTTGAGTTATAGCGGTAAAGAATATCTGTCCAGGTAGCTATCCAGGTATTGTCATTATTATCCTGCAATATATTTCTGGCAGAAAAAATATCGTTTCCCAGTTTATTGTGAAAAGCTTCCAGGAGAGGATGCTGTATAGCATTATAATTTTGCGAAAATATTTTTTTTGTTTTGGGGTCAAACAACAGAAGCCCTTCAGTAAAGCCCGCCATTAAGGTGCCTCCGGTTATTTTATCTGCAGCAAAATTACCGGCTGCATTGCCGGCAGCAGGATGTATATTAAAAGCAGTCAATTCAAAACTTTTTGTAACGCTGTTATAATTATAAAGTGCTTTATCAGCAAGCAATTTTAATTGGTTGTGTTCATCGTAATATTTTTCAAATACAAATGATTTTTCTTTTATTAAAGAGGCTGCATTATAAACCGTGAAATTATATTTTGACAACTCCAGTTTTTCTATTTTGGAAGAATTACTAATCCACAATAAATTATTTTTAGTATCCGCATATAGTGTAGCACCATCATATCGTGGCTCGTTGGGGTCGCTCATCATTTCAGGAAAATGTAAAAACCTGCTGCCATCATAGCGTTGCAGGCCTGCAGAAGTTACTATCCAGATAAATCCTCTGCTATCCTGGGTTATATCATATACATTGTTATGCGCCAATCCATCCTGCTGGTCTATATGCCTGAAAAAATAATTGTTGTTTTGCTCTGGCAATGGCGAAACAAGCTGGGCAAAAGAAGAAACAGTGATGAACAAAGAAGAAACAAATAATATTATTGTATTTCTAATTCGCATAATTTAAAGCTACCAAATTTAAATTCAATTGCAGGTGAGAAGTATCCGCCAGAAATGACCAGGAAAATTATTATAATTTTTCCTTTATTGCCTTCAATTCCTTTATTAACTCATCAATTTGTTTCTGCTGCCTGTCGATGTTTTTATTTTGATCTTCTATAATTTTTTGCTGCTTACCGGCAACGGCAGAAATTTCTGCAGCTAAACCGGCATCAACCTGCCTGGTTAGTTTTTCAATGATTACCTGCTGCTCCTGCACAGCTTTTACCAATGGCATTACAAAAGAAGAGTAAGTAATTCCATAAGGTGTTTTATCATTAGTAGGTTTTACCACACCATCAAAATCATACCCGCTTTTATGGGCAGCCTGATCAACTTCCTGGGCAATAAAGCCGCTTGTGCGAATAGCTTCTTTGCCACGGATAGCTTCATCTGTGATGTTCCTCATTTCATTAGTTAGTAATGAATCGGCTTTCCCATAAGGATCAGTGCCCTGCATTTTATGAATTCCCCTCACATCTACCTGGTAGGTTACAGGGCGAAGCCTCATAATAAAATCGAGCCCTTTTACATCTTCACTTACTGCTGTCTTTAACCTCCCATCAGACGGAAAAGTAGTCCAGCCAGCGTAACCTCCATAAATTGTAACGGTTGGAGTTCCTATTACAGCAGAGTTATTGCCGCTATTATAACAATTCTGACCTATGGCAATACAATTACTGCCCAGCGCATGGGCTTCTCTTCCAATCACTGTATTACCATTTGCATTAATATTTTCATTATAAGCACCGTATCCAATTACAGTATTATAGTAGCCACCGCCGTTATTTTCAAGAGCATTACTTCCTATAGCTACATTACCCCAGCCCGAACTGTTATTTCTAAGCGCTTTATAACCCAGAGCGACATTTACATAACCAGATGTATTATAAAAAAGTGCTTGCCTCCCGATTGCTGTATTTAAAAACCCAGTAGTATTAGTATAAAGCGCAGCTACGCCTACCGCGGTATTTTCATAACCGGTGGTGTTTGCATATAGGGCAGAATGGCCAACAGCTGTATTGTTATTTCCATCGGTGGTGGAAGATGAATTATTTGTACGGAGCGCATAACAACCAATTGCAGTATTACCACTAACCCAGGATACGTTGCCATTGTTGAAAAATTGATTGAATAATGCATCTTTACCAATTGCAGTATTCTGGCTTGCAGTAGTGTTATTAATAAGTGCATCGGAGCCAATAGCTGTATTTTCAAATCCCGAAGTATTATTAAAAAGTGACTGAATCCCGCTGGCGGTATTACTATATCCACCGATGTTGGAATAAAGCGCCCTGTATCCATTAGCTGTATTATTAAATCCACTGGTGTTGTTAAAAAGTGTTTGGATACCCGTAGCGGTATTATATGAACCATAGGTGTTGCTCATGAGTGATTGATAACCAAGTGCAGTATTATAAGATCCGCTGCCGTTGCTAAAAAGTGTTTGCATACCCGTAGCTGTATTTTGGAGTCCGGTCGTATTGGATCGCAATGCGAAATTTCCTACAGCTGTATTATTAATTCCATTTGCAGTACTTGTCGGTTGATTTGAATAAAGAGCTTCAAAACCAAGAGCTACGTTATTGCTGTTCCATGCCACATCGTTATTGCTGTATGACTGGTTTAACATAGCGTAGTTACCTATGGAAATGTTCTGGCTTCCCGTAGTGTTGGAATTAAGCGCCGCATATCCCATAGCTGTATTGTTGCTTCCTTTGGTGTTTAATAAAAGTGCACTGCTTCCATTGGCCGTATTACTTGTTCCGGTTGTATTGGAATAAAGCGATTGTGATCCTACAGATGTATTATTAACTCCGTTTGACGAGCCGGTAGGCTGATTTGAATACAATGCCTCAAAACCAACAGCTACATTATTACTCTGCCACCATGCCCCAGCAGGAGGATTCCAGGATTGGGTGAATAATGCATTTGTTCCAACGGCAACATTCCAACTTGCTTTGGAATTGTTAAATAATGCATTGCTCCCTAATATGGTGTTATCTCTCCCACTGGTGTTGGAGTAACCTGCACGACTTCCAATAAATGTATTATTAACCCCCTGCGGACCTACTATATTTAGCCTTCCTGCATTCAATCCAACAAATACATTAGTTGTATCATCAGAATGAATATGCAGCAAATCAACACCTGCAGCATTTCGTAATCTTATCAAAGGCCGTAAATTGGATTGTGTTGTATTGGCATCAATCACCAATTGGGAAGTATCGGCGTTGCCTTTTATATGTAGCTTTGCCTGTGGAGTTGCTGTGCCGATGCCTACATTTTGAGAAAAAATACAAGGCATAAGGAACAAGGTAAAAGGCAGAAGAAGGATGAATATTTTTTTCATAACACCGTTTTTTAAAATTTGAATTAGTTTCAGCAACAATTTGCAAATTATTTAGTAAGGAATTTTTCCAGTTTTGTTTTTAGTTCATCAATTTGCCTTTGCTGATTACTGATTGCCAATTGCTGATTGTCTATTATTTTCTGCTGCTCCTGAACGGCTTTTACCAGAGGGACTACAAAATCTCCATACCTTAAACCGTAAGTTGCGCCAGGGTGAGTAGGTACATCTACACCGCTAAAACTAAACCCTGTTTTATTTGCAACTAGTTCCACTTCCTGTGCAATAAATCCGCTTTCTCTATGTGATGCCGCTCTTAAATAGCTTTGGTTTTTCCATGAATCATTCATGTAAACACTATCTGATTTTTTGGGTTCATTTCCCTGATAATATTTATCCAGCGCAGGCACATTAACTATGTACGTAACGGGCCGCAGCAGTTTGATAAATTCCAGCCCTTTCACATCTTCCAGCACCTGGCTTTTAAACCTTCCATCAGAAAAAGTTGTCCATCCTACAAGCCCACCAATAGAATTGTTTGCACTATTTCCTATTCTTATTCTGTTGAAATCATCAACTCTTGCATTATATCCAATTGCACAAGTATTATAAAGATTGGTAAAAGTGACATCTGCCGCACCACCTATAGCAGTATTAAAATAACCGGTATTGTTAAATGAAAGTGCGGCAACTCCTACGGCTGTATTTACATTATTAGAAGTATTAAATAAAGCACTAGTCCCAATCGCTGTATTTTGAAAACCCGTTGTTGCGCTAAATAAGGCTTCATTTCCCATAGCAGTATTTTGAGAGCCACTTAAATTATTATAAGAAGAATTATAGCCAACAGAAGAATTTTTTTCACCTGAAGTATTTGATATAAGAGCCTGGGTGCCAACAGCTGTATTATAGCCGCCGGTATTAGGAGCTTGTAATGCAGCATATCCCATTGCAGTATTTGCAATTCCGGTACTATTGAAACGTAAAGCTGAGGATCCAAATGCTGTATTGAAATCACTAGTATTTAACTGAAGTGCTCTTGAACCGCCGGCAGTATTATTGTTTCCACCAATATTATTGGCCAATGAATTTACGCCAATCGCTGTATTCAAAATGCCGGTAGTGTTTGCTGTAAGAGCTGTTTTTCCCACAGCCGTATTATTATTGCCCTGTGTATTAGCATACAGAGCTTTTGTACCCACAGCGGTGTTGTAACCTTCTGCAGCATAAACCATATTAAACAAAGTGGAATCTCCTACTGCCACATTATAAGAGCTTGTTGTGTTTGAAAGAAGTGCACCATAACCCACGGCAGTATTATTATTTCCCGTATTGTAATACAATGCACTTAATCCCACTGCAGTATTATTGTTTCCATTGCGGTTATTGTAAAGTGTACCATAACCCAAAGCGGTATTGTAAGTGCCATTGCGGTTATTGTATTGAGAAGCATACCCAACTGCGGTATTTATGCCCAACGTGTCAAAATATAGGGCATAAGCCCCTATGGCAGTATTGGCATCTGTTTTACCACTATACAATGCATAGGCTCCCAATGCTGTATTAAAGTTCCCTGCTAAGTTTGAATAAAGCGCCGAAAATCCTGAAGCGGTATTGTGATTTCCTGCAGAATTAGTATATGAACTAAGGGAGCCATTGGCCGTATTGTGATATCCGCTTGTGTTGAAATAAAGGCTACTGATGCCATAAGCAGCATTATAGTAGCCAGATGTATTTTTATATAGACTGTTTGCTCCTACAGCCGTATTAAAATTACCGGAATTGAAAAACAATGCCTCGTTTCCCAGGGCAGTATTAAAGGAAGAAATCGTATTGCTGTAAAGGCTGTTTACCCCTACGGCAGTATTACCTGAACCAAGTGTATTGAAAATAAGTGCCTCCCTGCCTAAGCCTGTATTGGCATAGCCGGTAGTATTGGAATAGCCCGAACGGGTGCCAATAAATGAATTGTATAATCCACCTCCGTTAGCATCATTTACCCTTCCTGCATTCAAGCCAATAAAAGTATTGTTTACCGCATCGGAATGTATGTGAAGTAAATCATTTCCTGATGCATCACGCAACCTAACCAATGGTTTTATATTCGATTGTATTGCATTGGCATCTATTACCAATTGTGAGGTATCGGCATTGCCTTTTATGTGCAGCTTTGCCTGTGGTGTTGCTGTGCCGATGCCTACATTCTGTGAGTAAGCATGCAGACAGAAAAAAATAAAAATGGATAATAACGTTATTTTTTTCATGTCTTCGGTTTTGCTTATTGAATGATTCAATGATAAATTCACTGCTTTATTTTGAGCCCGATAAAATAAATTCTTCCCGGCTTTCCATTAAAGTTTATTTCCGTTTTTGAACGAATTGATTTTTCGTTCTTCTATTTTCCCGGCAATAGAAATAAAAACTATTAATACAGCATCTGCTGCGCCTTCAATAATAAAACGTTCGCTGAAAGAATTGAAAACTAAATGGCGTATACTCTGGCAAGATTTTTTTTCATCCATAAAATTTTCACCAAATTAATCTGAGTTTTTGGGCAAGAAAATGATTTTGAGCAACTGGATAAGACTGTTGAGCAATTGGATTATTGGGAAAAAGATTTTTTTTGCCTGAGACATATAGCTTTTGATACAAAAGAAAAGTCAAATGAATATTTGCATCTGATGATAATAACCATTATTCAAATGAGAATGGGATACTTTTCCGTAAGAATAAATCTTAGGGAAATAAATGCATTGTATTAATACCGGTACAAAAAAAACCGGTAAAAGCCGGGGCATTTTAAATAATTACAGTATTTCTATCAAACAAATAGGAAACGAAAGCAGCTAACTGAAAGAAGCTATGAATCATTAATCAGGAATAAAAAAAATGCTAAAGGAATCGCCAGCTTTTGTAAAAGGAAATAAGACAGGCAAACACAAACAACTAATAACAACCCTGCCTTTTATATTAAATTCAGCTGATAAGGCCTGGAAAAACTATTTATGGTACTGCAGCAGGAGGCGGCGGAATATCTTCTACTTTTATATGCTGGATTTTATCTACTGCATCCTTATGTTTTAATATCCGCCATAGTTGTATTATTGCAGTAATGGCAAATATGCCACCTATCACCCAGTTAAGGTATTGTTCACTATTTGCAATACGATCAGTGGCCCATTTACCACCAAATATAAATACCGCATTGCCCATGAGTGTGCCCAATCCTATGCCTAAAATATAAATATTGTATTGGGCATTTACAGGTTCTAATATTTTTTTGGTGAATAGTACAGTGCTCCACCCAAACCAGAAAGGAATTTGTACAGGATTAATAGCACACATAAATGCCCCCAACAAAAACCTGTGCATATTATTCTGCAGCATTATGTTTTTACTTCCACTGCCATGGTGAATGGCTGCAACAAAACTTCCTGCTGCAAGGGCAACAATGATAGCAAGCGTAATCCATTCCATTATCTTCATTATCTTTTGCTGCTTGCGAACCCAGTCTATGCCTACAAGAGAAATACGAACGTAAACCATTTCTACCAGTAAAGAACCAAGGGAAAAGTAAAGTGCATCCTTAATACTTTCCTGTATCCCTATCTGCATAGCAGCAACATTTAGCGTACCCAGGGGCAACGAACCCAGGAAACTGATGACAAGGCCCCATAAAAAAATACGAAAAAGTTTAGGCATGTGCCAAAGATAAAGCAGCGGCTAAAATAATAAGATACTATTTTGCAAATACAGAAAGCTTAACTTCTACATTGTCGCTCATAGTGGCGCTGTTGCCCCCTACCCCATAAACCCTGCGGTCTATGGTAAAGTTTCCTTCAAATAAATAGCCACCATCTTTTGGCGTTACTATGAATGGGAATTGGATATTTTTTGTAACGTCTTTAATTGTAAGCATACCAGTAAACAGCAAATTACCTGCAGAAGTTGTGGTCTCTATTTTTGTACTCACAATATGGATTTCAGGAAATTTTGCAGCGTCAAAATAATCATCGCTTAAAAGGTGCTTATCACGTCGGCTATTATCTGTATCAATAGTTTTTACATTAACGGTTACATTGGCGGAGGATAAAGTCGGTTTGCTTTTATCATACTTGATAGAACCCTTTAAGCCGGTTATATCACCCCCGGTGTTTATACCAAAATTCTTTATAACGAAATGAACCTTACTTCCGGCATCCATAGGTGTTAGATTCACCTGGGCAACTGAGGCGGTTGCAAAAAAAACCGTAAGAACCAAACCGAATATTTTTGTCATCGTATATATTTAGGGCTGCAAGTTACAATTGATTATTTTTTCTATTACTGACTTATCAATCCTTTAACAAAGATTGTATAATTTACATGGGCACATGATTAAATCTTCTACATTACAATTGCTGCGTTTTCATTTTTCTTTTTTTCTAATGCCCATATATTGGTTTGCCTTGAGCCAGGTGATTCATATAGATTCCTCCCGGGCAATTCTTGTTTTTATTATTCTTCACTTTATGGTTTATCCTTCAAGTAATGCATATAATAGTTTTATGGATCGGGATACCGGCAGTATCGGGGGAATAAAAAATCCCCAGGCGCCCACAAGGCAGCTATTTAATGCCAGCCTGTTGCTGGATGCCCTGGCATTGATTTGCAGCCTTTTTATAAGCATATACTTTATGTTGGGAATACTTGCCTATATACTCGCTTCCCGTGCTTATAGTTACAGGGGTATAAGGTTAAAAAAAAATCCATTCCTGGGATATTTCACCGTTATTTTTTTCCAGGGTGCAGTATGTTTTTTCCTGGTGAAACATGGTGCCAGTGAAAGCAAAACTTTGTCTGTGCCACTAATTGCAATGGTAGCATCATCATTACTCATCGGTGGTTTTTATCCGCTTACGCAAATTTACCAGCACCAGCAAGACAATGCAGATAATGTAATTAGTATAAGCCTTGTACTGGGATACAGGGGTACATTTGTATTTACTGCAGTTATTTATATACTTGCCATGATTGCGCTTGGCTGGTATTTTGCTAATAATTTAGAACTGGATAGATTTTTTATCATTCAAATCTTTTTGTTGCCAGTGCTCGTATATTTCTTCTGGTGGTTTTACCAGGTGTATAAAAATATTGAGGCGGCAAATTTTAAAAACACTATGCGCATGAACTTATTGGCATCCGTTTGCAGTAATGCAGCATTTATCGTCATTTTTATTTTAGAAAAACTTTGAGTAAAATTATATCAATAGCAACCGCGGTTCCTACATTTAAACATGAGCAAAGTGATCTTTATGCTTTTGCAGATAAAGTGTATAGCAGAGATGAAACCGAAAGCCGTAAATTAAAATTCCTTTACCGGCAAAGTAATATCAGCAGCAGGTATTCTGTAATTCCCGATTATAGTCTTACAGAAGATGAATGGCAGTTTTTCCCTGGTGAGGCTAGCAAGCAATGCTATCCCGGCCTGGAAAAAAGAATGGAATGGTTTAATCGTCATGCCGCCCCTCTTTCTGTAGAGGCCATTGAAAAATGCATTGCAGGCAAAATAGATAAATCGGACATCACGCATCTTATAACAGTAACCTGCACAGGACTTAGTGCTCCCGGCCTCGATTTGCAGGTCATGGACCTGATGCAATTGCCAACAAATATTTTTCGCAGCTCGGTGAATTTTATGGGCTGCTATGCTGCAGTACATGCATTAAAACTTGCTGATGCATTATGCAAAAATGATAAAAAAGCCAACGTCATCATTGTTTGTACTGAACTTTGTACTTTACATTTTCAAAAAGAAATATCACCAGATAATATTACCTCATCCTTATTATTTGCAGATGGCTCAGCCGCAGCGCTAATTCAGCATAATGATGCAGAGGCAAAAGGAATTGTGATTGATAATTATTATGCAGAAGTATCTTTTAATGGTAAAAAGGATATGGCATGGGAATTATCGTCAACAGGTTTTTTAATGACGCTTACTGGATATGTGCCCGCATTAATAAAAGAAGATTTTAAAATACTGCTTCGCAAAGCACTTGATGCTGCCGGTTTGCAGCAGGAGGAAATCAGCCACTGGTGCATTCACCCTGGTGGCAGCAAAATACTTGATGCCATTGCAGTATCAGCAGGGCTTGAAAAAAATGATTTACATTTTGCATATGATGTGCTGTGGGAATATGGCAACATGAGTTCACCAACAATACTTTTTGTACTCAAAAAAATACTAGATGAACTGGAACAAAACCAAAGTTCTACTGCAAAAATTTTTGGTGCTGCATTTGGCCCAGGCCTAACCATGGAAACCTTTACAGCAAGCTATGCCTGATTTTTCAATACGCTCATATCAGAAAGAAATACTTGACAAGGATGACATCCCTTTTGAAGATATAAAGCAGAACATGAAGGAACTGAATATCATCAACCAAAAACTTGGTGGGCATGTTATTACCATTAGTGGTCTTAAAAAATTTCTTCCTGGAAAAACAAATTCACTTCTTTGTATCGCTGAAATTGGCTGTGGTGGAGGAGATAACTTATCGGCCATTAACAATTATTGCCACAAAATAAAACAACCGGTTTCTTTTATGGGTATTGATATAAAGCAAAGCTGCATTGAATATGCAAAACAACAGCACCCACAAATGAATACAGAGTGGATCGTGAGTGATTACAGTAAAGTGGAATTCACAAATAATCCGGACATTATTTTTTCAAGTTTGTTTTGTCATCATTTTACAAATGAAGAATTGGTTTTCATGTTGAAATGGATGAAGGATAATACGAAGCTTGGTTTTTTCATCAATGATTTGCAGCGCCATCCCCTCGCCTGGTTTTTGATAAAATGGATCACTAGATTATTTTCAAAATCTTATCTTGTAAAGAATGATGCACCGGTTTCTGTTACAAGGGGTTTTACAAAAAAAGAATGGAAGCAATTGCTCACTGATGCAGGCATTGAAAAATATTCCATCCAATGGAAATGGGCATTCCGGTTTTTAATTGTAGTAAAAAATGCAGGATGATAAACTTTACGATATGGCCATTATCGGTGGCGGCCTTGCCGGGCTCAGCCTCTCTATCTTAATGGCTGGGAAAGGATACAACGTAATTTTATTTGAAAAAGAACAATATCCATTTCATAAAGTTTGTGGCGAATATATCAGCATGGAAAGCTGGAACTTCCTGGAAAGTTTAGGTTTGCCATTATCTGAATTAAACCTGCCAAAAATAAAAAACCTGGAAGTAAGTTCCCCATCCGGTAACATGCTAAAACATTCTTTGGACCTGGGCGGATTTGGTATCAGTCGTTATATGCTGGATAATACACTGAAAGAAATTGCAATCACCCAAGGTGTAATTCTCCATGAACAAACCAAAGCAGATGACATTATTTTTGAGAGAGATTATTTCAATATAAAAACAGCAAAAGGGAATTTTTCTTCAAAGGTATGCGCAGGAAGTTTTGGCAAGCGCAGCAACCTGGATGTGAAATGGAAAAGACATTTTACCATATCTGCAAAAGGAAGCCTTCAGAATTACGTAGGCATAAAATACCATGTAAAATATCCTCAACCTGCTGATACTATCGCACTCCATAATTTTTCTGATGGCTATTGTGGCATTTCCAATATTGAGGATGGAAAATGTTGTCTTTGTTATCTGACTATCTCTGCTAATTTAAAAAAATCGGGAAATAATATTGAGGCGATGGAGAAAAATATCCTGGCCATTAATCCACACCTGGAAAAAATATTTGTACAGGCAGAGAAATTATATGATACGCCTCTTTCTATTTCACAAATTTCTTTTCAGCAAAAAAGCCCGGTTGAAAATCATGTACTTATGATAGGCGATGCGGCAGGCATGATAACGCCGCTTTGTGGCAATGGCATGAGCAGGGCAATGCACGGAGCAAAAATTGCTTCGGAATTTATAGATGCGTTTCTGAAAGGCAAAAACTCCCGTGCTGAAATGGAATCATTGTATAGCGGTGCATGGAAAAAACATTTTTCCGGCCGGTTAAGAATGGGAAGAAATATTCAACGGTTTTTTGGAAATAAACATGTGACCGAATTATTTATAAAGAGCATGAAATTATTGCCCTCACTTACTCAGTGGCTCATAAAGCAAACCCATGGAAAAGGATTTTAACTTCTAAGGGATTAAGAATTTTTACCCGTTAATAAAGATTAATTTGCAAGAAATATTTTGATGAATTATAAAACTAATCCTAATCATAAACAATACCTGGAAACCCTAATCAAAATGGGACCGGAAAAACGATTACAAAAGGCATTTGAGTTATCTGCGTTAACTAAAGCGCTTTTTATAAGTGGATTGCAAAAAAGGTTTCCAGACAAATCTGAATCTGAGATTAAATCAATTTACCTGCAACGATTAACTAAATGTTACAACCGGAATTATTAAAAAA
>JBDSYV010000114.1:0-10004 GCA_040110925.1 Ferruginibacter sp. | reverse complement strand
TTTCCTCCTTTTCATATGCCTGCATAATATCTTCCAGCATTGCCGCCCTGATGATACAACCGCCACGCCAGATGGATGCTACATCTTTAATGGGGATATCAAATTTATAATATAAAGATCCTTGCTGCAGCATTGCCATACCCTGTGTGTAACAAATGATGAAAGCTGCATGCAGAGCTTCTTCAACTAAATTCTCAAGGCTTTCTGAATGTATATCGCTTGTTTTTTCATTGTTAATATTATCAATATCAGCTGCTTCAATCCTTTCTTTTTTAAGAGCAGATAGCATGCGTTGAGATACAGACGCATCAATGGAAGGAATTGGAGATTGAATCGTCATAGCATCCTGGCTCATCCATGCCCCGGTACCTTTTTGATGTGCAGTGTCTAAAATATTATCCAGTAAAAAATCTTTACCATTTTCATCTTTTTGCAAAAATATGGCTGCAGTAATTTCTATAAGATATGCTTGGAGACGACTCTTATTCCATTGGTCAAATACCTGGTGCAACTGCGTATTATTTAAACTCCCTGATTTTTTCAGTAGATGATAAGTTTCTGAAATCAATTGCATAAGTGCATACTCAATACCATTGTGAACCATTTTTACATAATGGCCGGCTGCACCGTTGCCCATATATGCAGTGCAAGGTTGCTCATTTACCCTTGCTGCTATTGATTGTAAAATCGGGGACAGAACAGGATAAACTTCTTTATCTCCTCCAGGCATAATACTGGGGCCATATCTTGCACCAGTTTCGCCTCCTGAAATGCCTATACCTACAAAATGAAATTTTAATTTGCTCAAAGTTTCCACCCTGATGGCAGTATCTGTAAAATGAGAGTTACCACAATCAACAATAATATCTCCCGGCTGCAATAAAGGGATAAGATCATTAATAACATAGTCCACAACCTTACCTGCAGGAACAAGCAGCATAATTATTCGTGGTGTCTGCAATGACGATACGAAATCTGCTATGCCTGCAAATGCTTTTAATGAATCATTTGTTGCCAGCTTATTTAGGACATCAATTTTAAGAGGGTCCTTGTCATAACCTGCTACACGGTACCCACTGTTGTTCATGTTGAGCACAAGGTTGCAGCCCATCGTTCCTAAACCTATCATTCCTACCTGGTAATTATGTGAATCGGTCATAATAATTATCAATTTACGATATAAAAAAATAGTAATGAGAAAGCTCGTCAACAACCATTCCTTTTATTAAAAAAGGATACTGAAAAATAAAGATATTCTGCATATGTTGGTGGGGGGCGCTTAAAAGGGGAAAAATTTATGTCCATTTTTTTTCACGTAATTTTACTGTTGCTAACAATTACCTTTTACCTCTTCTAAATATGGAAAACCTCGTAAGCCCCGGATCTGAATTATTTGCCTTTTTTGAAATGACACCAGACCTGGTTTGCATTGCAGGGAAGGATGGATACTGGAAAAAAATAAATTCAGCAGTAATTAATAAATTGGGCTATAGTGCTGAGGAATTATATGCAAGTCCCATTTCTTCTTTCATTTACCACGAGGATAAAGACCAAACCAAAAGAAGGAGAAATGAGTTACTGGAAGGTAAAGTGCTTCACAATTTTATAAATCGTTATCTAACAAAACAAGGCCATATTTTATGGCTTGAATGGACTTCAATTTATTTTTCTGATAATGAATATGTATTTGCCATTGCAAAAGATGTTACTGAAAGAAAGCAAATGGAAAGGGAAGTGGAAGAGCAGTATTTAAAATATAAAGGACTGGCAACACATTTTAAAACATCAATTGAAAAAGACCGGAAATATTTAGCGTATGAATTGCATGAAGCACTGGCACAATTGGTGGCTGCTGTTAAAATGGATATTGACTGGATTGCCACTAACGAAACGGGCCTGCCCGCATCTTCAAAAAGCAGGATTGAGCATGCAGTAGAAATTTCTAAATTGCTCATTAATACCATACAAAGAATATCCTTTTCCATCAGCCCAAATATGTTGGACGACTTCGGATTGAATATAACACTCGAATGGTTATGTAAAGAGTTTGCCATTTTAAATAAAATCCCCTGCAACTTTGAAGCAGCTTACAATGAAGATGAGTTAGCAGCTGAAATGAAAATTGATTTTTTACGTTTTTTCCAGGAAGCGCTTACGAATATTATTGACGTTTCCAGGGCAGGAAAAGTGGTCATTGGTATCAGTGATCAGCAGGACAAGTTTCAACTTTGTATAAGTGATGAGGGTGATGGAATTGACCTGGATACACAAAGGGCTTCAGAAGGGTTGATTAATATGAGGGAACGTGCCGCTTTTGTAAATGGAGCAGTAACCATTAAAAAATCACAGGTTAATGGAACAATGATTTGTGTTCTCATTCCTAAATAGAGCTGTTTTTACTGGTATTTATTTGGGCAACAGGTATTGCCGTTGTTTCTTAATGGTTCAATATTTGTTTTTCCTACAAATATGTCACGTAAAGTTCTTGTTCTACTTATATCTATTATTCTTATTGCAGCTGGAGTATTTCTTTATCTTAAGTACAGGATATTGAAAGCACCTGATCACAATCCTGATGTTTCTAAGAAAGAAACTGTCCTTGACTTGCGACCCCAACTTATCGCAAAACTACAGCAGTTGGTTAAGGATGGCTCTGCTGGTCTGTATAAATTATCGCTGGAGCAGGTTAGTCCTGACCTTGCTGCATCTACAGTGGACATACAGCATGGTACAATAGATATTGACAGCAGTATGTTGACTTCGCTGGACAATGCAGGTAAACTTCCCGATGATATCTTCAAAGTATCCTTTAGTAAAATTCATATTAGCGGGTTGGGTATTGCAGATTTTATAAGTAAAAAAAATCTCAACCTGGGCAATATAAAACTGGATAACCCAATTATAGAAGTTTACCATCAGCCTCGTACATACAATATTGCATCAAAAAAAGCAAAAGAGAATCTCACACTATACCAGAATATTTCCGGGATTTTCCATTCGCTTTCTATTGAAAAAATATTAATTTCCAAAGGAAGACTTATACACCATAACCTGGCTAAAAAAGAAGTGCTTACAAAAATGGAGGATGTTAGTATTATGTTGGATGACCTTCTCATAGATTCATCAACCCAATACGATAAATCAAGGTATCTGTTTGCAAAAAAAGCAAAGTTGAATGCAAAAAATTATCATGTCATTACACCAGATAATTATTATTCATTTAAGATCGGAAGCATAGAGGTATTAGGTGAGCAGCGACATGTTTCAATATCCAACCTTGTTTTTGAGCCTTACGGTGGTAGGGCTGCGTTCAGGAAAAAACTTAAAGAAAGAAAAGTGATTTTTGATATCAATATTCCTCATCTTGAAATGGACAAGGTAGATTGGTGGTCTTTTCTTAACCGGCAGGAATGGTTTGTCTCAGAAGGTTTTATTGAAGATGCAACATTTGGAGTTTTTGTAGACCTTTCGCTGCCAGCGCCGGTACTAAAGCAAAATAATTTCCCCCATCAGTTGGTAATGCGCCTTCCTTTTCCTTTGAAAATTAATAAACTTAATATTAAAAGAAGTAAGGTTATTTATGAAGAATATAATCCAAAGGTTGATAAAACAGCAATGGTTACAATTAATAAACTAAATGGCACACTAAACAATATCTGCAATATAAGAAAGGATATATCTTCTAACCCATTGATACGGGTAAATGCCAACGGATTATTCATGAATAAGGTACCAATTGATATAGGGGTAAATTTAAATTTAGCCCGGGTTTCTACAGGCGATTTCACGGCGGATATAACAGTTGATACCCTTAATAAAGAATTGATAAATCCTGTTTCTGAAATTTCCTCATTGTTTACCGTAAAGCGGGGACAAATGCAGAAAGGTAAAGCCCATATTTCTGGCAACAATTCCATGGCAAAGGGTAATATCAGCCTTTATTATGATGACCTGCATATTACGCCTTTAAAACCAGTAAAAACTGAAGATGGCGACCAGAAAAGTAAACACCTTACAAGTTTTGTGGCCAATACATTGTTTATTAAAAATGCGAATCCCAAAAACGGAACTTTAAGACAGCCTGAATTTTTAATACACAGGGATGCTTATACAGGGTTTGTAAAACTTATTTGGGTGGCAATAAGAGCTGGTATAGTAAAATCTGTAGGCATACCATTGAAAGCCATTGATAAAAATGCAGAGTAATCAGGAACGGGCTTTTTTGCGGGTAGCAAGGGGGCAGGCTTGCTAAAAATTCGTATTTTTTTTGTACCTTTAATCAAATGCAAAGTTTACATACTATTTCTTCAATAAACTTGGCCATATTATTACAAATTAAATTTCAAAGATGACAAACGAACAGGTAGAAAAATTTCTGGAAACACAACCAGCTAAGCCAATTCCGGTAATGATTAGTTTTAAGACACGCAACAGTTTTGCAGGGCTTTTTTTAAAAACTGCAGATTATGCTGAGCTACGTACAAAAAATTTCTGGCGTATAGTATCAGAGGCTAAAATTGCTGACTATAACAGCACGGGTGATGCCAGCCTTGCCCGAATATACAATGGCAGTGAATTTACCCGGCTTTCTGATGTTTCCCGCAAGAAGGCAGTAAAATAAAAGAATAATAAAATCAATGCAAATAAAAAACCCCTTAGATAAGGGGTTTTTTAATATAACTATTTATAACTATTAATTTTTTGCTACTGATTTTGTTTTGGTCTTTGTCTTTTTTATTGCAGGTTTTAAAGCAGGAACTGCATCTGAACCTTTTAATTTAGCATAATCAGCTGAAGTTAATACCTCGCCTTTAATGGTAATATTCTTTACCTCTTCAACTCCAGCAAATTTTACGGTAAGATGTTTTTCAAAAGCGTTTAAATTAGCGGCATTATAAGTTGCCTTTATTTCACCATTTTTGCCGGGTGCAATGGGTTCTTTGGTATAATCGCCAATGGTGCAACCACAAGTTGGGTTAGCTGCCTCAATAATCAGAGGCTCTTTGCCAATGTTGGTTACTACAAAAACCACTGTCTGAGGTTTGCTTTGCTCCAGCTTGCCCATATCAATAGTTTCTGATTTAAACTTAGCAACATCATCAGCTTTCTTCTGTGCCATCAGGCTGGAAGATAAAATCAAGGCAGCAGCGCCTAAAAGGAATTTTTTCATAATACGAATTTTTTTTAGTTTTTAATTTCTGAAGCAGCGCTTGCCGGTGCACTTTCTGCCGGTGTTTTCCAAACTTCACCTTTGATAGTTACCTGCTTGCTTTCATTACCATTATATGTAATTGTGATGAATTTTGTAAACGGACCTTCAGCAGCAGCATTGTATCCAACAGTAATTTTGCTGGTAGCTCCAGGTGCTATATCATTTTCTTTATCCCAAACCGGTGTTGTGCAACCGCAGCTTGCCTGTACGTTATCCAGTTTCAAAGCTGTTTTACCTGTATTGGTAACTTCAAATACTGTAGTAACTGGTTTACCCTGTGGAATTTTACCAAAATCATGTTCGGTTTGTTTCAAAATCAATACTTCGGGTGTTTTGGACGCATCAGAAGCAGCTACTGTTGCGTGAGCAGCATGATCATGGTCCTGTGCATATACAAATGCAGTGCAAATGCTTAAGGCAGAAAGGATAAAAATTTTTTTCATTTTGTGGTATTTTTAATGGAGGTCAAATATACAAAAACGATTGACTAAGATGTAAATTGTTGAGCTTATGACAGTTTTTTAACAATGCACGACTAAAATCGAATATTTTTGCTTCAATTATAGGTTATGGATACATCAAACAACGAAGAAGCTGCCTTGCTTGAAAAGCTAACTTTTGATAGTTTTAGAAATGCAGTGCTAAAAGATTACCGGGTGGCTTGCGAAAGCCGGGAGGCAAGTTTGCTTGGGCGTAAAGAAGTACTTACCGGTAAAGCAAAATTTGGCATTTTTGGCGATGGAAAAGAAGTTGCGCAATTAGCCATGGCTAAGTTTTTTAAGCCGGGCGATTTTCGGGCAGGCTATTATCGTGACCAGACTTTTATGTTTGCAAGCGGCCTTGCAACCCTGGAACAGTTTTTTGCCCAGCTTTATGCAGACCCCGATGTACACCATGATCCCTTTAGTGCAGGAAGGCAAATGAATGCGCATTTTGCCACTAAGATGGTGAATGAAAATGGTGAATGGTTGCCATTGGCGGAATTAAAGAATGTTTCCAGTGATATAGCTCCAACAGCAGGGCAAATGCCCAGGGCGCTGGGTTTAGCATTTGCCTCAGCTTTTTTTAGAAATTTACCTTCGCTACATGATTTAAAAGACCTGAGCAATAATGGTGATGAAGTTTGCTTTTGTACTATTGGTGATGCATCCACCAGCGAGGGACATTTTTGGGAAACTATGAATGCAGCCGGTGTACTACAGGTTCCTTTGGCAGTCTTTGTATGGGATGATGGATATGGCATTTCTGTGCCTAAAAAATATCAGACTACAAAATCATCTATATCTGAAGCCCTATCCGGGTTGCAGAAAGAGGAGGGCACAAATGGTATTGATATATATAAATTAAAAGGCTGGGATTATGCAGGAATGTGTGAAGTGCTGGACCATGCTATCCAGAAAATAAGGGATACACATACACCTGCACTTTTTCATGTGGAAGAAATAACTCAGCCACAGGGGCACTCAACATCCGGCAGCCAGGAACGATATAAAGCCAGCGAAAGATTAGGATGGGAAAAAGAATGGGATTGCATAAAACAAATGCGGGAATGGTTGCTGGCAAATGCACTTGCAGAAGAAGAAGAGCTTGCTGCTATAGAACAGCATTCCATAATTTTTGTAAAAGAAAGCAAACAACGAGCCTGGGATAATTACCTGAGACCATTGAAAGTAATCACTCAACATAGCCTGCTTCTGCTAAATAATGCCACTAAATCTAACCCTGCTCTTGGCCAACTTGCTAATGAGCTATCGCAATTGAAAGATCCAATGCGAAGGGATGTTCTTAAGACATTGTTTACATCTGTGGGCATGCTTGAAGAAAGTCATGATGCTTCTGCAGCGGCCATCCGTAATTATTATCATGAGTTGTTTGAACTCAGCAGGAAATTATATGATAGCCATTTGTACAATGAAGGGCCAAAATCAGCTATGAAAGTTGTTGAGATACCGGTTAATTATGAAGACAATGCAGCCATGGTAAATGGTTATGAAGTATTGAACAAATATTTTGACACACTATTTGCCAATAATAAAAAAGTGGCTGCATTTGGGGAGGACCTGGGCTTTATAGGAGACGTTAACCAGGGTTTTATGGGCCTGCAGGAAAAGCATGGCAATCACCGGATATTTGATACTGGTATTCGGGAGCTTACGATCATAGGCCAGGGTATTGGTATGGCATTAAGAGGGCTAAGGCCCATTGCCGAAATACAATATCTCGATTACCTGTTGTATGCATTGCAACCATTAAGCGATGATGTGGCCACAACACATTTCAGAACTGCGGGACAGCAATCTGTTCCTCTAATAGTGAGAACCCGTGGCCACAGGCTTGAAGGTATATGGCATAGTGGCTCGCCCATGGGAATGATTATTAATGCACTTAGGGGCATGTATGTATGTGTGCCACGTAATATGACACAGGCTGTAGGGATGTACAACACACTCCTTCAAAGCAATGATCCCGGCCTTGTGATTGAATGCCTGAATGGATACAGGCTTAAAGAAAAACTGCCGGGAAATTTATTGGCCTATACCGTGCCGCTAGGCGTTCCGGAAATAATAGAAGAAGGTGAAGATATTAGCATCGTAAGTTATGGTTCTACACTTCGCATTGTGCAGGAAGCTGCTGTAACATTAAAAGATAAGGGCATAAGCTGCGAAATCATAGATGCACAAACCTTATTACCCTTTGATGTTAATCATCTTATTGTTGCGTCATTAAAAAAAACAAACAGGATTTTATTTGTAGATGAAGATGTTCCCGGCGGTGCAGCAGCTTACATGTTTAACAAGGTTATGGAAGAGCAGGGAGGATATCGTTTTTTAGATGTGTCACCCCGTACATTAACGGCAAAGGCTCACAGGCCGGGTTACGGTAGCGACGGCGATTATTTTGCAAAACCAAATACTGAAGATGTGATACGTGTTGTGAGGGAAATGATGGCGGAATGAAAAGGTGAATAGTGAATGGTCAACTGTAAACAATTGACAATAAACAATAAGCAAGCAAACAATTAATCATCTTCCAATTCACAATTCACATATTCACAATTCACTTATTCACAATTCACCATTCGCCACATGAGTCTTTTCTTATACAACCTTTCTTTGTTTTTAATGCATGCAGGTATTTCAATTGCATCGCTATGGAATCCAAAAGCCAGGCAATGGATTAATGGCCGCAGAGGCTGGAAACATAAAATTACATCATGGAGCAAAAGCAACCCCAATACCCCAACCATCTGGATGCATTGTGCAAGCCTTGGTGAATTTGAACAGGGGCGCCCTGTACTGGAAGCATTGAAACAAAAAAATCCTTCTAATAAAATTGTACTGAGTTTTTTCTCTCCAAGTGGATATGAAATCAGGAAAAATTATGCTGGTGCCGACCTTGTATGCTATCTCCCATTAGATTCAAAATCGAACGCAACATTTTTTATAAATGCCATAAGCCCCCAGCTTGTTATCTGGGTTAAATATGAATACTGGTATAATTATTTAATTGAGCTCGGCAATAAAAACATTCCAGTATTGCTTATATCTGCGATATTTCGAAGCAGCCAGCCATTTTTTATGTGGTATGGTTCTATCTGGAAAAAAATGCTTCTTTCTTTCGATAAAATATTTATTCAGAATGAGGAATCGCTTTACCTGCTAAAAAAAATCAAGCTGGAAAATAAAGCTATTCTTGCCGGCGATACCCGCTTTGACAGGGTAATAGCTATTGCAGAAAAAAATATAACTGTTGATACGATTATTGAAAAATTTATCAATAATAGTAAACTTATTATAGCAGGCAGCACATGGCCTGATGATGAAAAATTGCTATTGCACTATGCTAATGTAAACAGGGATGTTAAGTTTATTATAGCCCCGCATGTAATTGGTCCTATTCATTTGCACGAAATAAAATCTGCTTTTAATAATGCTGAATTTTACTCTGTGCTTATGGGAAACCCGGAAGATGCAGCAGGGTATCATGTATTAATTATTGACAATATAGGTATGCTTTCCCAATTATATCGATATGCTGATATAACCTATATTGGAGGCGGCTTTGGAGAATCAGGCATTCACAATACACTGGAAGCAGCAGTTTACGGAAAACCAGTTGTTTTTGGGCCGGAATATGAAAAATTTGCAGAAGCGGTTGGTCTTATTGAAAATGATGCTGCCTTCTCCGTAAACAATGCCCTGGAGCTGGAATCCTGTTTAGAGACTTTATTAAAGAATGAAAATCTTTTGCAGAAAAGCAGCAGTGCTGCACGGCATTATGTTTACAGCAAAAAAGGGGCAACAAGCCAGATTATTAATTACATAGCAGAAAACCGTCTTCTTATCAATTGATCAAATTGTTTTACCACCTCATTGGCATCATTCCAGCCAAGTTTTAATTTCAATTCTCTTTTTATCCAGTATTCAGCTTCAGGAAAAATGCTAAAACCATTGATGGTTTTTATACTACGTTCATACATTACTTCATCACCTCGGAATAATTCATTAATAAATAAAAACCGGTCATTTACACCAATGGCTTTTTTTAAATCCTTTATCGAAGTATCAAGCAAAGTATCACTCAGTTCAATTTTGGCCTGGCGCAGTTTATCATTTAAAGATGCAGATGGGGCAGCAGTATGCACTTCATGTATTTCCTTTTTCACCGGATGTTTGATACTGGGTTGCTGATGTATTAGTGTAGGAATATCTTCAATAGGATCGAAAAGCAGGGTTGGTTTGTTTTGTGAACTCATTTTATTCCTATCATCTGCATTTCTTTTTATTTCCTC
>JBDSYV010000113.1:0-4388 GCA_040110925.1 Ferruginibacter sp. | reverse complement strand
AGTTATAGGTAAGTGTGCCTGAGCCGCTGGACAAGTTGGTAAAATTTATTGTAACGGGAGCTGCACAGGAGTTAGGTGAGTTATTACTGAAATTTGCAATTACACCATTATTTATCTGGATATACTGCGTACGGGTGAGAGTTGTAAAGCAACCCAAACTATTGCTGACCCTCAAGGAAACATTATAATTTCCGGCACTAGTATAAACATGATTAGGATTTTGGAGGGTAGAGCTGCTTCCGTCACCAAAATCCCATAGCCAACTATTTATTGTGCCATTCACTGGGTTGCTTAAATCAGTAAACTGAACATTCAGTGGATAACAACCTGTAAAAACTGACGCATTAAAATTTACAACAGGAGGTGCGTTTACAGTAATATACTGAATCCTGGTAATTGAATCCTTACCCTGAGCATTTTGAACAACGAGTTTTACACTATACTGGCCAGGAGTAAAATATGTTACAGATGGATTTCTTATAAATGATATGGTGCCATTTCCCAGGTCCCATTTCCAGGAAGTGGGACTACCCGTTGACAAATCTGAGAAGGAAACTAAAAGCGGTGCACAACCCGATAAAGGCGTAGCTGTAAAGTTGGCTACAAGCTGTGCCTGGGATAAAAAGGCGCAGGAGGTAAACACAAACACTAATAATATTTTGCCCAGGTTAGGGATGGACATTGGATCTTTAGTTATTTAATAAAATTAATTAATAAAAATCTCACGGGATTTTCAAGTCCATAACAGTTTATTATAGAAAATATTGTACCGGGATCGAAATTATAACCGCATCATATGTAAAACCTTGGGATCTGTACTTCCCCACGGTGCCAGTTCCATGACCGGAAAGGCTTTCCTGGTAAAACGCCATTGCCTGTTAATAAAGGCAAACTCCGGCGGTGTCGCTGGTTGAGTTAAAGTAATAACGAGCTTACTGAAATCTTCATTACTGCTCCAAGTTCCTGAAATAGTAACTCCGTTTTTGATACCAGTCATTGGACCATCAAAATAGGTATTCTTCATTAGCCTGAAGATGTAATTATCAAATTGGGCTGTTAAATCCGTTCCATTATCCGTGGCCAGGTAAACTTTAAAATCACGGTTTAGTACATTGGTTTCAAAGTATTGTTTAAGTAAATCATCTGTTGCTGCCGCACTTCCTGTTTTACTGCAGGATTGTAATAACAAAATAAGTAATGCTAATAATATGGCTACCTGCAAACGCCATCTGAAAAATAGCGATAAGAAGCTAAGGTTAGGATGTTGCATAGATCTGATGGTATTTTTCTTTTGCATAGTTAATAAAAAATGCCGGATTTAGCACTTCCCCGGTTGCTTTTAAACAGAGTTCTTCTGAATTATAATAACGGCCAAAAGGATAAATATGTTGCTTCAACCATTGAAGGATGCTTGAATTGTTTCCTGTGGCAAGCTCCTCTACTATAGAGGGGTTTTGCTTCTGAATTGCTGCTTTAAACTGTGCAGCATACAAACTTCCGATGCTGTAGGTAGCAAAATACCCCAGGCTTCCATGGCTCCAATGTACATCCTGCAAGCAACCCTGCCTATCATCCGGTACATTTAACCCAATATATTTTCGATAATGCTCATTCCAATATGCAGGAATATCCTTTGTATGTATACTGCCTTCAATCAATAATTTTTCTATCTCATATCTTATCATCACATGAAAATGATAGGTAAGTTCATCGGCCTCAGTGCGTATAAGAGAAGGCTGCACTTTGTTTATGGCTTTGTAAAATTGTTGTTTGGTTATATTGTTGAGTTGTTGGGGGAAATAATTTTGCAAAAGCTTGTAATTGTTTTCCCAAAACGGCAGACCTCGTCCGATACAGTTTTCCCAGAGGCGGCTCTGGCTTTCATGAATGCTGAGACTGCAGTATTCACCAAGCGGTAGTCCATATTCATTTGCAGGGAGGCCTTGTTCATACAAAGCGTGTCCGCCCTCGTGAATACAGCTCCAGAGCATATTGCTAAAATCATTTTCATCAATCCTTGTTGTTACTCTCACATCGGAGCTGCTAAAATTAGTTGTGAAAGGATGTTCACTTATATCCTGCCTTCCTGCTTCAAAATTATAATGCATTCTTTTCAAAATTTCTATCCCAAGATTCCATTGCGAATCCTTATCAAAATACTGGTGAAGAAAACTATCATCTACCTGCGCATGTTCTTTTATAAAATCCAATAAAGAGGTAAGCTGGGGACGAAGAGCTTCAAATAATTTATCTACTGTGGCAACTGTGAGTCCCTTATCATAATCGTTCATCAATGCATTGTAAGGATGGGCAGAGTATCCAAGAAATTCAGCTTCTCTCTTTTTCAATTCTATAATATCTGCAAGTGGTTTTTCAAAAACCTGGAAGGAGTTTTCTTTTCTTGCTTGTATCCATGCATGAAAACTTTTATTAACAGCCTCGGCAAGTTGCCTTACAAATAATGATGGTAGTTTAATATTTTTCTGGTAATCTTCATATGACAAATCCACGTTTCTTTTTTCTCCCAGGGATAAATCATCTTTTTCTAAAAGTTCTTTTAAAAGATCACCGGTATGTTCACTGGTAAATTGCTTGTGGGCAAGTTCGCTTAGGGTCGCAATCTGCCTTCCCCGCCCGGTAGCACCCTTAGGTGGCATGTAGGTTTCCTGATCCCATTGAAGAACTGCAGAGGCGTAACGGATATCTGCAATTTGTTGCATCTTTGTTTTGTATTGACTGTATAAGTTAGCTCCCACCATAAAACTTAAAATGAAAATTCAAGATATAACCAATTTATTAGAAAAAACTGCGCCGCTTTATTTGCAGGAACCTTATGACAATGCAGGCATGATTACCGGGCAAGTAACCTGGGAATGCAATGGGATCATGATTTGCCTTGATGCAACTGAATCTGTGATTATAGAAGCGTTAGAAAAAAAATGCAACCTAGTGATTGCCCATCACCCGATAATCTTTCGAGGACTCAAAAAAATAAACGGGGGAAATTATGTGGAACGGGTTATCATAAAAGCTATTAAAAATGATATTGCCATTTATGCCATTCATACAAACCTTGACAATGTGTTACAAGGCGTAAATGGGCGTATTGCAGACAAGCTCAACCTGGAGAACCGCCATATATTAAAACCAAAAGATGCACAGCTAAAAAAGTTGATTACGTTTGCCCCGGTTGATAAAGCTGTGCAGGTAAGGGAGGCGTTATTTGCTGCAGGGGCTGGAAATTTAGGCAAATACAGTGAGTGTAGTTTTAATACTGAAGGTACTGGCACCTTCAAAGCAGGGGAAAATTCTGAACCTTATGTAGGTGAGAAGGGAAAGTTACATGCGGAAAAAGAATTAAAAATTGAAGTTATTTTTCCAGCTTACCTGGAACAAAAGATTGTTCGAGCCATGAATGAAGCCCATCCCTATGAAGAGGTAGCATTTGATATTATTGCTTTAGGTAATATTTTGTCTGATGTAGGTAGTGGACTCATTGGGGATTTAAAAGAACCAATCCCTGAACTTAAATTACTTGAAAATTTAAAGAATGCCTTTGGACTTAAAACAATACGTCACACTGTAATTACTGGAAATACTGTCAAGAAAATCGCCATATGTGGTGGGGCGGGGATTTTTTTGTTGGCAGATGCCATAAAAGCCGGGGCTGATGTTTTTATAACAGGTGATGTAAAATATCACGAGTTTTTTGATGCAGAAGGAAAAATTTTGCTTGTGGATATTGGGCATTATGAAAGTGAACAATTCACTATAGATCTTATATATGATATTCTGAAGGAGAAATTCCCTAACTTTGCGCTCCTTAAAACAGGTGTAAATACTAATCCAGTTCATTATTTATAGATATCGCTCTATGTAGGTTTTTAGTAAAAGTGAGTGACACAACAATGCCTGGTTTTGGTAAAACGCTTGAAAACAAAAAAAAATAATACATAAAATATGGCCGCAGTAAAAGAATTTTCGGTAGAAGAAAAACTAACTTCAATGGTTCGCTTACAAAAAATTGACAGCAAGCTGGACGAAATTGAAATCCTGAAAGGTGAGCTTCCAATGGAAGTTAAAGATCTTGAAGATGAAATTGAAGGACTGCATGCAAGACAAACCCGTGTGGAAGAAGAAATAAATGGCATAACTGAATTTATTGATCAGAAAAAAGAAGGTATTAAAGAAGCGCAGGCTCTTGTAAAAAAATACGAGAAACAAAGTGAGAATGTAAAAAATAATCGTGAGTTTGAAGCGATCAATAAAGAAATAGAAATGCAGCAGCTTGAGGAAAAGCTTTGTGAAAAACATATTAAAGATGCAACTGAAGAAATAGCTGAGAAAGCGAAACAACTGGATCTTGCCAAAAAAGCTGTGGGAACAAA
>JBDSYV010000112.1:0-17838 GCA_040110925.1 Ferruginibacter sp. | reverse complement strand
CCAATAATGCTTGCTGATAGCCTGCTTAACAAAAAGCATAAAGACAATAAATATTACGAAGATGTAAATGAAAATTATAAAAAACTTAAAGCTGCCCTTGGAAAATATGTAGAGATACAAAAGGCCGGCGGATGGCCTGTAGTAGATGCGAATGTAAAAAAAATAAAGGCAGGTAGTTCGGCGCCGGTTGTTTCGGTGCTTAAAAAACGCCTGCAAATAAGTGCTGATATGCCAGGCACGGATACAACAACTTTATATAATGATACCCTTAAAAATGCCATCATGAGTTTTCAGGTACGGCATGGATATACTGCCGATGGCAAACTTACTGATGCACAATTAAAAGATATGAATGTGCCGGTTATAAAAAGAATAGAGCAGATACTTATCAATATGGGGCGTATGCAATGGATGGTAAATAATCCTGCGGGACAATTAATCGTGGTGAATATCCCTGAATATATTTTACATGTAACCAAAGATGGGGCTAAAGAATTTGATATGAACGTGGTAGTTGGCAAAGAGGGTCATAATACAGTAATATTTACTGGAAATTTAAACCAGATTGTTTTCAGTCCTTATTGGAATGTGCCTCCGAGTATTGTGAAAAATG
This sequence comes from Ferruginibacter sp., assembly GCA_040110925.1. Classification (GTDB taxonomy): domain Bacteria; phylum Bacteroidota; class Bacteroidia; order Chitinophagales; family Chitinophagaceae; genus Ferruginibacter. Next base: position 17,225 of record JBDSYV010000112.1, on the reverse strand, counting down.
AACTCTTACCAAAAATGGCCAGCAACCCGAATTACCTGGCCAGCCAGAATATGGAAATAAATGGACAGGATGGGGACCTGCCATCCATTAGGCAATTGCCCGGTGATAAAAATGCATTAGGGAGAGTGAAATTTTTATTTCCAAATAGTTTTAATATATATTTTCATGATACACCTTCCAAGAGTCTATTTAATAATGATAAGCGGGCTTACAGTCATGGCTGTATAAGGCTAAGCGACCCTGCAAAAATGGCTAATTACCTTTTACAAAACCAACCAGAATGGTCGCCGTCTAAAATAGAGGAGGCCATGAATGGGGGAGTAGAAAAATATGTGAAACTTAAAGCTCCAGTGCCTGTTTTAATTACATATTATACTGCATGGGTTGATGATGCTGGCCAAATTCATTTTGCAGAAGATATCTATAATCATGATGGACCATTGGCTTCAAAAATGTTTGCATCAAATAATTAATCAGTAGAATTAGCCGGTAGGATAAGATTAATATAATGTTTAAGCACTTTTGCATTTATCTTATTAATCTTTCCTTTATATTCTCCATCAACCTGGAAATGTACTGGCCTAAGGGTGCTTATATTTACAGATGTGGAAGGAAATATTTCAATATGATGAGGATTGAAAGGACCTGGCTTTATCAGCATTTTCAGTAAAGTGGAAACAGATAATTTTCTCACTATCACCACTTCAAAAAACCCATCATCAAGTTCCCCATCGGGATTTATGACTGTACCAAATCCATACTGGCTTGCATTGGCAAGTAAAACCATAAAAGCATTTCTTCTTACTTCCAGGTCTTTGGTTTGTATAATAGCCTGCATTTTTTCCCTGAACCAGAGCGTTTTTAATATTACCCTCATGTAACCCATCTTCCCTCTCAGCTTTCCTTCATCAAAATATTTTATCAGTTGTGCATTAAGCCCGATGTCACTAATATGAATACAGATGTCTTTATCATTTATTTTTATAGCATCGCAGCATTTTATTACACCTCTTTCAATAATTGACAATGCCTGTTCGGCGTCTTCAGGTATTTTCAATTCTTTTGCCATACCGTTTGCAGAACCTGCAGGTAATATGCCAAGTGGGGTGGTACTGCCTCCTGTAATATTAGCCAGCATTGCTACTGTACCATCGCCACCAACGGCTACAACTTTGGAAGGCAGGCTATTATTTATATATGCCTTTAAAGCCTTTACATCTGGTTTTTTTGGAAGAATAAAATAATCAGGTTCTGCATCCTTCCCGGTAAAGTATTTGTGAATGATGTCCTGCCATTGTGTACCGGCACTATCACCTGATCCAGGGTTTATTACAAAAAGAATTTTATTATTTTCTACTGGTAGCATTATTTAAATTACATCGATGAATGAATTGAGAACAGCACCCAAGCTAAGTTTTTTTAAACAGATTAAGCGCCGGATTTTTTCTGAATTAAGATTAACCAATAGTCCTGCCATAAAATTATACACAGGTTTTGGTAATGCTAATGAATGTCATATCTATGGCCATGTTTTATCATTGGGTCCTTTACCCCGCAAGAAATACAGGAACATTTTTTTATACAATACACTTGCAGTATTAAGATTATTTATGGTAAGGCCGGTAGCAAATGCAGAAGTTCAATTGGAATGGGAAGGTATTAATTTGATAACTGTTACAGAGGCAGATGGTTTTTTTAAATTTGAATGGAAACCTGCAATACCATTAGGCCCTGGTAAATATCCTGTAGAAGCCAGGTATATAAAAAACGGTGTAGGTATCACATCAGCCAAGGCCGAATTCATTGTTCCTCAGCAAAACCGGTTTGCATTTATTTCAGATATTGATGACACTTTTTTAATTTCTCATTCATCACACCTGCGCAAGCGTTTGTTTGTTTTACTTACAGAAAATGCGAGGAGCAGGGAACCTTTTGAAGGTGTGGTAAATCACTATAAGCTGTTAAGTAATGCAGGAGCTGAAGCAAAAACCTGCAACGCTTTCTTTTATGTTTCCAGCAGTGAGTGGAATTTGTACGATTACATAAGAGAATTTTCATCGGTAAATAAATTACCTGATGGCGTGTATTTATTAAACCAGATAAAGCGCTTCAGCCAGGTTTTTAAAACAGGGCAAAACAATCATAAAACAAAGTTTATGCGTATTGTGCGGATTCTGGAAGCTTACCCCGAACAAGTATTTATTTTACTTGGCGACGACTCCCAGGAAGATCCTAATATTTATGCTTCTATTGTAGCGCATTTCCCCAAACAATTTTTTTGCGTTTATATCCGCATGGTAAAACATCAACCCAAAGCAGCTGTACAGCAAAAGCTGGAGGAAATGAAAATGGCCGGAGTGGAGTGTTGCTATTTTAAACATAGCTCAGAAGCAGTGATTCATTCCCGGATGATTGGGCTTATTTCATCAGTGTGAGCCTTAAGTTTCTATCTTATTTTCTGTCTTAAATAAAAGCCACTTTGCCATCAGGAGCCAGATTGTACCAAGACATAGTCCCGCTATCACATCACTGGCATAATGTAATTTTAGGTAAATGCGGCTAAATCCTATTAGGAGTACCAGCAGTATCATAAGTCCATTTAGCATCCATTTGAGAATGGAGTTGTTTATTTTTTTATACACGATATAGATAAGCATACCAAAGAAGCAAAGGCTGGTAAAAGTATGGCCGCTGGGGAAACTGTATCCATGTGCTTTTACAACCAATGGCACTTCCGGTCTTTGTCGTTGTAGAATTGATTTTAATAAAAACATAATAGCTGTGCTACTTATTGCAATAGCTGCAATCTTTACTGCGGTCCATTTATTTTTCTCTTTCAAAAAAACAATAATTACGAGTAATATATTTGCAGGCAATAAAAAATATTGTGAACCAAAAAAAGTAATAACCTGCATTAAGGAGGTATTCTGCGAATTATGAAAGCTGTCAATGCCTGCAAATATCCGGTTGTCAAAGGCGTAGCTTTTATCCTCAAAAACCATATCCACCAGGGCAAAAAGGCCTACGAGGCAAATAGAAAACAGGACAATCAGTAACACAACAGATAATGATGTATTAAGCACCTGTTTTTTTATGTGTAAATAGATTTGTTTGTGCATGTTTTAAAACTTAAAGAAGACGAATAGCCTGCCAAAGTTTTTGCTGTCGTTCTCAATGCGGTGGTACATTGGTTTTATATGGGGCTGCTGTAAAAATCGTTCAACTTTTTTTCTCAATTGTCCGCTGCCTTTCCCGGGAATAATTTCCACCTCCCTTATTTTTTTATCAATTGCATCATTAAATACCTGCTGCAATGCTTTGTCTATAGCAGTACTGTTATTGTAAATGTTGTGTAGGTCAAGTTTGATGCGGGCCATGAATTGAATTATGATTTTTATTACATGAATTATTTATTTATTACACGAATTTCCTAACTATTATCCATTAAATCCCGTCCGAACGGCTGGCCATTATTAATTAGACCATGATCAAATTTCAATTAATTCATCATCTTATTACCTGATGAGCACAACATACCCCTTCTTCCGCTTTACCTGGCCTTTGTAAGTAATTCCCTCGGCCATCCAAACAAAAGTTGCTGCGTCCTGGCCTTTGCCTTTGTAAATACCGTTCCAGCCTTTTCCAATTTCACTGGTGGCAAACATTAGCTCTCCAAAACGGTTATATACCCTGAAATAGGTCAATGATTTCATGCCGATGAGTATGGGCCGGATGACATCATTATTATTATCACCGTTTGGTGTAAAAGCGGTTGGCACCATCATTTCCGGATCAAACAAATAGAGATGAACCCTGATGCTGTCACTGGCCTGGCAGCCATGTGTGTCGGTGCCGGTAACGTGGTAAGTGATGTCAGCTCTTGGCAATGCCACTGTGATGCTTGTATTTGTAGAAGATAGCCAGGTAGATGGTGTCCATAAATAAGTATTGGCGCCACTGGCCTTAAGCAATAAGGGTTCTGTTTCTACAACACTGGTATCTGCAGGGCCTGCATCAACAAATAGTTTTGGAATAACAGTTACAATAATTGTATCTCTTACCAACCTGGTACAGCCAAGGGTATCAGAAACAGCAACAATATATCTTATGCTTGCAGATGGGTTCATGACCAATGGGTTGGCAATATTCCTGTCACTTAAAAAAGTGGAAGGTGTCCATAGGTATGTACTTCCGCCACTGGCATTCAATTGCGCATTAAAGCCCACGCATATAAGTGTATCCCTGCCTGCATATGCAGGAGGATATGGCCCAACTGTTATTGTAACCTGCGAAGTGCTCTGGCATTTTCCAATATTACCAGTGAGTGTATAGGTTGTTGTAACCGGCGGATTAGCATATGGATTTTTTACCTGGTTATTATTTAAATAAAGATTGGGTGTCCAGCTCCAGTGAAGAGCGTCACCTGTTGCTCTTAGAGAATATCCCTCAGTTTTGCAAATGCTGGTATCGGGCCCTGCATTTACGGTTGCAAATGGTTTTACATCCACAAAAACAGAATCATCTGAGAAGCAGCCAAAACTATCCAGCAGGCGAACATAATACCTTGTTGGCATATCCGGGCTTACGAGTGGATTGGCACTGTTCGGATTAATAATCATGTAATTTGGTGACCAGGTAAAATTACCTACTCCAATCCCCATTAATTGCAGTGTATCAATAGTACAAATTAAAGTATCAGGTGTAATGCCTAAAGCTGGTTTAGCCCTAACAAAAACTTCTACTGTATCCGCCTTGGTCCTTGCACAACCTGCTACGCCTACCTGCACTGTATATTTTGTGCTTACCAGAGGAGCTGCTTTTGGATTGGCAATATTGGGATTGCTTAAACCTGCAATTGGCGTCCAACTGTATGTAACACCACCACTGCCATTCAGTTGCACAGAGTCCTGGCCCGTGCAGAAAGTTTTATCTGAGCCCGCATTGGGAATAGCAAGAGGCGTAACCGAAATTGTAACTGGTTTGTTTACTATACAATGATTGCCCCATTGCGTGCGAAGGTTATAAGTAGTAGTAACATTTGGTACAGCAATAGTTTGGGCCTGTCCCGGCGTTCTTAATGTTGCTGGTGGGGTCCATTGCCAGGTTATACCAGTATGATTACTGCTGCCGGTTAGCAGCAGGCTATCTTCCTGGCAGATACTTGCAGGATCTGCTACAATATTATTTGTAAGATCATTTATAGGATTTACCGTTACTGAATCCCTGCTGCTGCAACCAGTAGGAGCTGTAAGCGTTACATAATATTTTGTAGTTGCGCCGGGGAATACAAGAGGGTTGGCTGTATTGGCCCCAATGATATTTGTACCAGGTGCCCAGGAAAAACTTCCTGTGCCCGATGCTCTTATTCGGATACTATCAAGGGCGCAATAAGTTGTATCTCTTGGGAGTGATTGTACAACCGGGTTGTCATTAATAATAATAGTATGTGTAAGACTATCTATGCAACCTTTACTATTGCCAACCTTTAGTTTTACAATATAACTGCCGGCTGTGTTATAGGTGTATTGTGGATTTTGTAAATGACTGGTATCAGCAAGTGTGGCAAGGTCGCCGAAGTTCCAGGACCAGTTACTGACTATGCCATAATTGGTTTTAGTGGTATCATTAAACTGTACTGGTCTTCCTACACAATAAGGTGCGTTTGATTTGAACCCGGGAAAGAAGCCGGGATAGACACTAACCTGTTGTGTTGTGCTATCTGTGCAACTCAAACCCTTGTTCACTACAAGCTTTATATTATATACGCCTGCAGCCGAAAAAGCATGAACAGGAAACTGTAAAACAGAAGTATCAGCAGAACCAGATGCCGGATCTCCAAAAGTCCAGAACCATTTTGTTATGGATGGATTATCGGTTTGATTACTGAAAGATAAAGTAAGATCTCCACAAGTAAGATAAGTGGGGTCCAGGGTAGCTCTTACCGGGTTGCATGAAGCAACTTTTAAATGCAATTCTTTACGGCTGTCTGCAAAATAGATACCGTTGCGGAATTCTTTTACACAAATACAAACCACGTATTCGCCGGGAGCTGGGGCAGTACCACTGGCTATACCCGTTGCAGGATTTATGCTCACATTCGGTCCTAAAGGTTGGCTCCCGCTAAAAGGAAATAAATAGGGAATAAGACTGTAGGGTGGTGGTGGAGCAGTAGCAGGGTTTGGATCAGTGCTGCTTGCCCCATTATAGGCATCACAAAACGAATAAGCCAATGAATCTCCATCAGCATCGGTAGCTCCAAAATTCAAAGAGAAAAAATTATTACCACATACTATTGCAGTATCATTGAAAATAAATTTAGGGCTTGAATTAATATGTGATGTTGGTACGGAAACAGCCACACCAGGAATTTTAATTGAATAGGTTGCACCTACATCATTTGAGGGTGGATTGATATTACTGATATTATTTATCCTGCAACACCTTTGCTTGGAGACAAAATAACCATTGGGGGAGGGAGCAAGTTCTACTATGGTTTCGTAAGTGAGTACTTTATAACAAATAAGTGGAATAAAATTAATACAGGGATAGCAAGCTGTAGCAGTACAATTTTGTGTACTGCTATTGTCTGAAAAAGTTACCGAAACATCCTGTATAAAAGTGAAGAGAGGATTGTTTTCGTAAATGGAAAAATTAATGGGATTATCAATAAGTCCCGAAGGACAATCCATATAAAATTTTAATCCAATTTTATAACGAAGTTTTGTGGGATCATTTATTCCTGCACCAAGATATTCATAATACATCCAGCCTCCCTTGGTATGAGTAGCAAAACTTTCAAACGAACTTAAGCTAATTAAAAAAATAAGGATGTAGTGTTTTTTCATATAAATTACGCCATACAAGATATAAAAAAAACTGCTGCTTTTGTGAGCAACAGCTTCGTATATCATTTATTGCACATTACCTGATGAGAATGACCGTGCCTTTCTGGGCAATTTTTTTACCTAGGTAATCTGTTGCTTCAGCATACCAGACAAACGTGCCGGTGGATTGCGGCTGCCCATGAAATTTACCATCCCATCCCTTGCCTATTTCGGTTGTAGAAAACATTAATTGTCCCCAGCGATTGTACACCCGGAAAGATTCCAGTGATTTTACACCAAGAGCAATCGGCCGGAAAACATCATTCAATTCATCAGTGCCTGGTGTAAATGCAGATGGCACATAAAGACTTGGGTCAACCTTGTACAGTTTTACATTAATGGTATCATAACCCACACAACCATTTGCATCACTCACTTTCACTGCATAATTGATATTGTCCTGTGGCAGCGAAACAGGATTGCTGATGGTTGCATTATTAAGCCATGTAGAAGGTGTCCATAAATAAAACTCACCACCTGTTGCATTTAACTGCAACGGTTGGCCCAGCACTACTGATGTATCTCTTGGGCCCGCATTCGCATTAATCTTTACCACTTCCAGGAACATGGTATCATACACAGGTTTAGGACATCCGAGCACATCTCTTACCATCACAATGTATCGTACACTTTGCTGTGGTTTAATGACACCCGGGTTAGCAATATTTGCAGCGGTTAAATAAATTGATGGGCTCCATAAATAAATGCTTCCCCCGCTGGCATTTAACCGGGCATCGGTTCCAAAACAAATGCTGCTGTCTTTTCCGGCGTTTGCTTTTGGATAAGGAACAGGCGTAACTTTTATATCAGCTTCTTTTATGCATTTACCTATTGACGCTACCACATGATATGTAGTGATAGCCGCTGGTGATGCTTTAGGCGCTTTTATAGACACATTGTTAAGACCTACTGCTGGCGTCCATTTAAAATAAAGAGCATCAGTATTTAATCTCAATGTTATGCTATCCGTTTTGCAAATGGTTGTATCACCCATGGATTGCAATGTTACCTGGTTTACAACTCTCACTATTACTGAGTCATCATTACTGCATCCAAAACTATCCGCATATCGCACATAATATTTTGTCGTTACATCCGGGCTTACCAGGGGCGTAAAACTATTCACATTATTGATCATGTAATTCGGACTCCAGGTTACATTGCCAGCAGTAGTTGCCACTGCACGCAGTTGAAGTGTATCAATAGAACAAATCAAAGTGTCTTTTGGAAAGACCGCAAATGGAGCTTTATCCAGGATGGTAATCCTTTTTAAAACTGTATCAATACAACCTTTGCTACTGGCCACAATAAGCGAAATATCATAGGTGCCAGAAGTGGAGTAGGTATAAACAGGATTTTGTAAGCGACTGGTATCAGAAGAAATGCTGGTTACACCAAAATCCCATCTCCAGTAATTTACGTTGCCATAATCTGCACGGGTTGCATCACGAAATTGTACAGGCACGCCTTTGCAAGTGGGCGTATTATCAGTAAAGCCGGGAAAATAACCAGGGAAAACTTTTACAATGGCAGTAGTGGAATCTGAACACTGGCCGCCGCGGTTTATTACCAGCCTCATTTGATACACGCCTGTATCTGAATAAGTATGCGCTGGTGTAGGGTCTGTAGACGTTGTTCCATCACCAAAATCCCAATAAAAAGTTTGATTGATTGGGGAATTGTTTAAATTTTCAAAATTTACAGTAAACCCATCGCAGGATGTATAAATAGGATTTAACTGAGCACCTGCAAAATCGCAAGCTGCAACAGTAATTATAAAATCTTTGCGGTGATGTGATTTTAAAGCACCCGTTACCGCATCAAAAGCATCTATACAAACGGAAACCACATACTTTCCTGCATCGGGAGCTATGCCAGAAATGATGCCTGTGTTTTGGTTAATGGATGCCTGCGATCCCAAAGGCGTTGCACCGGAATACCCATTGATATAATTTACAGATGAATAACTTGGTGGTTGGGGTGTGGCATATCCGGCATTGGTAGCAGCTCCGCCATCTAAGGCATTACAAAGGCTGTATTTCAAAATGTCGCCATCCCGGTCTGTTGCACTAAAATCAAGGGTAAAGGGCTTCAGGTAACACACTACAGAAATCCCAAGTGAAAACTGCGGGCTGTTATCTGTTCCATTTGCGCCCAGGGTCCCTGAACCTGGAATTTGAGCGATAAAAGTAGCCCCTACGCTATTGCCAACATTCATTATGCCGTCAATACGGCAACAGGTCTGGTAAGTAACAGTGTAACCCGCCACATTATCTGGAATATCCACAGTAAAAGTATAATAACCCACTGTATAAACCAGGTTGGGCGGATTAGTAATACAGAAGGGTAAAGAATTTAGCTGCAAAATTGCACTACTGGACAATCCAACATTAAAGTAACCGTTTAAGCGCTGGCGGGTAGCATTATCAAAAATGCCAATGGCTACAGATGCCGGCATATCGGCACACCCGGAACAATTTTCGTCTCTGAATAACCTAAGGGTAATGGTGTAACTTTTAGTATTTGCTGCGGACCCAGGCCCATTGTATTCATAAATCATTTCACCACCTGTTATATGTTTTGCCTGGGCAGAAAGAACACTAAAAACCAATAAAATAATGATGATAAAGTTTTTATTCATAATGCTAATACCTAATAGACCGTAATATACCCTAAAACGTTGTTTGCCTCCTTTTTATGCGTGAAGGGAATGCAAAAACTTTACTAAAATATTTGTAGAGAAGCTGGCTTCTTCCAGCATACCCATATGTGCGCTATCCTTCAATATGTGTACATACGTAGTATCGGCCATATGTGTTTGCTTCAGGCCCTGTTCTAAAGGCACGGCAGGGTCATATTTTCCCAGGACCAACAAAACCGGGATACGCAGGTTTTTTAAAATAGTTGTCCGGTCTGGCCGGTTGATCATTGCTTCATAATATTGTACTAAAGCTGCGGCAGAAAAACTCTTTCCTTTTTCAATTAATGTTTCAATATCCGTTTTGCTTTTCTCTTTGTCATAAAACAGGCCCGGTATGGCAGTCTTCAGAAATATCATTGCACCCTTTTCATTCATAACCCCAATAGCTTTGCGGCGGCTGGCAATTTTTTCGTCATCATCTGCAAAAGCTGAAGAATGAAAAAGGCCGAGCGCTGATAATTTACCCGGGTATTTTTCTGCAAAAGCAAGGCTGATATAACCTCCCATACTATGACCAAGGAGTACTGTTTTTTCAATATTTTCCCGGATAAAAATCTCATGCAGGCAATTTGCATAATCCTCAATAGAAGCCTTGCCTGGCAATAGTTGTGATGGTCCGCTGCCTGGCAGGTGAGGAATGATGACTGTATAATTATTCTCTAGTGTGCTGGCAATGTTATCCCAGATGGTTCCATCTTCTGCAAAGCCATGAACTAAAAAAACGAATGGCCCTTTGCCGCTTACACGGTAATGTATAGCTGCGTTTTTATATTGAATTATCTTATTGAAGTTCATGTTTAAAATTTAAAATATTGAACAGCTGAGCGGTAAATGAGTAAGATCACAAATGGTATTAAAGCATTGTTCATTTGCTGCGGCAGTAAGAACCATAACAGCAATAACAATGCTAGCCCTACAGCAGAGGCAAGAAAATAATATTTTGCCAGGCGTTTCTTTTTATTAATAAAAAATGCTGCAATGGTATGCGTGGGCCATGGCCAGAAAATATTGTAATTGTTTTTCGTCATACTATGGTCTGTGGCTGTCATCATAAAAATGAGGAGTATACCCAGCAAACCTGTAAGGAAAAATAAAAAGCCATCAAGGCCATTCAGTGTATTTTGAATTCTGGAAGATTTAGGGATACTCAATAATATAAACAAGATTAATAATGCACAGAAAAACATGATTGGCGTAAACCAGTGTTTTTCATGAAAGGGTTCAAAAGGATAAAGATTTTCAGATGATTGAACTATTTTAATATTAAGGCTGCTGTCCAGCGCCACCATAAGGTTATCGGGTAAGAACTGCTGCTGTGCAGGCGTCATCACTGCATCTGTGGGCGCTCCAAGTAAAATATCAATGCCAAGTTTGCTCCATGGCTGCAGGCCGGCATCAAGGTATTGGTGTATGGCGTTGCGAAAGGTTTTTGTTACCGGCATTACGGCGGGCAACAGGGGAGAGGGCTGTTTATTTTTTACAATGATATCTCTTAACCTTGTGGTGCAGTTGTCAAGAAAAAAATCGTACTGGTAATATTTATTTTCTTCTTTTAAATTTTCAATAAGGCTATGCTTGATGGTTATTTTTTCTATAGCAGAAAAATCCAGCACCTGCTCTGTTATGCCGCGGTTGGTACTTTGATAGTCAAATTTAAATTCATCAAACCGGGCAATGCTGATATAGTATGGCAGTTTGCCACGAATGAATTTTAAATAAAACCCTTCATCATCAAAATTGAAAGTGCCATAATTGTAAACGATATCCGTTACACTGTTGCTGTCAATGATGCGCAAAGCGCTATGGCCAAAAATAGAATAGAGCTCATCACCGGGAGTACAGGTGAGCAGGGATATGCGGATGCGGGAAGAGTCTTGGGCAAATGTGAAGATTTGAAAATTAGCAAATGTGAAAATTAGCAACAGCCTGAGCGTAATTTTTTTCATTAATGCAAATTAGCTTATCCTCATTCCTTCTCCAAGGGAGAAGGACGGTACTTTAGAAACTTTAATAAACATTAGTTCTTCCACAACAGCATTTGAGCTTTAATAATCAAATTAAGCAGAACTAAAAAAACAGAACATATTCTAATGGTCCACCTGGTTTTTATTCTCCCCCTTGGGGGAGTTAGAGGGGGCTGTAATTTGGTGCTTCCTTCGTTATGGCAATATCATGTGCGTGGCTTTCACGCATGCCGGCATTGGTTATTTTTACAAATTTTGCCTGCTGCAATGCTTTGATATTTGCAGCACCGCAGTATCCCATGCCCGCTTTCAACCCGCCCGTAAACTGGTGCGTGACTTCTCTTAAATTTCCTTTGAAGGCTACCCGGCCTTCAATGCCTTCGGGAACAAACTTTTTAATGTCATCCTCGACGCCTGTCTGTCCGGTAGGCAGGTCCTGGAAGTAGCGGTCGCTGCTGCCCTGTGCCATTGCTCCAAGGGAACCCATGCCACGGTATTGCTTAAACTTTCGGCCTTCGTAAATAATAGTTTCGCCTGGGCTCTCTTCCGTGCCTGCAAAAACATTTCCCATCATAGCGCAGGTAGCACCTGCTGCAAGTGCCTTTACCATGTCGCCGGTATATCTTATGCCCCCATCGCTAATGATGCCAATATTTCGGTTTTTTAATGCCGCGGCTGTTTCCATTACTGCGGTGATCTGTGGTACACCTGTACCTGCTACCACACGGGTTGTGCAGATAGAACCCGGGCCAATGCCCACTTTCACCGCATCGGCACCTGCATCTGCAAGTGCAGTAGCACCAGCGGCGGTGGCAATATTTCCAGCAATCACCTGTAGGTTTTTATATGTTTTTTTAATTTGCTTCAGCATTCCTATAACGCCTTTGGTATGGCCGTGTGCGCTATCGAGACAAACAATATCAACCCCGGCTTGTTGTAATGCTTCTACTCTTAGCATTGTATCATTTGTAATGCCCACACCCGCACCTACAAGCAGTCTTCCAAAGCTGTCTTTTATGGCTTGCGGGTGGCTCTTTAATTTTAAAATATCGCCAAAGGTTACCAGGCCTTTAAGTTTACCATTCCTGTCAACCACGGGTAATTTCTCTATTTTATTTTTCTTGAAAATAGCTTCTGCTTTTTTTAAGTTAGTGCCGGCAGGGGCAGTAATTAAATTTTCAGTAGTCATTACCGTACTTACTTTATTGCGGTAATCGGTTTCAAACCTCAGGTCACGGTTGGTTAGAATTCCTACAAGAATATGCCTGGCATTTACAATTGGAATACCGCCGATTTTATTTTCTCTCATTAGCCGTAAAGCCTCGCCGATTGTGGCATCGGGGCTAAGTGTTATGGGATCGAGTATCAGGCCGTTCTCACTGCGTTTTACTTTTTTCACTTCGGCAGCCTGCTGTTCTATACTCATGTTTTTGTGTAGTATGCCTATGCCGCCTTCCCGTGCAAGGGCAATAGCAAGTTGAGCTTCTGTTACTGTATCCATTGCAGCACTGAGCATAGGAATATTCAGTTGAATAGTTTGGGTGAGAAAACTGCTGATATCCACATCTCTTGGAAGCACTTGTGAGTATGCGGGCATTAGTAATACATCGTCGAAGGTTAATCCTTCACCAAAAAATTTATTGAAATTGCGTGGGGGAGATTTTTTTATTGTTGCCATGTGCAAAGATATGAGGCAAAACTGAAAAGGCAAAAAGTGAGTGGGCAGTAGTCAGTCTTCAGTCGTCAGACGGCATTCAATCATCAATCGTCAATGAACCCATAAAAACAAATAAAGGTAATTTAGCTCTATCAACTATCATCTATCCACTGTCATGTCTTTCAACTACAACAATTTATAAACCTTGCCAGGTAAAGAGGCCACAATGCCCTGCATTTCAAGGCTGAGCAATGCGCCTGCTGCTTTGCTGCTGCTGAGACCGCTTTGCAGGTATAAGGTTTCGATCTGTAATCGCTCATGCCGGGCTAAAATATCTGTAATTTTTTTTTCATCTTCAGTAAGTTCGATAAAAAGTTCCCGCTGTTTTTTCTTTTCCTTTTTTTCTGTATTCCAGTTCATGGCTTGCAGAAAATCATCTGCATTTGTAATGAGGATTGCTTTATTATTTTTTACAAGGTAATTGCATCCTTCACTTTTTGAATCTGTAGTTCGGCCTGGTATGGCAAAAACATCTTTGTTATAACTGTTGGCCAGCTCTGCAGTGATCAAGGAACCGCCTCTTAAGCCTGATTCAATGACAATTAATGCATCGCACATGCCCGCAACGATGCGGTTGCGTTTTGGAAAGTTTTGTTTGTCGGGAGTTGTATTGCTCATAAATTCTGTAAGTAGTCCACCTTGCTCAGTCATTTGTTTTGCAAGCGCTTTATTTTGCGCAGGATATATCCTATCCAGCCCATGAGCCAGCACAGCAACTGTAGAAAAATTATTTTTTAGCGAAGCCTTATGTGCAATGGTGTCAATGCCAAATGCAAGGCCGCTTATAATTAGTGCGTTTTGAGTATGCAATGCCGCTATAATATTTTCGCAAACATTACGGCCATATTCCGTAAAGTGGCGTGTGCCTACAATTGAAATAATTTTTTCATGGTTCAAATTTGCATTGCCCCGGTAATAAAGTAGAACAGGGCTGTCGTAACAGTTTAATAAACGCTTTGGATATTTATCTGAATTGAGAAAGAGTGGTTGGATTTTATATTTCTCAATAAAGGCCATTTCATTTTCACATTGGGTAAAATCTTTAAATGATTTTATTGAGGATGCTCTAACCGTACCCATGCCTTCAATAGATTCTAAATGTTTTTTCGGTGCTTTGAAGATAGATGCTGCATCGCCATAAAGATTAACTAATGCCTTTGCGTGTACATCGCCGATATTGGGTACGAGTGTGAGGGCAACCTGGTATAATAAATCGTTGTTCATGTACTGGAACAACAATATTAAGCAAAAATTTAATTGGCAATAATGCTTAGTTCTGTGCGCCGGTTTTGTGATCGGCCTGCTTCCGTATTATTATCCGCAAGAGGTTTTGTTTCTCCATAACCCTTTGCTGTAAGTCTTTTTGGGTCTATTTTATTGCTGATAAAATAGTTGATCACCGCTTTAGCCCTGTTGTTACTGAGTATGATATTGTCAGCAGGTTTGCCCACATTATCTGTATGCCCACTGATTAATATTTTAAGTTTTGGGTTTTCATTCATGAGTGTAATAACCCTGTCCAGTTCAGAAAGGGATGCTGGTTGCAGTTCATATTTCTTTGTTTCAAAGAAAATATTTTTCAAAACAATGTTAGCGCCTGCTTCCAACGGTTGTAAGGGTATGTTTACTACCAACGGTGAATCGGGCATGGTGGTTTCCATTGAAAAATTATCTGAATAAAATAAATATCCTTTGCGGTTTACATTGAGGGCATAATCTTTTCCCTTGGGCAGGGTAACCAGGTAATTTCCATCTTCATCCGTCTGTAGCTTTGAAATGACTCGCCGGCTGCTTATTTCCGCTAGTTCAACAGTTGATGGCAATCCTTCCATGGTCTTTTTGTCAAAAACTTTTCCTTTTACCCAACTGGTTTGCAGCGCTCTTGCATTTACAGGCAATTCAAAACTGAAGAGGTCTAGTCCACCTTTTGTATCGCCACCATCACTGGCATAATAACTTGTTTTACCATCAGCTGAAACAATCAGCGAGCCTTCATCATCAATGGTGTTTATGGGATAACCAAGGTTAACTGGTTTGGTGAATTTTCCTTCTTCATCTTTACGGGTCAAGTACAAATCGGTTAGGCCATAACCAGGGTGGCCATTGCTGTTAAAATACAGTGTTTGGTTATCTGCATGAATAAATGGACAGCCTTCGTCGCCACTGGTATTAACATCAGGACCAAGGTTAACAGGTCTGCTCCACTTGCCGTTTGGTGCCCTGTGCGTAACCCATATATCCTTTCCACCATAGCCTCCAGCCATGCTGCTGGAAAAATATAAATCTTTTTTATCGGGAGATAGGGAAGGAGAAGATTCCCAGAAATCAGTGTTGATAATTGGGCCCATATTTTCCGGTTCTGTCCAGCCGCCGTTTTTTGTGCGGTGAGCCATATATAAATCACAGCTACCCTGCCCTTCAGGATAATTACATCCAGTAAAAATAAGCAGTTCACCATCCTGTGATATGTTTTGAGCACCCTCATTAAAATTGGTATTTATTTTTCCACCGATAGGTTTTGCTATGGACCATACCCCGTTAATGAAATCACTTTCATAAAAATCCTCATCATTATTTACTCTTCTTGTAAAAATCATTTTACTCCCATCAATAGTTATGGAAGGAAAATATTCCAGTGCTGTTGAGTTAATACCAGGGCCCAGGTTTTTTGGAGTGAAAACATATTTGCCAAGAGGTTTTTGTTTTTCATAATCTATGGCAAATTCGTATGCGGTTTTTCTATAGTTGCCTGCTTTTTTACTCTGCAAATTTAATTTTGGTGTGGCTAAAAACTGATTTACTTTTTCCAATGCTTTTGTAAAATTTCCAATGCCTGCCAATGATATGGAATAGGGCAGTAAATAGGTTGATGAATAAAGGGAATCCATTCTAAAAGCTGTTTCAAAATCATTTACTGATTCACGGTAATTTTTCATGTCTGCATAAATACCTGCACGGGATAAAAAAACATCTACAAAACGGGGCTCAATTTTCAGTGCCTCATTTAAAGTTTTAATAGCCTTTTCATATTGCATATCCTTTGCCTGCTCGTAAGCGTTGGCATAAATATCGCCTGCTTTTTTATTCACTTTGTCAGGGTCATACCATTGGGCATTGACGGAAAAGGAAAGAAACAAAAGGTATATGGGTACAACAATTTTAAGGCAAAAAATAAATGGTTTGTTCATGTATATTTCTTTGGGAAAATGAAGATAAAACGAAATGTGGTAGCAAGTATTGTAGGGATGTTAAATCGTGAATGATGAATGAATGGTGAATGGGGAATGGTGAATGGTGAATGGTGAATGGTGAATAAATCGGGAAAGATATTTTAATAAAATAGATGAATCAACTTTTAAACCTCTAAACCTCTAAACCTCTAAACCTCTAAACCTCTAACCCCTAAATCCTTAAACCTTCCTCAAGGAACATTTATAAACTTATGGATCTGTAGTGATAACTCCCACTGTGGGTTTGATTTTATATAATCAACTATTAATGGCATCATAGCATCTGCTTTACTCCATTCGGGTTGCAGGTATAATTTGCAGGAGGGAGAAACCAGTAAAGCAAATTGTTCTGCCCAGGCAAAATCTGATTTATTAAAAATGATAATTTTTAATTCATTGGCTACATCAACAACTTCTTTTAGTGGCGCTTTAAATTTTTTGGGAGAAAGGCATATCCAGTCCCATTTGCCTGATAAAGGATGGGAGCCTGAGGTTTCAATATTGGTATTAAATCCTTTATTTTTTAATTCAGAAGTAAGAGCGTTCAGGTCATGCATTAAGGGTTCACCACCGGTGATAACAGCCAGTTTACTTTTTCCTGCCGGTACATTTTCAACAGCGGAGTTTACAATGTCTTTTATTGTTTTTATAGGATGTAATAATGCGTCCCAGCTTTCTTTTACATCACACCAGGAGCAGCCAACATCACAACCGCCGAGCCTTATAAAA
>JBDSYV010000111.1:0-44987 GCA_040110925.1 Ferruginibacter sp. | reverse complement strand
ATTTACGCATGTAGTTCATCCATAATTTCTGGCCACTGGTTTCAAAGCCGGTTGGAGAAGCATTGTTTATATAATCCCTTAAAAATCCATAAGCCTCATCCGTAATAAATGATTTCTTTTTTGTAGTTGCCTTAGCCATAATAATCGTTTTATAAAAATGCAAAAATAGTTATAATGCTCCTCTAAACTTCTAAACAATAATCTCTTAAACTTTTGCTGCAATAAATGTTGTTAAAGCAGCAATCAGCATAAGGCCATCCACCAGGAAATAATAAAACAAGTAACCCTGTTTTTTGGTTGACTGCCGGTAAATAATCCATACAATCAAACCCGTAACAAAATGCGCAATGAGTTGTTTATTATCAGACAGGTTTATTCTTACCAACACACCAACAATCACATAAATACAAAACGAAGAAATCATTATCACTTTTAACCAATACCTGTTCACATCAGTAGCAAGGCTATGTAGCCCATGCATTTTATCAAGGTGAATATCACGCATAT
This sequence comes from Ferruginibacter sp., assembly GCA_040110925.1. Taxonomy (GTDB): domain Bacteria; phylum Bacteroidota; class Bacteroidia; order Chitinophagales; family Chitinophagaceae; genus Ferruginibacter. The sequence goes on along the minus strand of JBDSYV010000111.1, from coordinate 44,480 downwards.
CAAAAATGAGGCATAGCATCAACATAAAGAAAAAGCGTGCAATGAATAATAAGATAACGATAATGGTTTTGTCCGTATGCAATAATTCCTGTGCAGGAAAAATAACTGTAACCAATGCCCATGTAAGTGATAATAATATTGTTTTAAAAAAACCAGTTTTAGCGGCAATGGCTTTTGCATTTTCATTCCACAATGGTGTGGAATAAATGAATGTGAGCAAGCCCGCAACCAGCATCAAGGGAAATAAATAACTGAGTTTTAGAGCCAAATATAATAAGGCAAACGATGCAAGAATAAATACAAGGATATATGAAGTATTGGTTTTAATAAATGATGCTAACGACTTCTGCCGTCGGTAATGAAATTTCCCGGCCAGCCAATAGAAATTATAACTGCATAAGGTGGCAAAAAAAATAAAACCATATAAAAGATAATCAGGCCGGATATGAAGTACAATATGACTTTGATAACAAAGTGCAACTGCACAAAGTGCAACGAAAATAGAGTGTGATAAGATAAACCTGAGCCATCGCATTTAATCGCAGATGATATAAAGTGGCTTGCTGCTTGTTACAACATTACTTTTATTCTTTTTTGCATCTCGTACATAGAATTCAAGGTAAGTTGTATCTACTCTGGGTCTGGCAGGACCGGGAAAGCGACAAATCAGTGCATTAAAAAGATTAAGAGAAACTTCGGCACTAAAATCCTTTTTTGTGGCGCCGGTAATATCCGGGAAACGGAAAGAATCTAGTTTATTTATGAGCAGATTTTTCACATAAATCATTGAGCTATCTAGCGGGTCATTAGTTCCAAAATCTCCTTCTGCATCAGTGATCTTAAAAATTAACTTCGGAGCAAAATCCCTTTCATTTGATAATAGCACTCTGGAAGCATTAGGCTTTATATCTACAAAACTAATCTGCGGCGCTGTAGTATATTTATCTTTTTTACAAGCAGAAAAAAAAGCTATAACAGTAAGCAGGAAAAATATCTTCTTCATCCTATAAATATTTGTTACCAAAATTAAGGATTGATAATCAAAAACCGGCAAAAGGATTTCCCCGCAACAGAATTGTTAAATGAACCATCTTTGCGGAAATAAACAATAATCAATTGGATATTATCAGCGTTGAAAATATCATAAACCGTGTGTTTAATGTTAGTCATTATGATTTTGATAATCTAGCCATAGAAATCTTCCGGTTTCAGTATCAACATAATTCCTTATACAAGGCCTTTTGCGAAAGCCTTTCTGTTAACCCAGCTACAGTAAACTCAATAGAGCAAATACCTTTTTTACCCATTAGTTTTTTTAAAACGCATAGCATCAAAACAACTGCTTTCACGCCGGAAGTTATTTATGAAAGCAGTTGTACTACTGGCGATATCCCCAGCAGACATATGGTAAAAAGCCGGGATGTTTATAAACAAAGTTTCTTAAAAGGGTTTTCACATTTTTATGGAGAACCATCATCCTATTGCATCATCGGTTTGCTTCCATCCTATCTTGAAAGACAATCCTCCTCATTGGTAGATATGGTCAATGACCTGGTAAACTTATCTAAACATGAACGCAGTGGATTTTATTTATATGACACTCAAAAATTACATGATACCATTTTAAAAAATGAAGATGAGTACCAGCCGACCTTACTTATAGGAGTGACTTATGCCTTATTAGATTTTGCTGAACAATTCCCAATGGAATTAAAACATACAATTGTAATGGAAACCGGGGGAATGAAAGGAAGAAAAGCAGAAGTTACCCGTGCAGAAGTTCATGACATATTGAAAAAACAATTGGGCATTCCGAATGTGCATTCAGAATATGGGATGACCGAATTATTATCGCAGGCATATTCCAGCGGAGAGGGCATTTTTGAAACTCCTCCATGGATGAAAATTTTATTACGTGCAACTGATGATCCTTTTGATTTAGTTGTAACCAATGGTGCTGTAAATATCATTGACCTTGCAAATTTATACAGTTGTGCATTTATTGCCACAGATGATACCGGGCTAAGGAGAGATAAAAATAAATTTGAAATTACTGGCCGGCTGGATAACAGCGATATCCGTGGATGTTCATTAATGTCATTATAAATTACTTACGTTTACTTGCCAGGTATTTTTGCCGGATGATGGCCGCAAGTGTTTTGTTTTCAATTTTACTTTCTACCCAGGATATAATATCAAGATATGCAAAGGCCCTTGCCTGGTAAGGTTGTTTCTCAAGCGATTTTATTTTTTCCAGGAAGCCATGAAATGCGGGCTTTAAGTCAGTTGGTTTGAGATGCGAGTTTTTCTTTAAAAACGAAAACATTTCTTCTTCCAGTGCTGAAAGATTTTCCATTCTTCTCATAAACCGGTACACAGATTTGATCAGGTGGTCCATGATTTCAAAATTTCCCAATTCATAATGTGCAAGCAAGTGCAGTAAACGGCTATAACATTGTATATCGTTTCTCAGGTCTGCATTACCATTAATTATCCTTCTCAAATAATCAATACTTATATCATAATTACCCGCAGCAAAATGTAGAGTAGCAATCTTGTAGTTTAAGACCAGTACACGGTGCAGGTCAAGAAAAAGTTTATACTCATCCAACTTTTCTTCAATAACTGGTATAAGTTTTAAACCTTCTTCAAAACTTCCGGTTATCATGTGATGATTAATGCGGGCATTACTCAGGTAAATAAATGTTTGCACCCTGTTGTTAGCATGAAGATTAGCTACATCAGTATGTGAAAAAAGCTGGAACTGCTGAATAGTCTCTTCGAATTTTCTAAAATTTCTTAAATCAAAATGCGCATTCATAAGGTTATGCATGCCTTTTATATAATGGCCACTTTCAATAGCAATCATAGAGGGCTGGCCAACAAATAAATCCACCCACTTTTGAGTGTGGCGATAGTACATCAAAAAATCCTGTCTTATAAATGCGTACCAGCAATAGCTCTGGTGATAATATAATTGTTCATAAAACCCCCTTGGTTTTACATAAGCCGGCAAATGAATTTTGAAAAATATTTTTACAGCCTTTGCTTCCTGTTCATTGCGGGCATGGCCGCTACGGATATACCAACTATACAAGTGCAAGGCAAGATTTGATAGTTTAGTAATGATCCCCCGTTTTGCATTTACCTCATCAGCTTCCATGCTGAGTTTTTCTGCCCGGTTTTGCATACTGCGGGTAATATGCAGGGTTTCAATTTTTTTCTCCAGTGATATTACCTGGATAATAAAACTATCCTGGTTATACTCAATAGCAAGTTCTTTTACCTTTTCCAGTATTTTAAGACTTTGATGATACAGACCCTTATTATAAAGTATCCGGGCATAGTCTAACTGTTCATGCAGTTGAAGATCGATGCTTTCTGTGGTTTTTATTACCCGAAGGCTGGCAAGTATTTGTTTATACAAATGCGCTTTCGCATTGGCAAGTTGTGGTTTTTTAATTGAGGCTAGTTTTTGCAGCAGCCGAGCTTCATCATAATCATTCAGTTTATCAATGGCATCAAAAAGTTCAATTACTTTAAGGTCTTTGTTACCTGAGCTTCTTTGAATATACAACTTAAAATTGCGTTTTTCCGATTTCTCAAGCGCATGAATCAATTGAAATAATATGTCTGTATTCCGGTTGGGCATCATGGTATTTATATGTTCAAACACAATACAGTACTGCATTTGACCAGGTGAACAAGAGTTTAAGCGTAATAATATATGCCAGAACTTGATTTTATTGAACCCGCTACCTGCATTACTTTAGCATTACGGTAGCAGCATTTATACGGCAGGCAATCGAAGCAGAAGGAGGACGAACCAAAAAATCTTCCTGAAGCGAAAATAAATTATTAGTAGCGAATTTTTACTTTTTTTCATATGGCAAGCAATCGTTAAAGCCGTTCCGTTTCTACGGAAGGGCTTCTTTTTTTACACAGCTTTCCACATCTTATTGTTAGTTGCATACTTTTTGTGACAGAAGCATAAATGACACTTATGCCAGTTAACGGACCCATCATTATTATTGAAGACGACCAGGATGACCAGGAAATTATAAAAGAGGCTTTATTGGATGTAGGGGTAAATAATGATATAATTTTCTTTGACAATGGTATTGACGCAATGGAAGACTTAAAACAAAGAGAACAAGCTCCTTTTTTTATTATTTGTGATGTTAATCTCCCCAAACAGGATGGTATTGAGTTTAAAAGAGAATTAGACAATCATGAAGAATTAAGAAAAAAATCTATCCCATTTATTTTTTATACAACTTATGTTTCTCAATATGCTGTTAATGAAGCATATAGTAATCTAACAGTTCAGGGATTTTTTCACAAATCGGCAACATACACTGAGTTCAGGGAATTAATCCGGTTAATAGTTCAGTATTGGAAACTTTGCAGGCATCCAGGCGCCGTGTCTTAGATATCTTTAAGCAAACCTTCAGTGAGCAAATTCCACTGTATTTTGGAAAACCCGGAGATGGCAGCTGTTGCAATAACAGTATTCCTTAATTTATCTCCGAAGGCATCAGCTTCTGTATTGGGGATTTCATTGCGGCCATGCACTTCAGCAGTTAGCTTTTTATTTTTTCTATTAATAATAAAAGTACTTGTTGCTGTATCATCAAAAAAATGTGCAATGTCAGCTTTAGAATTTCGGGGATTGCTTGAAGGGCGTACTTTTATAACCAGTCTTTCTCCAGTAGTTGTATTTTCTTCTTTAACTAATTCCACTTTAACCCAGTCAAATCCTTCACCTGCTTCGCTGCCAGGACCAGGAATGTGAATTTTAAAATAGTCCCCTTCTTCCACATTTCGCTGAACTTCATCCCCATTTAAATCACATAACTGAAATGTTGCACTCAATGTTCCGGCGTATTCTTTCCACTGATTTACATTTAGCAGCCTTTGTTTTAATAAAATAAAAAATACTTTAGCTTGATCCTCACTATCGAAATGTTTTTTCGAAATGATATCTGAAGAAGCACCTTCTGTTTGGTTAGGTATTACACCCATTAAATTGTTTTTTCATTTCTCAGAGATAATTATGCCGTTTTAAAAATGCTTTAGGGTTATCCGGAATAAGCAGTAGCATAGGCAAAATAAAAAAACCTCCCATAATGGAGGCTTTGTGAACTGGCTGGGACTCGAACCCAGGGCCCTCCCGATTTTAATCGGGAGGCTCTATTCGTCAGCTATCAATGATTCTATAAATTTTCTGGATTTCATTTTCTTAATCTTACTTTCAAACCCTTTGGCATCAGCAAGTGACAAAAACTCCTTCAAAAACTTTAATTCCCATGGCGGTCCAGTTTTAGTGAATTTTGAATGACCGATATTATGCTCATACAATCTGCGCTTCATGTCAGTACATGCCCCAACATAATACTTGTCAAGTTTGTTTGAATATAAAATGTATGTATAAGGCATAAAAAAACCTCTGAGCTTACAGAGGTTTTGAGTGAACTGGCTGGGACTCGAACCCAGGGCCCATACATTAAAAGTGTATTGCTCTACCAACTGAGCTACCAATTCAATTTTGTTTTTATCAGAACTCAGTGGCCCTCCCGATAAAATCGGGATGCTCTACTAACTGAGCTACCAATTCAATTTTGTTTTTATCAAAACCCGGTGGCCCTCCCGATAAAATCGGGATGCTCTACCAACTGAGCTACCAATTCAATTTTGTTTTTATCAAAACCCAGTGGCCCTCCCGATAAAATCGGGATGCTCTACCAACTGAGCTACCAATTCATACCCTTTTTTTAAAGGGAGTGCAAAAATAGGGCAATTTTATATTGGTTCAAATTTTTTTGAAAAGTTTTCGGGTTTTTCTTTTAAAAAAAATCCTCTGCAATCCAAAACCTTTATGCATAACCTGCACCATCCACAACATATCTCACTTATTTTTGCCAATAACATTTTTTCATGACTGAATTTTTCAAAAACAAGGTAGTGGCCATTACAGGCGGCAGTGAAGGTATTGGAAAAGCCCTTGTAGAATTGTTGCTGCCAATGGGTGCCAAAGTAGCCACATGCGCCAGGAACCAGGATAAATTATATGATATGCAGGTAAGGCACACAACCCTTCCCCTACATTGCGTGGTGGCAGATGTGAGCAATTATAACGATTGCCAGCTTTTTATTGAGAGTACCATCAAGCAATTCGGAGGCATTGATATTCTTATAAATAATGCAGGCATTTCTATGAGGGGTTTATTTAAGGATGCTGAGGTGGATGTTTTTAGAAAACTGATGGACATTAATTTTTTTGGCAGCCTTTATTGTGCAAAACTTGCTCTGCCCTCCATCATCGAAAGAAAAGGAACAATCGCCGGCATATCTTCTATTGCAGGATACCGGGGGCTTCCTGGCCGTAGTGGTTATTCTGCCAGCAAATTTGCCTTGAACGGCTGGATGGAAGCTTTACGTACTGAGCTAATAGATGATGAAGTAAATGTAATGTGGATTTCACCTGGATTTACCCGTAGCAATATAAGACGCACGGCGCTGAACAGTAAAGGAGAAATACAGGGCGAAAGCCCGCTTAATGAAAGCCAGTTGATGAGTGCGGAAAAGTGTGCCCACCATATTTTAAAAGCTATTGAAAAAAGGCAACGCTCACTGGTACTCAGTTACCAGGGAAAACAAACGCTTTTTGTAAATAAATTCTTTCCTAAATGGGCTGACAAATTAGTTCATAAATTCTTTTTCAAAAATGGCGTACTGGTTAAATAAAACCATTACAAAAAAAATTACATGGCATTAATTACCCTTACTAGTGATATAGGCTTACAGGATTTTATGCCTGCGGCCATTAAGGGACAGTTGCTGCAGGTAAATAAGGATTCACAGGTTATAGATATTACCCATTTGCTTCCTCCTTTTAATTATCCACAAGCGGCGTATGTTTGCCGTAATGCTATTCAAAATTTTCCTGCAGGCACTTTTCATATTGTGCTGGTAGATTTATTCAATGAAAAACCGGAATATTTACTCATTGCAGAACATAATGGACAGTTTATTTGTTGTGCCGATAATGGCCTGTTGACAATGATACTAGAAGAATCACCTCAGAAAGTAATTGCTATTAGTTTAGATAAAACAGCTCAAAAGAATACTTTACATTGTACACAGGTTTTTGCTAAAGCTATTGAGAAAATTTCATCTGGATTACCCATTGAATCTGTAGGTGACGAAACATTTGCCATAAAAATAAAAAACCCATTACGCCCTTTGTTGGGTAATAACTGGATAGAAGGACAAATTATTTTTATAGATAATTTTGAAAATGTTGTTGTAAATATCCGAAAAGAAGAGTTTGAAGAGCAACGCAGGGGAAGGCGATTTATCATCGAATTTAAAAGAGATGAAGTGATAGACAGGATTAGTGAAAGTTATGCTGATGTACCTGATGGAGAAAAACTGGCACTTTTTAATTCCGCAGGTTACCTGGAGATTGCCATCAACAAAGGAAATGCAGCGGGATTATTTGGCCTGCAGGGCTATTCAGAAAAATTACTGCAACAGGCACAAGTTCAGTTCATGAGCAACCAACTTATTTATCAAACCGTAAAGGTTCATTTTGAATAATCACTCTAATTTTTAAAATTACTCGCAATGAAAAAACAATTATTATTAGGTGCATTTCTTTTTTGCCTTGCAACAGGAAATGCCCAGGTTAAAATGCCTCAACCTTCACCAACGCAAACCATAAAACAGGATTTTGCTCTTGGAACAATTGAATTGACTTATAGCAGGCCCGCAATGAAAGGCCGAAAAGTTTTTGGCGATTTAGTTCCTTACAACAAGTTATGGCGAACAGGTGCTAATGGAGCAACAATTCTAAAATTTACTGACGTAGTAGAAATTAATGGCAAACGCGTTGATACTGGTTCTTATGCCTTTTACACCATCCCCGGTACTGAAAGCTGGGACATCATTTTAAATAAAGGCACAAAAAACTGGGGCAGTGACGGGTATAAAGAATCTGATGATGTTTTAAAATTTAAAGTACCCACCCAAAAGATGAAAACCAGGTTGGAATCCTTTACCATGCAGTTTGCGAACATAATGCCCGAGAGTTGTGAACTACATATCATGTGGGAAAAAACTATGGTAACAATTCCTATTAATGCAACAATTAAGAGCCGTATTAAAACACAAATAGACCAGGCATTGCTTGGTGAAAAAAAACCTTTTTGGCAGGCAGCACAATTCTACAATGAATATGAAAAAAATGGTAACAAAGCTCTGGAGTATATCAACAAAGCAGTAGAAGAAAATCCAAAAGCATTTTACATGTGGCTGTATAAAGCCAAAATTGAAAATGACCTGGGCGATAAAAAAGCGGCAATGGCAAGTTCAAAAAAATCTTTGGAACTTAGCCGTGAGGCAAAAAATGATGATTATGTAAAGATGAATTTAGAGTTACAGAAAAAATTATAGATATAATTTACCTTTTCTAAAAATGCTGCCTATTACCGGCGGCATTTTTTTATGTGGCAATTTTTGAAGGAATGGTCCTGAATAATATTTCCAGAAATAAACCAGTGATAATTACAAGTAAAGCGCCTATCACATTAAGCCATAGAAAAGAAATAATATGAAGGTTGTAAATAGTAATTATCGCTGCTTCGGATAATAAAGCAGCAATAAATACCGCATTTCCCCGAATGTATTTTATCCAGAATGCTACAAGGAAAATGCCGAGTATCACACCATAAAATAAAGATCCAAGAATATTAACTGCTTCAATGAGGCTATTACCAATATTGTGTGCAAACATGGCAATGATAATACAGAAAACGCCCCAGGCAAAACTATACCATTGAGATGTTTTATAATCCTGTTCAGGGGTTTCATTTTTCACAAAAAACTTCTTATGAAAATCTACAATGGTACATGCTGCCAATGCATTGAGCGCTGCAGCAATACTTCCCCATGCAGATAAAAATATTACTGCAAACAATAACCCTATCAATCCAATGGGCAAATTATCTTTTACAAATCTTAGAAAAATAAAATTGGTATCGTTAGTATCCTGCCCTGGCAAAGCCTTTTGCAATATCCGTTTATATTCTGCCCTGTAAAGATTAGATACGGTTGCATTGCCAGCAACAAAATTCTGATTGTACAATGTTTCTGTTATGGCAAGACTGTCAGCATAAGGCGTGAGCCTGGCCTCTTTCATTTTCACATCATCAAAATAAACAGGAGCTTTGTGATACAGGTAAAAAGTGAATACCAGTACACCTATCAGTAAAATCCCAAATTGCATGGGCACTTTTACCAGGCCATTCATCAATAATCCTTTGCGGCTTTCCTTAACATTTTTTGCTGTGAGGTACCGTCCCACCTGGCTATGATCGGTTCCAAAATAACTGAGCGCCAGAAAAAAACCGCCAATGATTCCACTCCATATATTGTATTTATCATTCCAGTCAAATCCCTTCTCCGTCATGCCGGTGGTTATCACATTCATTTTTCCCATGCTGCCTGCTTTATCAATGGCCTCTGAAAAACCCATACCCCCTGGCAATAAATTCACTGCTATATAACCAATCATCAGCAGCGATATAAATACTATAATCATTTGTAGTTTTTGAGTATGAGCCACTGCCCTTGCGCCTCCACTCATGGTATAAATAATCAAAAGCCCACCCATCATAATGTTTGTATAATAAATATTCCATCCCATTATTGAACTTAAAATTAGCGATGGCGCATATATACTTACGCCTGTACTCAAGCCTCTTGACAATAAAAAAAGAAAGGAAGTGAATGTTCTTGTTTTTACATCAAAGCGTTGCTCCAGGAATTCATAGGCGGTAATTACCTTTAGCCGGCTGTAAACCGGCACAAAAAAAATGCTGATTACAATCATGGCGAGAGGAAGGCCAAAATAATATTGTACAAAACGCATCCCGTCTGTATATGCCTGCCCGGGGCCGGTGAGGTAGGTTATAGCGCTTGCCTGTGTACCCATGATGCTAAGCAATACAAGGTAACCGGGCATGCTGCGGTTGCTCAGAAAGTATCCTTCCAGGTTTCGTGTAGTGCGGCTTTTGTAAATACCATACGCAATAATACCGGTTAGCACTGAAATTAATATGATCCAATCTATATAGCTCATGAGGATTTTGAATGGTCAATAGTCAATTGTAAATAGTAATTGGTTTTTAGAGAAATTAAATAATTGCTTTTATTTTAGATACCATCAATTGTTCTTATTAATTTTTTTTTGGATTATCTATCACATGCTACCAACTAATTATTTGCTTTTTTTTGTTTTCATTTTTCTACTTGCTTCTTGCTACTTACTACTTGCTACTTAAATCTTCTTACTGTACTTCTTTTTCTGCATTTATTTTAGAAGGTTTTTGTGCCGGATTTACCCTTTTGGATTTTGTAGCAGATCCGGATACTGGTGGTTTAGCAGATGCAACAATGTTGGCAAACAACCTGTATGCTCCTGGCACTCCTGCAGGTAATTCTCTATAAAATACAAGGCCGGTATAAACAAATCTTCCTTTACCATAATCCGCCACAATAAGGCTGCCATCCTGGTCCTTTTCTCCAGGGTCGTTCATACTTAAAATACGTTTGTAATTACTGTCAATATTTTCTGCATTGTAAATAGACCGTTCCTGAACCCAACCTTCAAAATCCTTTTGGGTTATTTTATTAGGATAATTCAGAACAGGATGAGTGGGTAATAAAAATTTTACAGGAGCGGTTTCATCTGTAACCCTGCTGCGGCTTATGGTAAAAGGATAAGGTGCAATACTGACTCTCACAGGACCAATGGAATTATTGGTATTGTATTGTGAAACTAAAACACCGCCTTCTTTTACATATTGCATCAACACAGGGTAAGCATTGCTTAACCATTTATGAATATTATACGCCCTTACTCCCGTTACAATGGCATCAAAATCTTTAATATGCTCTTTAGTAATATCCTTCTCATAAAGCAGCGTAACATTATATCCCATTTGTTCCAATGCCGGCGGCACCTTATCTCCTGCGCCAACAATATATCCGATGCGATTACCATTTGTTTTTGCATCTGTAAAAACCAATGACAGTTTGCTTGTTTTGAAATATCTTATCGCAGGGATATGATCATAATATATTTCTCTGGTATCGCTGTAAGGAACGCCGTTTTGATTTTTGAAAATAATTTCATCATTGCTCACCCCATTTTTATTAGAAACATCAAGAACGGCATTTACTGAATATTTACTGCCGGCAGGCAAGGCTGAAAGTGCCGCATAATTTTCATCATCCTTTGCTAACTTACTGCCATCGGTTAATAACCGGAAGTTTTTTGCAAACATCGTATTTGCATTAACTGATCTATTGATTATAGTCGTGCCTGGTGTAATATCCAGGCTCAATGGCGGCACAATACTTAAGGGTTGATATAGCTCTCCTTTTACAGGATCAGTAAATTTATATTTTATGGGTTTGTTATAAATCATTTTTTCTCCTTCAATTTCAAATTGAAATTCAACGCCATCCATATCATTTTCTGCTTTACCAATCAGTGCCTGGTCTGTTACATTATAGCTGCCATGGTTCATTTCTTTTTCAAGCCAATAAGGTTGTGATAATTTTGCATTTGCAGCAATAAGAACTGAAATCGGGGTGATGATGTTTATATTTTTTCCAGGCGATGGCAGCGATTTATTAATGTCTTTATAATGGATTGATACATTCCTAATCTCCACACCAGTGCGGTTATTGACAACAACATTAATTTTCAAACTATCTCCTTGCACCGCATAAGGCGTATTGGTAGTGGCATCCATAAAAAGGCCGCTGGATGCTTCAATCAATGTTAAAATTTCTTTTAGCTTCTGCTCTTTCCAATAACTGGCAGGTTGACTTTTTACCAGGCTATATAATTGCGTTAATGCTTTTACATCGGTAGCAGGATTTTCAAGTGTCTTTTTTTCGAATACCTGCTTTAGGTTTTTTTCATAATCACTCCATCCCAACTTTTTGCTGCTTACATCTACAGCATCCATTAAATCATTCACTGGCCTCTCCCCCTTTATTAAAGAAAAATATTCAAGACTTTCACCTCTTTGTGCAGGCACGCCAAATCCCTGGCTCTTGTGCTGGCTGCGGCTTTCAGCAGCCATCTCGCCATAACTTTTTCCTAGGATAGGATTAAAAGCGCCCACATCAATTTTCAACTGATCTTCTCTTGTGGTATTTGTGCCTCCAAAATTAAATGTATTCCAAAGCAGTCGTTTTGCCTGCCATATCGTTACGCCATCAATTAATTGTTCGGGAAATTTTGAAGGGTCTGCCGCTGCATCGAATGCTTCGCCGGCAAGGATGGCTGATGCTGTATGATGCCCATGCCCTCCTTCACCTGTTGTAGGAAAACGGGTAATGATTACATCTGGTTTAAAATTTCTTATCACCCACACCACATCGCTTAATATTTTATCGTGCCCCCAAAAGGTCATTGTTTCTTCCGGGCTTTTGCTGAAACCAAAATCATATGCTCTTGAAAAAAATTGTTCGGCTCCATCTATCCTTCTTGCTGCCAGCAATTCCTGTGTTCGTATCAGGCCAAGGTCTATGCCTTGTTCATCTCCTATAAGGTTTTGTCCTCCATCACCACGGGTAAGACTAAGGTAGCCTGTGCGGTAATGCTTTTCATTGGCAGGCCATGCAAGCAAGCGGGTATTTTCATCATCAGGATGTGCAGCTATGTATAATACAGACCCAAATACTTCCAGCTTCTTTAACCCGTTAAAAATATCAGATGAAGAATAAACCTTAGGTGCCTGTGCATGCAAACGATTAACACTTAAGCATACAATAAACAGGATGAAAAACTTTTTCATACAAAAATTAAAGAGTGAAACTAATACAAAGAATGACCAGTCAGTTGCCGCCTGTAATTTTTATTCACCTACCAGGAAAACGGCATTCAGGAAAAGTAATTTACCATTCTCCCAGAAACTGCGAAACAATGGATCATCAGCAAAATAAATGATACTACCACGGCCCATCTCTTCCACACCTATTACCGTTCCATCCTGCATCCTGTTCAGCAGTTTATTTCCTACAAAACCGCTAACCTGTTTTTCTTTTTTAATGATTCCAACGTTCCATACATCTTTAGAAAACTTGTACAGGTTATCATTCAGCTTTAAAGTAAAATAAAAATTTGGATAACCAAACGCAAGCGGGTGGCTATCATCAAGGCTTACTTTATAAATAGCCCCTGGAATGTTATTGCTGATATTTTCCTTTTCTCTATCCTCGTACCGTTTTACATTCTCATACAATTTAGCAGCGCTTGTATCCTTTTTTTCCTCATCCTCTGTGGCTGCTTTTTTTAGCGTGAATCCGGCATCATTGCTTCCCCACTGCACTGCTGCATTTTCCATTGCAATTATTTTACCGCCTTGTTTAACCCATGATTTTAAATCCGTAATGGTTTCTTTGTTTGACATAAAACGATAATTCCCATCTGGTATAATCAATACATCCGTTTTCTTTAATGAGGCCATATTGAAATTTTCGGCATTGATAAGGGTTAATGGGTATTGCAATTGCTGATCAAACAAATGCCATACCTCACCCATTGCATTGGCTGAAGATTCACGGCCCGATAACAAAGCAACATTGGGCTTCTTAATCTGGTGCAGTTTATCAGAGCCAAAATCAAAACCGGAATCCATAAATCCCGATGAAACAATTGTTAACTGCGATTGATAAGCAGCAGCCAGGTCCAGCGCTTTCCTGATATTTTTCTCATTACCATTTCTTAAAATAACCAATGTACCTTTTTTAAAATTCATGCCATTGTAAGAAAAATCCTTTTCTGCAAAACGTGTTTTAATATTATTTTTCAATAGCGCTGCCAGCAATTTACCATCAGCATATCCTTTGTAGTTAATAAGATAGCCGTATGCATTTTCATTTACCATGTTTGCAGAGGGAATAGCGGTAAACAATTGCTGAACAGGCACAGCTTCTTTACTTGCCCATGCCTGCACACCATATGCATAAGGCAGCGACCATGCAGTAATATCATAAGTGGCGGAATCAATAAGTAATGCATTAGGCTCAAACAAAACTTTTAATAATACCGACTTTGGCTGGGCAGAGGATAACACTAAATCTGATTTTGTAATCGAATAAGATTCATCTTTTCCTGTAAAATAATTATACACTTTTACAGGTTTAGGAGCGGTTGCATATCCGTACGCAATCTGGTTTTTATCGAATAATGTTTTTAGGCTTTTAATTGCTGATTCATTTTGTCCGGAAATGATATATGTTTTATAAGGACCACTAGCAGCATTTTTTCCATCATCAAAGTATTTTTTAAAGGCGTTCATCACCTCTGAAGCATGAGCGGATGTTGTTTCTATTGTGCTCATACTTGTAGTAAAATGATGGGCGATACGATCTGTCAATCGTAAAGTGTCATCTCCCGGCAACTCAATAGCCAGGCCTGCCCTTCCGTGGCCTGCCTGTTCGTATGTCATCCCAATAGCACCATTATAAATAGGATATGTATCGCCATAGGAAGGATAAAACAAATCGAAATATTCTTTGGTAAAATACAACCAGCCATTGGCATCAAAATATTTTGCATGATTCTTTCCAATGATTGTTTGAAAGCTTCTCTGAAAAGGGGTAATCACTTCGTGAAAAGGCTCCGCAGCAGGGGCAAAATAATAAGGACTTGTAGGAGACTGTTCATGAAAATCGCAATGAATCTGCGGCATCCACTCGTTGTATTTTTTTATGCGGGCCTGTGTTTCTATTTGTGTTTGCCATGCCCAGTCACGGTTAAGGTCAAAATAATAATGGTTTGTTCTTCCACCAGGCCAGGGCTCTGCGTGTTCTCTTGCTTCTTCTGCTGCATTGGGAATGGCACCTGTTGTTTGGTTATACCAGTTCACGTACCTGTCTCTTCCATCAGGGTTAAGGCAAGGGTCAATGAGAACAACTGTATTGCGAAGCCATTGCTCTACTTGTGCATTGTTTCCTTTCAGCAATTCATATAAAACTTTCATGGATACTTCGGAAGAACTGGCTTCATTGCCATGAACATTGTAACTCAACCAAACAATAGCAGGGCCGTTAATATCACCGGGTGCATCCGTGAGCATGCCTGTCAGCCTCAGGTTATTCAACCGGATTTTTTCCAGGTTCATAAAATTTTCAGGGCTCGTAATTGCAGCTAATAACAAGGGCCTTCCTTCATAAGTTTTACCATAAGTTTCCAGCTTCATCAAAGCAGGCATTGCCTTTGCCGCCTCCTCAAAATATTGCACTATTTTATAATGAGGCGTGAATTTATTTCCAAGCTGGTAACCAAGGAATGCATCAGGTGATTTTATGGACTGCGCATGGGTACCCATCAACAAACTAAAAAAGAAAATAAACAGTGGAGAAAAATTTTTCATATTGATAATTAAGCAATGAAATTATTGAAACTGTCATCCTAAAAAAAACAAATTTAGTTTTCGTTAATATTGCAACATGCTTCGAGCCTTTTTTTCTACCATCGCAATCCTAATTGTATTCCCGGTACTTGCCCAGGAAAAAAATTATTCATCACAGAAAAAAATTATAGTTAGCAAGGCAGCTGTTGTTTCTGCACATCCGCTTGCCAGCAAGGTAGGGCTTGCAATGTTAAAAGCCGGTGGCAATGCAATGGATGCAGCTATAGCTACACAACTTGCGCTGGCAGTAGTATTTCCAAGTGCAGGCAATATTGGTGGAGGAGGTTATACCATTGCGCATTTCAAAAATGGTAGAACACTGGCTATTGATTACCGGGAAACCGCTCCTTCAAAAGCGCAAAAAAATATGTTTTTGGATAGTGCAGGAAATCCTGTTAAAGGGTTATCTCTTAAAGGAGCATTAGCCAGCGGAGTACCAGGAGCAGTAGCGGGCATAATAAAAAGTTCAAACTTTGCAAGATTCCCTTTATCCCGACTGATTGCACCAGCAATAACTCTGGCTGAAAAAGGATTTGCCATTACAGCAGCACAAGCAGTAAGCCTGAATAGTAACCGGGCTGATTTTTTAAAATTCAATGCATCTCCAATACCATTTGTAAAAGACAGTTTATGGAAACGTGGCGATATACTTATTCAACCAGATTTGGCCCAAACGCTGAAACGTATCAGGGATAAAGGTTTAAAAGGATTTTATGAAGGTGAAACGGCTGCATTGATAGAAAAAGAAATGAAGAGGAGCCATGGTATTATCAGCAGGGATGATTTAAAAAAATACCAACCGGTTACCAGGAAATTATTATCATTTCCATATAAAAAACTTGAAGTACTCTCTATGCCACTCTCAAGCAGTGGCGGATTAATGCTGCAGCAAATGTTGAAAATGGTAGAGCGAAAAAATATTAGCGCAATGGGATTTCAAAGCCCTGCTGCCATGCAATGGATGATTGAAGCTGAACGAAGAAGTTTTGCAGACAGGGCATTTTATCTTGGGGATAACGATATGGTTAAAGTGCCAGTAATGGACATTACCAGTGATAGTTACTTAGAAAAACTTATAGCCGATGTGCAACCTGGAATTGCAGGCAAAAGCCTACCCTCCCAGCATGGACAAGTACATGTGAGCGAAGAAACAACGCATCTTAGTATAATAGATAAAGATGGCAACGCAGTTTCAATTACCACCACTTTAAACGATAGTTATGGCAGCACACTTGTGATTGCAGGCGCTGGCTTTATCATGAATAACGAGATGGACGATTTCAGCATTAAAGAAGGACACCCTAACATGTATGGCGCCATTGGCAATGCAGCAAACGCAATATCCCCAGGGAAAAGAATGTTAAGTAGCATGACCCCCACCATTGTATTAAAAAACAAAAAGCCTTATATCATTGTTGGAACGCCGGGAGGTACTACAATTCCTACATCTGTTTTTCAAACCCTGGTAAACCTGGTTGATTTTAATTTATCTGCAGAAGATGCGGTAAACATGCCTAAATTTCATCACCAATGGTTACCGGATACTGTTGATGTAGAGAAAGATTTTGGTAAAGAAAAAATACAGGCACTGGAGAAAATGGGATATAAAATAAGAGTACGCACTGCCATTGGTCGTACGGAATTAATCATCGTAAATGCAGATGGAACAATTACTGCGATAGCAGACAAACGCGGCGATGATGATGCAAGGGGATTGTAGATTGTAGCATCACGAATTAAGGCATAATGTGTCTGATGTGATGCTATAGGCTGATTTTACTACATTTTCCCCTATTTTTACACCCATTAAATTATCTCATGAAGTCTTTGCTCTCCCTCTGTTTTTCCTTTTTGTTTGTTTCAGTTAGTAACGCACAAACCCGCTGGGCTGTAAAAGCCGGCCCAAATTACAGTACTGCCAAGGCAGTTTTCGCCGGCGTCAAACAACCCACAGACTATTTACCGGGGGTAAATATTGCTGTGCAAACTTATACGCCTTTTGAACCACCTTTATTTTTTTCCTGCTTAGCGGCTTATAGTCTTAGGGGGTATAAAATAACTCCACTGGAAGGCAGCATTACCCAATATGAAAATCGAATTCATTACCTGGAGCTGGCAACATTGCTGAGTTTTAAAATAAAGGCTGGTGCGACAAGCAATATCGTTTTATCCGCAGGTCCTATGGCTGGATTGGCTATTGGTGGAAAAGAAAGCCAGACTGAAAACGGATCAACAACCAAAACAAAAATGAAATTTAGTACTTCAGAAAATTATGGCGTTTTTGATCTTGCCATTTATAGCTCTGCTGGTATTCATTTTAATAAATTTTTTATAGAAGCTGCATGGCAACATGGTGTAGTCAATATCAACAACAATGCAGAATTTGATTTTAGGAATATTCAGAACCGTTCGTTAAGCGTTAACCTGGGATATTATTTTCATTGATCAGTTACTAAAAATATATCACAAAAAACCCCACAGCTATTGTGCTTAATGGGCGATGGGTTATTTTTACAAATAATAACTATGCCCTGAGCAGATTCCTGAACATATTGAAATGGTTTTTCCTGATAGTAATATCATGGTTAGTAGTTGCCGTCCTGTTCATTTATGCCCTCCCTTTTTCCCCCATCGTTTTTATTATATTTTTAGTGGGATGGGCAATTGCCTGGGCGTCCCTGTTCAGAAACAAAGCTCAAAAGCTTTGGTTCTTTCTTACTTTTTTACTTCTGATTTTGTTTAGCTGGGGAATTCTAAATTTCTCGTTTGTACAAACCTGGTTGGTAAACAAAGTTGCCGTAAATCTTTCGGGAAAACTGCACACAAGAGTAAGTCTTAAAAAGGTTGACCTGCGTTTTTTTAACAGGATGAACCTGCAGGGACTGATGATTGAAGACCGTAGTAAAGACACGCTGCTTTATGCAGGCACCGCACGCCTGAATATTACGGACTGGTTTTTTCTGAAAGACAAAGTAAACCTGAGTTATATTGGCCTTGATGATGCCTACATAAATATGAACAGGACTGATTCCACCTGGAATTACCAGTTTCTTGTTGATTATTTTTCCAGCCCATCTACTTCCACAACAAAGAAAAAAAACATAGAACTCACACTAGACGAAATACACCTGAATAATGTGCGGGTTATCAAAAAAGATAGATGGATAGGCCAGGATATGATTGTTAGTATGGAAAAAATGGACCTGGTAATGGATTTCATGAACCTGGAGAAAAAGCAAATTTCAATAAAAGAAATTTACCTGGGCAAACCACAATTTTCACAATCTGATTACGATGGTAACGAACCTGAAGAACCCAGCCTGCAACAAGTACTCGAAAAAATACCAGTGATATCTGCCTTTAAATGGAACAACTCAGGATGGCAGATGAATATTAAAAAAATAAACCTTTTTGACGCTGCATTCCGTAACGATAAATTCACAGTAAGGCCCACATATACCAACCAGTTTGATGGGCAACATATTTACTTTTCGGCGATTACCGGCAGCCTGGAATACATTATGGTGCGCAATGATACAATGACAGCTGACGTATCATTGAAGGCAAAGGAACAAAGTGGCTTAGAGGTTAAAAAGCTTGAAGCTAACATGAAGTTCACACCGGATATAATGGAATTCAAAAACCTTGATTTGCAAACTAACCGAAGTAAACTTGGGCCTTATTATTCCATGAGTTACAAGGCCTTCAACCAGGATTTTAGTAGCTTTATTCATAATGTAGTGCTGGAAGCAGATTTTAAAGAAAGCATTGTAAACAGTGATGACCTGGCTTTCTTTGCCCCCGAACTTGCCAACTGGAGAAGGGTGTTTTATATAAATGGAAAAGCAAAAGGAACCATAGATAATTTTACTGCCAGGGAAATGAAAATTCGCTCGGGGAATACTTTTATAGATGGTGACTTTTCCTTAAGAGGATTGCCTGACATCAACAGCAGCTTTATAGATTTTCAATCAAAATTATTACAAACCAATTACCATGAGTTAGCAAACCTGGTACCTGCATTAGCATCAGTAAAAATGCCAGCACTTTATAAACTGGGCAATATCAAATTTACAGGCAACTTTATTGGGTTCCTGAATGATTTTGTAACATACGGCAATTTTACAAGTGCACTTGGCCCTTTGTCGCTCGATCTTAATATGAAATTACCTACCGGCAGGCCAGCAGTTTATTCAGGCAAAATCGCCACTACTGGTTTTAACCTGGGTGCATTTCTGAATAATAAAAACCTGGGAAATATCTCTGTCAACGGAAATGTAAATGGCCGGGGTTTTAATTTGAATGAATTGAATGCCCGTTTTAATGGTAAAGTGAAAAGTCTTTATGCACTCGGTTACAATTACCAGAATATAAATATTGATGGAAATTTTGATGGAAAACTATTTACGGGGCATTTATCTGTTGAGGATCCTAATCTTAAAATAAGCCGTTTAGATGGCAGCATAAGTCTTTCAGGAAAAGAAATGGCATTTGATGCGAATGCAGATGTTGGATATGTCAATTTGAAGAACCTGGGGATCACAAATGACAAGCTATCTATTTCAGGCTTATTTAATTTAAGATTCACTGGAAACAACATTGATAATTTCCTGGGCACTGCAAGTATTTATAATGCCAGTTTATTACATGAAGATACCCGGCTATCCTTTGATTCCCTTGTATTAAATTCCACAATGGAAGGGAATAAAAAAATATTAACCTTAGCCAGTAATGAAGTGGATGCGTCCATAGCTGGCCAGTTTAAAATTGCAGATTTACCCGATGCCTTCCGGGTGTTCCTGGGACGTTATTATCCTTCATACATTAAAATGCCTTCATACATTGTACCAAACCAGGATTTTAGTTTCACGATAAAAACAAAAAATATTGACCAGTATATAAACCTGTTTGACAAACGGCTTAAGGGATTTGATTATGCCCTTATTGATGGAAATCTCGCTTTGGATAAACATGAATTAACTATAAATGCCCAGGTACCTGAATTTTCATATGCCGGAAAAATTTTCAGGAATACAATATTGACCGGAAAAGGAACCCGGGATACACTGCATACAGATATAGCCATTGATGATATACAGTTAAATGATAGCCTGCATTTGCCTGATACAAGGCTCTCTCTTTCAGCAGCAAATGATGTATCGCTTATCAGGCTAACTACCAGTGCGGGCAAAACACTGAGCGATGCAGAATTGAATGCCAGCATTCAGACTTATGCCGATGGCGTGCGCCTCCATTTTTTTCCTTCCTCATTTGTGGTAAATGATAAAAGATGGGAACTTAAAAAAGATGGGGAGCTCAGCATCCGGAAGAATTTTATTGATGCCAATGAAATAAGTTTTGTACATGAAAACCAGCAGATCGTTATTTCTTCTGAACTGGATGATGTTACCGATAATACGCATATCGTTGCCAAACTTACTAATGTGAACATTGATGACTTTTTACCTTTTGTTTTAATCAAGCCATCCATAAAAGGTTTAATTACAGGTACCGCGGTAGTGAGAGAACCATTTGGAAAAACCTGGATTGAATTTGATGGCCTTGCAGACAGCTTGTCGATGGATAACAATTATATTGGCCAGGTGAAGCTGAAAGCAAATGCCAATACCACCACTGGTTTAGTAAAATTTTCAGCCAATGCCAATGATAAAGAATATGCATTTTCTATAGATGGATTTTACAATTATCTTGATACTACAAACAATAACCTGAACATTGCTTTGCTATCAGATAAAATTAACCTGAAAATTCTTGAGCCTTACCTGGGTGGCATTTTCAACCAGATAAGTGGTAGTGCCAAAAGCAATCTTACGATTAAAAATGGTCCGGGTTATCCACGCATTACAGGAGATGTAATGATTACCGAAGGAAGCCTTAAAGTTGCTTTCACGCAATGCCGCTATACTTTCAGCAATCATACCATAAAATTCAGGGACGATTTAATTGATATTGGTATAATGCAGCTCAAGGACACACTGAATAATGATGGTACGGCTAGCGGCAAAATCAATCACCATTTTTTTAATGATTTTTCTTTCAACAACCTTAAGTTTGAAACTGGTAGAATGTTGTTGCTAAACACTACTAAAAAAGATAACAGCCAGTTTTATGGCAATGTAACAGGTAATGCAGTTATGACATTGAATGGCCCTGTTACAAATATGAGAATGAATATTGACGGCCAGCCAAGCCTGTTAGATAGCAGTCATATTTACCTGCCAACAGGAGCTACTGCCAAAGAAAATAAAGCCATAGATTATATAGAATTTATACAGTTTGGTACAGAGATGGAAAACCAGCAACGAAACAACCAACAGGCTAATATGCTTGTGAATATGAACCTCACAGCCAACCCTTCCTGCAAAGTAGATGTGATATTGGATGAGGAAACAGGTGATGTAATTAAAGGACAGGGCAACGGCCAGTTGAATATCAGAGTTGGCACTACTGAGCCGCTAAGCATGAGGGGACGTTACGATCTTACAAAAGGAGAATACACATTTAAATTCCAGACTTTCCTGAAAAAACCATTTACCCTCAGCAGTGGTTCTATTACCTGGAATGGTGATCCCTATTTAGCATTACTGGATATTGATGCTGAATACCTGGCTAAAAACGTAAACTTAAGTGATCTTTCCCCAAGTGGAGGGTATCGTCAAAAAGAAGACCTGATAATCCTTTCTCATATTACCGGTAATTTAAAATCTCCGGTGATTAGTTTTGAGTTCCAGTTGCCTGAAAGAAGTGAATTAAACAGGGATTATTTGATTGTAAAAAGACTGGCAGACTTTAACAATGATCCAAATGAACAGTATAAACAGGTGGCGAGCCTGCTTTTATTCAATCAATTTATATTGGGTAGTCAAAATTTTCTATCAGGGGGGAATACACTTAACCTGGCCACAAATACCATCGGAGGTGTAATAAGCGGTTGGCTAACTACAGTGTTTAATAAAGAACTGGAAAGGGCCACCAATGGTGTTATTTCCACTTATATTGATATAAATCCTACGGTAGATTTACAAAATCGTGCAAGCCAGTTACAGGCCAGCGTGAGAGCAGGTCTTAAAATACTGCTTAGTAACAGGATAAATGTGCTTATTGGTGGTAATCTTGATTACAATAATCCATATGCCCAATTAAACAGAAAGGGTTTGCTTACACCTGATATTACCATAGAATGGCTATTAAATAAAGATGGTTCGCTAAGAGTTGTTGGTTTTAACAGGACTAGCATAGACCTTACAAATGGCCAGCGCAATCGCTCTGGTATCCAGCTTTCTTACAGGAAAAATTTTAATAAGTTGTCAGATATTTTCAAAAGCAAGAAGAAATTACAAGAAGAGGAAGAGAAAACCAGGGTGAAGGTTGGAGGTTGAGGCGACCGCTATTTATAAATTAAAACTAACAAGTTTATCCTTTCAATATTTATCCATTATCAATTATCCACTAACAAATTATCCATTACTCAAAGTCCATTCAAAATCTCGTGCCCGAGTTTATCTCGCTTAGTAAAAAGATATTTTTTATTATGTACGTTTGGTTCCATTTCTATGGCAACTGTTTCCACCACTTCAAGACCATAACCCAATAGCCCTGCCCTCTTGCGGGGATTATTGCTCATGAGCCTCATTTTACTGATCCCCATTTCTCTCAATATCTGGGCACCTACGCCGTAATCTCTTTCGTCCATTCCAAAGCCCAGGTGCAGATTGGCTTCTACGGTATCCATGCCTTGCTCCTGTAGTTTATATGCTTTTAGTTTATTCAGTAATCCAATGCCACGGCCCTCCTGGTTCATATATAAAACCAGGCCTTTACCTTCCGCTTCTATTTGTACCATAGCATGATGAAGCTGTTCGCCACAGTCGCAGCGAAGTGATCCAAGTATATCCCCTGTAACACAACTGCTATGAACCCTTACCAATACTGGTTCATCCTTTTTCCAATCACCCTTTTTCAAGACCAAGTGAATATCCCCGGTATTTAATTGCTTAAACGCTACCAGTTCAAACACCCCGTATTTAGTGGGCAGTTTTACTGATTCTTCTCTTTGAATCAGTGTTTCTTTTTTTAGCCTGTATTCAATCAGGTCTTTTATGGAAATGATTTTCAGATCAAACTTCTTTGCAATGTCTTTTAATTCTGGAAGTCGGGCCATGCTGCCATCTTCATTCATTATTTCTACCAATACACCGGCAGGTTCAAAACCCGCCAGCTCAGCAAGATCTATTGTTGCCTCTGTATGGCCGGTTCTTCTTAATACACCCCCGGTTTTTGCTTTTAGAGGAAAAATATGGCCAGGCCGGCCAAAGTCCGATGATTTGGATTCGGGATTAATGAGGAACTCAATGGTTTTAGCACGGTCATGAGCAGAAATGCCTGTTGTGCATCCATGCCCCAGCAAATCAATACTTACGGTAAAAGCTGTTTCATGTAGTGATGTATTATCCGTTACCATGGGGTGAAGATTCAATTCTGCACAGCGCTGTTCAGTTAGAGGGGCGCAAATAAGGCCGCGGCCATGTGTACTCATAAAATTGATAACTTCTGGAGTTACATTACGTGCAGCAGTTACAAAATCTCCTTCATTTTCGCGGTCTTCGTCATCCACCACTATTATCAATTTGCCATTTTTTATATCCTCAATGGCTTCTTCAATGCGGTTTAGCATAGCTCAATTTTTTCTACAGGCAAAGTTAGTAAGGATTAATTTTTCCTGATGTTGAAGTTTCGCTTTTCGAAATGCTTATGCTAATTAAGTTCTGATATACTTGTTTCAAGTAATATGCAGCATAAATTCAATAACGACTGCCTAACAATTTGTTAATAAAAGTTAACAGTTATTCCACATTAATTCGCTTTCTTTGCCAGCGTAAAACTAACTTATATGCATGTGAAAAAAATTATTCCTTTTGTAATTGCTTTAATGGCAATTCCCTTCTTAATGATGGGGCAAGTCACAACCAGTAGTATCTCAGGTATTGTAAAATCTGCCTCCGGTGAAGTTCTTAATGGAGCTTCAGTTAAAGTAACTCATGTACCTACAGGTACTGTTTACAGCACTTCTACCCGGTCAGGGGGCCGCTTTGATATAAATAATATGAACCCGGGGGGTCCATATACTATCGAAACCAGTTATGTAGGCTATACCTCTGACACTAAAACTGATGTTTTTCTCAATTTGGGAGAAGCTCAGAAAATTGACATTGATATGTCTATTAAATCTTCTCAGTTGACAGAAGTAGTAGTATCTACTACAAGAACTGGCAGAGGTACTGGTACGGAAACTACAGTTGGCAGGGAAAAACTAGCAAATCTTCCAACTGTTGGTAGAAATTTACAAGACTATTTAAGGGCCACGCCGCAGTTTAAAATGAGTAGTGCCGGTAGTGCGTCAAGTGAAGGTGCTATGTCATTTGCTGGTCAGAATGTTAGATATAATTCTTTTTATATTGATGGAGCGGTAAACAATGACGTTTTTGGACTTGCCTATTCAGGTACAAATGGAGGTCAATCAGGAATTGCTCCTATTTCTATTGATGCCATAGACCAGTTCCAGGTATCTCTTTCGCCATATAATGCTTCCCAAGGTAATTTTACAGGTGCAGCTATTAATGCAATTACTAAATCAGGTACCAATCAAATTCATGGTTCAGCTTATTACATTTTTCGCAATCAAAACCTAAGTGGTAAAACTCCTACAGGTTTAAAAGAAAATGCCACTAAACTTAGTAAATTCAGTAATAAAACTTATGGATTTACTTTGGGCGGACCAATAGTAAAAAACAAAGTATTTTATTTTGTAAGTGCAGAATTACAGCGTGACAATACACCTCAACCATTTGATTTCTCTACTTACCAGGGAGATACAAAGGATCCACTGGTTCTGCAAAGACTAAAAGACACTGTGAGTGCCCGTTTAGGCGGCTACGATATTGGTAATTATAATAACAACGAAACTGAAACTATTTCGGATCGTATTACAGCCAAGCTGGATTGGAATATCTCACCAAAAAATAAACTTGCTTTAAGCTATCGCTACAATTCCGGTAACAGGACTGTTATTTTTGCAAGTTCACCCACATCTTTAACCTACGACAAAAATGGTTATGTCTTTCCAAGTGTAACCAATTCAGCATCTGCAGAGTTGAAATCTTCAATTGGAAAAAGCTCAAGTAATCGTTTATTGGTGACATTTACAAATGTGGAAGATGACCGTGGCCCCATTGGCGGTGGAGTAGCAAAACCGGTTGTGCAAATACAAGATGGTATTACCAGTCGCATATTTTTTGGTACAGAAGCTAACTCAACGCTCAATTACCTGAAACAAAAAACGTTCAACCTGGTTGATCAGTTTAAATTCAACCTGGGTAAAAATTCCATAATGGTAGGTGTAGAGGCTGAAAAATACAATGCTTATAATTTGTTCATTAACAATAGTGCAGGAAGTTATCAATATGCAAGCCTTACCGATTTTTTTAATAATGCAAGGCCTACACAATACACAGCAAACTTTCCATTATTTCCTGGAGATGAAAAGAATACAGAGTCAGCAGCTAAATTTAATATTTTTAAAGGAGCTTTATTTGTAAATGATGAAATCAGGGTTAGTCAAAATCTGAGCCTGTCAATTGGTTTAAGAGCGGATTATTATAATTTTATAACTAAACCCAAATTTGATCAATTTGCTATTGATTCTGCTTTACCTAAGTTTGCTCAATACTACGACCTTAAAGGAGCTATCCCCGGTCAAAAACCTAAAATCCCTGTCGAGTTTTCTCCAAGAGTCGGATTTACTTTAAACTTACCTGATCAAGCTTTGACTATCCGTGGCGGTATGGGGCTTTTTGCAGGTCGTATTCCGATGGTATGGCCAGGTGGTATTTATAATAACAATGGTTTGTCTTCAGGAGGTTACACTATTAGTTCCAGCTCAAATACTGCTATTTTTAACCAGAACATCGTAAGATTTGTAGGCACTCCATATACGCCTGCTCAACTTGGTATTTCTTTAGATAATGCAAAAGGTCAATTAAATCTTATTTCAAAGGAATTCAGAATGCCAAAAGTTTTCCGAGCCTCTATTGCTTTTGACAAACGCCTTGGCTCTGGCTGGTCATTAACTATGGAAAATTTATTAACTAAAAATATAAATGACATTTACTATCAAAATGTAAATCTATTGCCTCCTACGTTGGCTATGGCCACTGGTCCTGATACAAGGAAAGTTTATCCAGCTTCCATAAATATTCCAATTAGGGCAAGTGGTGCCAATCCTTATAATAATGGTGTTTATTTAATAAGAAATGTAGACGGTGAAAAAGGGTACTCTTACAACTTCACTCTTACCGTAAATAAAACCAATAAAAAAGGTTTCAACTTAAATGCAAATTATAATTACGGCCTTTCTCAGGTGATTAATGAAGCTCAAAGCTCTACTTCCAATAGTCAATGGAGCAGTATGGAAACAATTAATGGTAGAAATTTCTTAACAAGAAGCAGGTCTGATAATGATGGTGCACATAGGATTTTTGGTTACGTGAGCCAGAAGTTTAATTATCTTAACAAAGCAATGTCTACAACCGTTGCCTTGTCTTATACCGGTCAATCAGGCGCTCCATTCAGTTATGTTTACAGCGGGCAGGCAGTAAGAGACGGTATAAATTTTCAGGACCTCATTTATATTCCAACGGCAAGCGAGTTGCAGGCTCAGACTTTTATAACTACCGCAACTGTAACCGCTACACCCCAGGTTCAGAAAGATGCCTTTGAAACTTTTATTCAAAATGATAAATACCTGAATTCGCATAGGGGACAATTTGCCGAAAGAAACAGTAATCGTACTCCATTCACACACATCATTGATTTAAAAATTACCCAGGCATTTAATTTAAAACTTAATGGCAAAGTTTATTCAGCCGAAGTAGGATATAGCATGTTTAATTTTACCAACTTTTTAAACAGGGATTGGGGCCGGCAATATGTGGTGGCTAATGATAACTATTCATTACTTAATTTTAGTTACACTACTTCAACTAATCTTACACCACGCTATACATTTAATCCAAATACGGCATTGGCACCTACAGTTTACCAACGTTTTAACCCATCTTACACTGCCAGATGGTTAAGCCAATTGGAATTTAGAATTAAATTTTAAACCATATTTTACCATAGGGTATTAAAAAAGAAAGAGGCTGTCTCGAACTACGAGATGGCCTCTTTCTATTTTCTTTCAATAAACAGAGCCGTATGTTCTTAATTTTATTACAATAAAACTATTACCCAGTTTTCTCCTTATCATCAAGATAGGTTTCTAACTCCTTCATCATACCCATACTACCCACAAAGAAAGGTGTACGTTCATGCAGTTTGGTAGGTACTATATCCAATATCCTTTTCATGCCATCGGTAGCTTTTCCACCCGCTTTCTCCATAATAAAAGCAAATGGATTACACTCATAAAGCAGGCGTAGTTTCCCCTTTGGTTTATCTGTTGTGCCGGGATACATAAATATGCCACCCTTTATCAGGTTGCGGTGCACATCACTTACCATGCTGCCAATATATCGCTGGGTGTATGGGCCTCCATTGGTTTTATCTTTTTTCTGGCAATTGGTAATATATTCTTTTACCGGCTGCTGGTACTGGAAAAAATTACCATGATTTACGGAATATATTTTACCAAATTCAGGACATTGTATGTCTGGGTGGCTTAGTGAAAATTCGCCAATGGACTGATCGAGTGTAAATCCATTTACGCCTCTTCGCGTAGCATATACAAGCATGGTAGAAGAACCATAAACTATATAACCGGCTGCCACCTGCATATTGCCCGGCTGTAAAAAATCTTTTTCGGTAGCTGGCTTTCCCAATTCACTTACCCTTTTGTAAATGCTGAAAATAGTTCCGATAGAAACATTTACATCTATATTACTACTGCCATCAAGGGGGTCAAAAAGGCAAACATATTTTGATTTGTTACTTATTTCATCATCAAATACAACAATCTCATCCAGTTCCTCGCTACCTATGCCGGCACAACTGATGCCATGACGAAGTACACCTACAAGTTCATCATTTGCAAGTACATCCAGTTTCTTCACATCTTCGCCCTGCACATTCATCAAGCCTGCATCACCCAATATATCAACCAGGCCAGCTTTATTTACTTCCACATTTATTCTTTTAGCTGCCAGGCCAATATCCCTGAGCAAACCTGAAAGTTCACCAGTAGCTCTTGGGAACTCCCGCATTTGCTGAATGGTGAATTCATCAAGGGTTTGTATATTCCTGTTAAATGCCATATTATTTTGTATTTACAATTACAATTAGATTTGCAGCGCTAAAGTAACGTGATAATTTGAAAATGGCTCATTTTGAAAATGACTCAATTTGAAAATTTGAAAATGAAAACATACTTCTTCATATTTTGACTTATTAACTTTGGACCATTCACTATTCACCATTCACCATTAACGCATGAAGGTTTACAAATTCGGGGGAGCCAGCATCAGCAGCCTGGAAAGAATTAAAAGCACGGCAGAAATTATCCGTAGCCATTGTAACGAAAAAATATTGATAGTTATCTCTGCAATGGGCAAAACCACCAATGCACTGGAGAAAGTTACGGATGCTTTTTTTGAAGGGCGAAAAGAAGATGCCCTGCAGTTATTTGAGCAGGTAAAAGAAAGTCATCTTTCCTTATCCAAATATTTAATCACACTAAATTGGCAGGCTTCTGAAAATCAATTAAAAACATTTTTTACGGAAGTTGAATGGATGCTTCATGATAAGCCAGTAAAGGATTACGATTATTATTATGACCAGGTTGTATGCAGTGGAGAACTGATGAGCAGCAGCCTGGTAAGCCAATATTTAACGGAACAGAAAATATCCAATCAATGGATTGATGTAAGGGATATAATCCGCACAGATGACAATTTCAGGAATGCAGAAATTGACTGGAGTTTTACTTCAAAAAAAATACAGGAAGAAATTATTCCTCTTTTTGAAAATACCAATATTGTTATTACCCAGGGTTTCATAGGCGCTACGGATGAAAATGAAAGTACTACCCTGGGCCGTGAAGGCAGCGATTATTCAGCAGCAGTATTTGCAAATATTTTAAATGCAGATGATGTAACGATTTGGAAAGATGTGGAGGCAGTTATGAATGCTGACCCAGGGCAATTCAGGGATGCTGTAAAAATGCCACAATTAAGTTATACCGAAGTGATTGAAATGGCTTATTACGGGGCACAGGTTATTCATCCCAAAACCATACAGCCTTTACAGAATAAAAATATTCCCCTGCTGGTTAAAAGCTTTATTGACCCATCATTACCAGGCACTTTAATAAATGCCCAACATGTAAAAAACCTTCCGCCGGTTATCGTAGTAAAAGAAAAACAAGTTTTGGTTCAATTTAATTCAAAAGATTTTTCTTTTGTTTCCGGCCAACCTGCTGAGCAATTGCATGAAATGATAAAGCAGTTGCATTTAGAATCTAACCTAACGCAAAATACAGCAATATCGCTGCTCTGTTGTTTTGATGACAAAGAAAAACTAAATGCATTGGCCGCAAATGCCGCTTTATTGTTTGATGTGGAACTGGAAAAAAATCTTAAGCTTATTACTATCCGGCATTACGATGAAGCAACCATTAAGCGGTTTACAGAAAATAAAATAATTGTACTGGAACAACGCACGTTGGCAACTGTGCAATTTTTAATACGGGAAGCTAATTAACAACATAATCCCCTTTCTTATTTACCATAATGATGGGAAGCTGTTTTTTGGTTTCAAAATAATCAAAAACGGCTTTGATATTCTTATTGAACTCCTGCAGGTAAGCATTGTCTTTAATAGAAGTATTAAGGAATTCCATTGATTTTTTTACATTATACCTTACGGGGAAAACATGCACCGGAATAAAATCCTGTCCCTGGTTTTTTACACTGCTGGCAATGATAAAAAGTTCTTCCATCGGCACATCCGTAATGGGAATGCAGCCGGTAGAAACACAATTGCCATGTATGTAAATATTATTCCCTGGCCTGACCGAATCGCTGAGGATACGGTCAGATGCATTGGGATAATTTAAACCGAGTGAGAGATGGTAATTACTGTTTGGTTTAAATTCATTGATGCAATAAAATCCTTCCGGCACCTGGTAATCGCCTTCAAAACGTTTGGGGCCCATGGTACCACTTTGCATACAAACTTTATAAGTTTTGAAAAGCTTGAACGTCTCTTTCGCATCTCCCTTTACCCATACTTCCAGTTGCCTGTCAAATTTAAAAGAACGGATATACATGGCTTGTGGGGGCCAGGTAAGGTTTTGCTTTTCAAATTGCTTTTTTACAGAATCCTCCATCCTGCTGAATACATCATTAAGCCTTATTGATGGCTTTGGGCCTGATGTATAATTATTCTGTGCAGCGGCAGGCAATATAATACAAACTACTGCAAGGCTGAAAAAGGATTTGAAAAAAAAATGATTCATTAAATAATTTGGGGGTTACAATACTTAAACGTGAAAATAAAAAATTTATTGAAGAGCTAGTGATTAATAACGTTAAGAAAGCGTAAAAGAGTTGACAGATGACAGTTGTTAGATGACAGATCATAGTTACATAGTAAGCTTTCTCAACAAGCCAATAAAACACAAAACGTATAACATAAAAAAATAGCCTTTCAACTTTTATCTGTCCTGTCAGCTATCATCAATCAACTATCATCTTCTTCTCACAAATTCCCCCGCATATCCTGTTCCCTTTCCAGTGCTTCAAACAAGGCTTTAAAATTTCCCTTGCCAAAACTCTTTGCACCCTTGCGTTGTATGATCTCAAAAAACAATGTGGGCCTGTCTTGCAAAGGCTTGCTGAAAATTTGTAATAAGTAACCTTCTTCATCTCTGTCTATCAGGATACCCAATTCCCTTAACGGTTTTAAATCTTCATCAATATGCCCTACCCTGTCCAGCACATCTACATAATAGCTCTCCGGTATTTTTAAAAATTCCACGCCACGGCTTTGCAGGTCTGTCACAGTCTCAATAATATTATTAGTAGCAATGGCCACATGTTGCACCCCTTCCCCATTATAAAAATCAAGGTACTCTTCTACCTGGCTTTTTTTCTTTCCTTCTGCGGGCTCATTAATAGGAAATTTCACAAAACCATTTCCATTACTCATCACCTTGCTCATCAATGCAGAATATTCTGTGGAAATATCTTTATCATCAAAGGTTAGAATATTTTTAAAACCCATCACATGTTCATAAAAATCAACCCATGGATTCATCTGGTTCCAATCCACATTTCCCACACAATGGTCCACGTACTGCAGGCCGGTATCTGCCGGATTAAATTTAGATGTCCACTCTACAAACCCGGGCATAAATATGCCTTCATAATTTTTTCTTTCAATAAACAGGTGAATTGTTTCACCATAGGTATGTATGCCACTCATCACTATTTCACCCTTCTCATCTTTTAAGTGAGTGGGCTCCATATATGATTTACCTCCACGTGAAGTCGTTTGTTTCCAGGCATCAGTAGCATCCTGCACTTTTAATGCCAGCACTTTTACGCCGTCGCCATGCTTATATACGTGGTCTGCAATGTCGTTTTCACCTCGCAGGGGGGTGGTCAATACAAATGTTAGTTTATGCTGCCTTATAACATAACTTACCCTGTCTTTTAAACCTGTTTCCGGGCCCGCATAGGCAAGCGATTGGAACCCAAAAGCTGCTTTATAAAAATGTGCGGCCTGTTTTGCATTTCCCACATAAAATTCTACATAGTCAGTGCCATCTAAAGGCAGAAAATCAGTTTGATTTTTTGTTGAAGTATTATCAACCATTGAAGTCGTTGTCATAATAAATATTTTTTTGTAACCAGCTAATTGCAGACATCAACATCGTTGTGTCACTCACTTGTACTTTTATATTTTTTTTCAGCTTTCCTTCTCCTTTGGAGAACGTGTCCGAAGCGGCGGACGGATGAGGTCATCATTTTGAAGCTTAACTTACCGAATCCATAGCAAGTGTAATCATGAGCAGGTTGTATGACATGCGTTTGTCACCAAATACTTTATGGGGATAATCAGGCATCATGGTAAAGTAAAGGTAATAAAACTATTATAGTAAATAAAAGCCAAGAGCATTAAGGAGGAAAAGAGAAAAAAGAGAATTTATAAGGTAGCCTAACTCTTTTTCTCTTTTGGTCTCGTCGCAAAAAAAAATAACTCTTTTTCTCTTTTGGCCTCTTAGCTAAAAATCAACAAAGCTTTTCTTCGCTTCTCTTTTATATTTGCCTAATGAAAAAAGCAGGAATTCTTGGCGGTGGCCAGCTTGGCCGCATGTTATTGCAGGCTGCAGCCAATTACCCGGTAGAAACCTTTGTAATGGAAAATGATTCTGCATGCCCGGCAGCCCATCTCTGCCATCATTTTACCACAGGTGATATTACAGCCTTTGATGATGTATATAATTTTGGTAAAGGTCTTGACTGCATTACAATAGAAATAGAAAATGTAAATGCTGATGCCCTGGAAAAATTAGAGCAGGAAGGCGTGATTGTTTACCCTAAACCATCTGCACTTAAAATTATTAAAAACAAAATCCTGCAAAAACAATTTTACCAGCACCATGAAATACCAACCAGCGCTTTTATAATTACAAATACACTTGAAGAATTAAAGACGCACTCAGCTTTCCTGCCGGCAGTGCACAAATCTGCCATGGGTGGGTATGATGGTAAAGGTGTGCAGATATTAAACAGCTTAAATGATTTGGATAAGGGTTTTAATGAACCTGCAGTCCTTGAAAAACTTATAAGCATTAAAAAAGAAATCGCCATTATCATCGGGGTAAATGATAAAAGAGAAACCACTATTTACCCTCCAGTAGATATGGTTTTTGATCCACGGCTAAACCTCCTGCTTTACCAGGTGAGCCCCGCTAATCTTCCCGAAAAAGTTTTCTGGAAAGCAGAAGCCATTGCCCTTCGTGTTGTAAAATCTTTAGACAGTCCCGGCATATTTGCAGTGGAATTATTTTCGGATGACAATGAAAATGTTTGGGTTAATGAAGTTGCACCAAGGGTGCATAATAGCGGCCATCATACTATTGAAGCGTCGCATAGCAGCCAATTCGATATGTTATGGCGTATCATGCTGGGTTACCCCCTGGGGAATACGGATGCAATTATACCTTCAGCATTAGTGAATATTGTTGGTGCCCCTGGATTTACCGGTGATGTAAATTACCGTGGACTTAACGAGGTCCTGGCAATGGATAACGTTTTTGTACATTTATATGGTAAAAAAACCACTAAACCAGGTCGTAAGATGGGCCATGTGACCATCATAAGTAACGAACCACAGGAATTATTACACAAGGCCCGACAGATAAATCAGATTTTATTTGCAGAGACTTTATAACTCATTTCCAGGAGGGTATTTTTACTTAATAGCTTAACTGGTATTTAAGATTATCAGTTAATAACATTGAATGTTCTATATGCATTTACCAGTTATAACTTTTTAAAAAATCACTCTTAATATTGCCTTAATTTTACCCCTCGTAAAAAATCAATAATAAGTGAAGTTATATCAAGGTAAATTTTTAATCATTTCCACGATTATTGTTATTCTTATTACAATAGGTTTTGAAAGCTGTGGCAAAAAAGAAAAAAAGATTACGGCAACTTCCCAGGCCAAAGGAGCTCCCCCCCTACCCAGGGTTGATGGATACATTGTAAAAAATGTTCCAGTTGTGGAGAACCTTGAATTACCCGGTTCACTTATTGCCAATGAATCCACTGAAATTCACCCGGAAATTTCTGGCCGTATGACTTACCTGAATGCTGCTGAAGGCAAGGCAATTGGCAAAGGCACTTTGATAGCTAAAATATATGATGGTGACCTTGTCGCCCAGCTTAATAAGCTCCGCATACAATTACAGGTGGCCGAACAAACTGCAAAAAGATACCAGGAATTATTGAAAATAGACGGGGTGAGCCAGCAGGAATATGACCTCCAGGCATTGCAGATTAATAATATCAGAGCTGATATGGCCATTGTTCGTAGCAATATCACCCGTACAGAAGTGAGGGCACCTTTTGCCGGTGTGCTTGGTTTAAAAAATGTTAGCCCTGGCGCATACATTACGCCTCAGACAGCATTAACCACCATTAGGCAAAACAGCCAGTTGAAATTAGATTTTACGCTTCCGGAAAAATATTCAGGGAAAATTACTACCGGGCAGTTGCTCAATTTTAGTGTAGAAGGAAATCCAAAAAATTATGCAGCCCGCGTGATTGCCACAGAGGCTGCAGTTTCAGAAGACAGCCGAAGCTTGCATATAAGAGCATTAGTTACTAATAATGATGGAAAACTTTTACCCGGGGCATTTGTTAAAGTGAAAACACAATTTACTCCTGATCCCAATGCCATCATGATTCCTTCGCAGGCCATTGTACCACAGGCCAGGGGCAAGAAGGTTGTGGTGTTCCGTAGCGGTACGGTTTCATTTGATGATGTAACTACAGGAATAAGAGACTCTTCAATGGTGCAGATAACAACAGGATTAAAAGTGGGTGATACTATAATTATTACCGGCCTAATGAGTATGAAGCCTGGTGCAAAAGTGGAATTGAACAAACCGAAAATTAAATCCCTGTAAGCGGTTGCAAACCCTTACAGCGGATAAAGGATGGGGAAAAAAATAGATGCTGACAATAACAGAATTATTACAAACCGCTGTCAGGGTTTTTAGCCGCCAAAAGGTTTTGAAGATTATAAAAGACGCCACAATTGATGCTGATAAAGTGATTGAAAAGCAACAGTGATGCCATGAAAATAAAATGCTGGTATAAAAAAACTAAGGGGAAAAGAAGCATTTAGAATAGACCAATTAATACGCTTTGACCATTCACCATTCACGAATATGAACATTTCTGAATTCAGCATAAGAAGGCCGGTATTTGCAATTGTACTCAGTATTATTATTGTTCTGTTTGGAGCAATAGGTTATAATTTTCTTGGTGTAAGAGATTATCCTGCTTTAGACCCTCCAAATATAAGTGTGCGTACCTCTTACCCTGGCGCCAATGCAGAAATTATTGAAACGCAAATAACAGAACCCCTCGAAAAAGCCGTAAACGGTATTGCCGGCATTCGTAATATTTCATCGCAAAGCTCGCAGGGCAGCAGTAATATAACTGTAGAGTTTAACCTGGGCTCCAACCTGGAAAGTGCTGCCAATGATGTAAGGGATAAAGTCTCGCAGGCCTTACGCTCATTACCAAGCGATCTTGATGCACCACCAGTTGTATCCAAAGCAGATAACAGCAATGATCCTGTGGTTATTATATTGCTGCAGAGTAATAAAAGAAATTCGCTTGAAATTACGGAGTTTGCCAATAATAATATTGTGGAAAGATTGCAGACAATTGACGGCGTTAGCGGCGTAACAATTTGGGGTGAAAAAAAATACGCCATGCGTATCTGGTTTAACCCGGAGAAGATGAGTGCCTTTTCGCTAACAGCAAAAGATATACAAAGTGCATTGCTCAGGGAAAACGTGGAACTGCCATCTGGAAAATTATCAGGGGATGCTACAGAAATGGGCATCCGCACCTTTGGCAAACTAAATACCGAGGAAGAATTCAATAACCTGATAGTTAAAAATATCAATGGCAGTAATGTTCGGCTAAGAGATGTGGGAGAAGCTGTACTGGGTCCAGAAAATGAAGAAAGTGTTTTAAAAGAAAGCCTGGTACCCATGATTGCCATCGCCGTGATACCCCAACCAGGCACAAATTATATTTCCATTTCGGATGAAATACAAAAGCGGGTTAAAGAAATAAAAGTTGACTTACCGGATGATATCAGGATGGAAGTATCCTCAGACACCACAGAAAATATCCGTAATTCCATCAGTGAGGTAAAAGAAACGTTGCTGATTGCATTTATCCTTGTAGTAATCATCATATACCTCTTTTTTCGCGACTGGCTGATTGCCATAAGGCCGCTGATCGATATCCCGGTTTCGCTTATTGGTGCATTCTTTATTATGTATCTCTGTGGCTTCACCATCAATGTGCTTACGCTTCTTGCAATTGTACTTGCTACCGGGCTTGTTGTAGATGATGGTATTGTAGTAACTGAGAATATTTATAAAAAGATGGAAGCTGGAATGAACAAGTGGCAGGCGGCAAGAGAGGGCTCAAAAGAAATTTACTTTGCCGTAATTGCAACATCCATTACATTGGCCGTAGTGTTTTTGCCCATAATATTTTTAGAGGGATTTGTAGGCCGGCTCTTCAGGGAGTTTGGAATAGTGGTAGCAGGTGCTGTTTTAATTTCTGCATTTGTAGCACTTACACTTACGCCTGTGCTTAACGTTAAATTATCCAGGAAAGTTCACAAGCATTCAAAATTTTATACAGCTACAGAACCTTTTTTCACAGGGATGGAAAATGGATATCGTCGTTTACTAACTGCATTTATGAAAGTGAGGTGGATGGCGTGGGTGACCGTTATAGTTTGTTTTGGATTAATTTATTTTATAGGAAAAGGGCTCCAGTCGGAACTGGCACCAATGGAAGATAAAAGTGCTTTCAGGCTCCAGGTGAGCGCCCCGGAGGGAACAGCTTATGATGCCATGGATAAATACATGGATAGAATTTCAAAATTTCTTTCGGATTCACTTCCGGAAAAAAGATATATGGTTAGTATGACCGCTCCTGGCTTTACGGGTTCTGGTTCTGCCAATTCTGGCTTTGTAAGAATAGTGTTGGTAAAGCCTTCTGAACGTTTCCGCAGCCAGCAGGATATTGTATCATGGGTAAATAAAAATCTCCCACGCTTTAATGAAGGCCGCACATTTGCCGTGCAGGATCAAACAATTGCGGTAAACCGGCGAAGCGGGCAACCTGTTCAGTTTGTAATTCAAAATACCAATGCGGATAAGCTCAAAGCAGCGCTGCCCAAAATAATTGATGCAGCTACTAAAAGCAGCGTACTGCAAAACCCTGATGCAGATCTGAAATTTAATAAACCCGAAATAAGAATAAATATTGACAGGTTAAAAGCAAGTGAACTTGGCGTTTCTGTCCAGGATATTTCTCAAACACTTCAATTAGCACTGAGTAACCAGCGGATGGGATATTTTACAAAAAGTGGTAAACAATACCAGGTGCTGGGCCAGGTAGAGCGGGCTGATCGTGATGACCCGGGTGATTTAAGAAACCTCTATGTTACCAATACAAAAGGTGAATCCATTTCACTGATAAATCTGCTGGAGATTTCAGAAGATGTAACACCGCCTACGCTTTACCACTTTAACCGGTATCGTTCTGCTACCATAAGCAGCGGCCTTGCTGATGGAAAAACAGTTGGCGATGGTATTAAAGAAATACAGGCCATAGCCGATAGTGTACTTGATGAAAGTTTCAGAACATCATTGTCTGGTGCATCCCGTGACTATGCGGAAAGTAGTGGTAATACATACTTTGCTTTCTTCCTTGCACTCGCATTAATTTTTCTTGTGCTTGCAGCCCAGTTTGAAAGTTTCATTGATCCATTTACAATCATGATTACGGTACCATTGGCCTTAGCCGGGGCCGTACTATCCTTATGGCTGTTCAATCAGACTTTGAATATTTTTTCGCAGATAGGAATGATTATGCTGATAGGCCTGGTAACAAAAAACGGGATCTTAATTGTGGATTTTGCAAATAAAAAGCAACTGGCAGGTGAGAAAAAAGTGCCTGCTGCAATTGATGCAGCCGTTGCAAGGTTCCGGCCTATTTTAATGACGAGTCTTGCAATGTCGTTAGGCGCTTTGCCATTGGCACTTTCCATCGGGGATGCCGCAACGAGCCGGATTCCGTTAGGTATTGTTATTGTAGGTGGCGTAATGTTTTCATTATTGCTAACGCTCTTTATTGTACCGGCAGTTTACACTTATCTATCAACAAAGAAAAAAGCCAACGCACTGGATGAAATGGAACCTACTTCGCTTACTGTATAAAAGAAATTGGAATATGAAGTATTTTTTTAGCATGTTGATTGGATTCAGCCTTTTGCTGTTGATGAATAAATCCTTTGCCCAGCAGGTGTTAACAGTAGAAGAGGCTGTTGCTGCTGCATTACAGAATAATTATGATATCCGTTTATTAAGGAATGACTCCTCACTATTTGCATTGAATAATAGTTATGCCTATGCCGGTTTTCTTCCAAGAGTAAACGGAACAGTCAACCTGGTGTTCAATAATAACAATACCAATCAAAAGCTGGCTGATGGAACTGTTCGTAAGCAGGGTGGCATAAAATCAAATAATTTTTCTTCTGCCGTAAATCTTAACTGGGTGGTATTTGATGGATTTAAAATGTTTGCAACAAGGGATAAATTTGCAGAGTTTGTAAAGCTTGGAGAACTGAACATCAAAACCCAGTTGGTTACTTCTGTAGCTGATATAATAAAAACTTATTACAATATTGTTAGACAAAAACAACAGTTAAGGGCCATTGAAGAACTGATGGGACTTAATGAAGAAAGAGTAAAGCAGGCTGAAAAAAAATTCAGTGTGGGCCTTGGAGCAAAACCCGAACTGCTGCAATCAAGAGTGGATTTAAACGCACAAAGGGCAGCAAGGTTGCGCCAGATGACATTGATAGATCAACTGAAAGAACAATTGAACCTGTTAACGGTATTTGCCCCGGGTACAAGGTATGAAGTGGCAGATAGTATACCAATCAATAATGATTTAATAGTAACAGATATTTTAAACCAGGCTGCTACAAATAACCCTGCATTACTTTCAGCAAAACAAAATATTAAGATTGCCAACCTAAGTTTAAAAGAAAGAAAAGCTGAACGATGGCCTACGATTTCATTGAACAGTGCTTATAATTTTTCGAGGACAGAAAACCAACTGGTCGTAAATAATTTTACACCATTGTTCAACCAGAATCGCGGTTTCAATTATGGTGTAGGAGCTACCATTCCCATTTTTAATTACTTCAATACAAGAAGGCTGATACAGACTGCAGAACTTGATATCAGCTACCAGCAAATTCAATACGATTTACAAAAAGCAAGAATAGATAATAGTATAAGTATTGCCTACCAGGATTATGAATTGCAGAAAAAAGCGTTGGCATTGGAGGAAGAAAACATTGTACTGGCTAAAGAAAATGTTTACATTGCCAGCGAACGTTTCCGGTTGGGCGTAACGAGCAACATGGAATTGCGTGAAGCACAACGTAGCCTTGAAGATGCATATAACAGGTTGATAGCGGCCAGGTATAATACAAAAGTTGCAGAAACAGAGTTGCTTAGGTTGAGGGGGGATTTGGTGAGATAGGCAGCCTCTCCCAACCCTCTCCAAAGGAGAGGGCTAAAACTTTTTTCAATTTAAAATTTCATTTTCAAATTGAAAAAATGCTTAATAAAATTTTGTTGATTTTATTATACCTTTCCTTAGTTATTTTTCTTACTCCGGTAGATTTTATTTTAAATTAATTACAAAATTATGCAGGCACTTGTTGGAATAATTATGGGAAGTCAAAGTGATATGGTGATTATGAAAGCTGCTGCTGATATATTGGAAAAATTTGATGTTCCATATGAAATTACTATCGTATCTGCACACCGAACACCTGAACGCATGCGCACATATGCTAAGGAAGCAAAACAAAAAGGACTCAAAGTTATAATCGCTGGTGCTGGCGGTGCTGCACATTTACCAGGTATGGTGGCTTCTTATACAACATTACCTGTTATTGGAGTTCCTGTAAAATCTTCCAATTCTATTGATGGTTGGGATTCTGTGTTATCTATTTTACAAATGCCCAATGGTGTACCGGTTGCAACAGTTGCATTAAATGCAGCAAAGAATGCCGGCATACTTGCTGCGCAGATAATAGCCACACATGATGAAGCCTTATCTCAAGTGCTTATCAATTATAAAAAGGAACTTGAAGCAGATGTGATGAAGATGGTGGAAGAGGTTAAAGGAAAATAAGCAATACACAATGGACAGTAGATAATTGGCGAGGTTAAGAAATTCAACATCCCTGTCGCCTGCTATCAGCCCAGGTAGCGGTTTGGGAGAAGATTACTTTCATCAGACGGCAGGGCCTGCAGCTGATGACGGGAATAACCAAAACATATACTTATGCAAACAACTGCTCTCTCCCTACAACCGGCTTACAGAATTCACTCAATAGATTTATTAAGAGGATTTGTCATGATCATCATGGCGCTGGATCATGTAAGAGATTATTTTCACTGGTCTGCCCAATCTTACGAGCCTCTTGATCTTTCGCTTACCAGCCCTGCAATTTTTCTTACCCGCTGGGTTACACACTTTTGTGCCCCGGTATTTATGTTCCTTGCAGGTACATCCGCTTTTTTTGTAGGGCAGCGCAAAACGAAAAAGAAATTATCCTTTTTTTTATTTACCAGGGGCTTATGGTTAATGTTTCTGGAGATAACATTAATTTATTTTGGTTGGTCGTTTAATATTCATTTTCCAGTAAGTGCATTAATTACCATTTGGGCATTGGGCGTAAGCATGATCGCCTTATCAGCTTTGATTTATTTACCTTTTAAACTTATTCTTATTATAGGAATTATCATTGTATGTGGGCATAATCTACTGGATAATTTTCATGTGCCTGGAATGGGATGGAAAGCATTTATTTGGGATGAACTGCATGAACCAAGACCATTCAATTTTTACGGCCATTTAATTATTACAGGCTACCCTGTACTTTCCTGGATTGGAATAAGTGCATTAGGTTATTGCTTTGGAGCCCTATATAAAAAAGATCTCGATCCGGTAAAAAGAAAGCAATGGCTGCTAATTCTTGGAGGATCAACGATAGCGCTGTTTGTTATCCTCAGGGCTGCAAATATTTATGGTGACCAACAACTTTGGTCTATTCAACAATCAGCACTATTTTCCTTTTTTTCCTTTATCAATGTTACCAAATATCCACCATCATTGTTGTATACTTTGATTACACTAGGCCCTGCAATTATTTTTTTAGCCTTTGCGGAAAACCCATTAAATGGTTTTACAAAGTTTGTCAGCGTTTATGGAAGAGTTCCAATGTTCTATTATATTCTGCATATTTATCTCATTCATCTTTTGGCAATGCTGGCAGCACAATTAACAGGATTTGGATGGAAAGCAATGATAGCAGATATTTTCCCATCAATAAAAGGTTATGGATTTTCTTTACCTGCTGTTTACGTAATCTGGATAGCAATTGTACTGGCTCTTTATCCTCTTTGTAAATGGTACGACAGGTATAAAACAAATCATAAAGAAAAATGGTGGCTGAGCTATTTGTGAGCAAGTATTCTTAGTTTATATTTTCAATCTTCTCATAAAAACACATTATCTTAAAATATAATTGTCACTACACAAAACAATAAAATATGCCTTCTACTACACTGCAACCCATGCAAAGCAGCCAGCGGATTAAATTATTAGATGTGTTACGAGGCTTTGCCATCCTGGGAATTTTTATAATGAACCTGGAAGGGTTTAGTTTTTATTGGGCTTTTACGGATGCTGAAAAAGCAGCAGTTGCTTTTGCTTCTTATGATCATACAACAAATTTTTTACAGTTGATGTTGTTAGAAGGTAAATTCTATTCGCTATTCAGCATGCTCTTCGGGATTGGCTTTGCAATATATCTTTCCAAAGCCGATGCGAACAAACAGGTATTATCCTTATTTAAAAGAAGATTATTGGTGTTATTATTCATTGGTTTTATGCACCTGATTTTATGGACAGGAGATATAGTGGCCTTTTATGCTATGGTCGGTTTTTTGTTGATACCATTTCGAAAGTTCAGCAATAAAACATTATTTATCATTGCAGTTCTCTGCATCCTGAGTCCCATTGGGTGGTATGCATTAAAAATGATGAACCCTGCAGTATTCAACCCCGGCCAATATTTAATAGACTATAATATTCGTTTAGATACACAGTTGGGGGTAAATAATGATCGTGATTTAGCGATGGGGTTAGGTGGAGATAATTTTTGGAGAATGATGCAACTTAACTTTCACGGCATATTATGGCGCTACGGCGACCTGCTTTTTCAAGACCGGATATTTAAAGTGTTTGGAATGTTTCTTATTGGTTTGGTTATTGGCAGAACAAAGGTTTTCAACAGGCTCCAGGAAAATAAAAAACTATTGTGGGGAATTTTGGTTGGAGGGTTGATTATAGGGCTTCCGGCAAATTACCTGATGGCATTTTTTAAGGAAGCCGGAGGCTATTATAAATTAACCATGAACGGTATGTACCAAACCATTGCTTATGCTTTTGGTGTGGCTCCATTAGCTTTGGCTTATGCTTCATTCTTTGCCTTGATATATCAAATAAAACCTATTAAACATCTTTTGAACAGCCTGGCTCCGGTAGGCAAAATGGCTCTAACCAACTACATCATGCATACCCTGATAGGTTTATTTGTATTTACAAAGCTTGGTTTAGGAGTGAGAAATATGGGACCAACTGCCTGGACAATTTTTGCTATCTGCGTTTACATTATGCAAATATTTACCAGCACAATCTGGTTGCGCTATTTTAATTACGGACCGTTGGAGTGGTTATGGCGAAGTGCAACTTATGGAAAATGGCAAAAATTATCCAGGCAAAAGAATCAGTCTGAACAAACAGACACAGTGTAGTTATATATAATGGAGTTCTTTAGTCTTTTGAACCCCTAAGATTGTTTCAGGATACAAAAAGATTGTTCTAGCCCTTTAGAGCTTTTATAAATTTCCAGCAAAAAATCTTTGCCACATATTGCATACCAGTAAAGCAAGTTATCCTTTCTCTCCTGTAATGTTCCACCAGGGAATAATGAAGCTTTTATTTTGTTGATTTGCCTTTCAGTAGCTTCAAATTTTTTCTTCTCTGAACGCAACATTTTTTGCTCAAGCTGCCCCAGGCGCTTTAATGTTTTTACTTTTAAGTTTTGAGTATGAGGCAGAAGGCTCCTGTCAACTTTTGCCGCTGTCTCAGCAATTTTAAGATATAAATCAGAAACTGATTTTTTTTCTTCATCCAGTTGCATTTGTATTGAAGACAATTTTTGAATAATAGATTTAAACAAATCATTTACAGGAATAAAGAAATCAACAGGATTCAATTGAAGTTTATGGATAAGTTCTATTTGCTTTTTTTGAACCAGCATAAAAGAATTCCGTAATACCAGCATCGGGAAAAAAATATTGGCAGTCTCAAAAACTTTTTTCAGTTCAAGCCAGTAAGCTAGTTCGCCGCCACCGCCTATAAAAATAATATTGGGCAAAATGAGCTCCTGGAACACAGGCCTCAGAATTACATTTGGACTAAAACGCTCCGGGTGGTTTTGAAGTTCCAGCAAAATTTCACTTTTACTGAAATGCAGGCTGGTATTGGCGATAGAAAACCCATCTTTTGTAGTCTCAATTCTTTCACGAATATTTTCATGCAGGTAAAAAAGATTCAACTCCCTTCCTGCCGCTTGTATTTTATATTCAGCAGGAAAATATTTTATGGTTTCTGCAACTGCATCCGCAGAAAATTGCTGCTCCAGTTCTCTTTTCATTATGGGTACAAAAGATTTTTTCAGCGCAGCATTATCAGGAAGCAAAATCAATAATCCAAATTGACTGAATAATGCATTTACAAATTCAAAAGTTGCCTGTTCGATGGTTTCTCCTGCACGGTAATATTTCTTTACCTGGCCAATGATCTCGTTACCAAATTTTTCTACAGCTAATTGCGCCTGAAGTTCTTCCACAATTTGCAGGAACGGTTTATCAATTATCATCCTTCCCACGGCGCCAGTTTGCTTCGTGTTCCAGGTGTATTTTTTTCCGCTGATTTCTATTTCACCCAATTCTTCAAGATCTGCATCTTCGCT
>JBDSYV010000110.1:0-3607 GCA_040110925.1 Ferruginibacter sp. | reverse complement strand
CGGCTATCATACCGGCTCATAAATGCTTCTCCATCATGATTACGCAATATGCCTCCATCACCTCTTACTGCTTCTGTAATTAGAAATGACTGACCACGAATGCCCGGTTCGTATAATGCAGTAGGATGAAACTGGATGAACTCCATATTTTCAATGCGGCCCTTTGCCCTGTAAACCATAGCCACGCCATCACCAGTAGCAATTGCAGGATTAGTGGTACTCCTGTAAATCTGCCCGTTTCCACCTGCTGCCAGCAAAATAATATCAGCTAATATTTTATCTATTTTTTTTGTAGAAAGATTAAGAACATACACACCATAACATTCAATATCAGGTGTGCTTTTTGTAACAAGGTATCCAAGGTGATGCTGTGTAATAAGGTCCAGTACAAAACACTCTGTGATCAGGTTTATGTTGCTGCATTTTTTTATGGCTTCCAGCAAGGTGCGTTCCATCTCCTGGCCGGTAACATCTTTATGGTGCAGTATCCGGTTTTCACTATGGCCACCTTCTTTAC
Source organism: Ferruginibacter sp. (assembly GCA_040110925.1). GTDB lineage: Bacteria > Bacteroidota > Bacteroidia > Chitinophagales > Chitinophagaceae > Ferruginibacter. Next base: position 3,090 of record JBDSYV010000110.1, on the reverse strand, counting down.
CAAGTTTATAATCCCCATCCGGGTCTTTATCAAATCTTGCTCCCCAGCTTATAAGTTCATTAATCCTGTCTACGCCTTCTTTAATTACTATCTCTACAATTGCAGGATTACACAATCCATCTCCCGCTATCAACGTATCATCAATATGTTTTTGAAAACTATCATGACTGAAATCCATTACGCCTGCAATACCGCCTTGGGCATACTTTGTATTGGTTTCATCACTTTGTGCCTTGGTAAGAATGGTTATCGTTTTATCGGGACATTCTTCGGCAGTCTTAAGGGCATAGGTAAGTCCTGCAATGCCGGAGCCAATGATGAGAAAATCTGTTTGCATATTTATTCTCTTGAAAGTGGTAAATAAAACCTGGCCTTATTGGACTGTTTTTTTTATGACCAAATAGGCAATAACACAAAGTACCAATAGGAGGATGATTGTATAATAAATCCAGGGCTGTTGTATATTTAGCGCCTTTACCCTTTTTCTTTTTGATTTTTTTATTTGTTGCTTAAGCCCTGTATTAAGTTGTTGTAAGGTAATGGGGAGTTTGTTTTTTGATCTTATTAGTTGAAGTCCTTCCATTGCATCATTAAGAAAAGGATCATCATTCAAATGTTTTTCTACTTCATGTGCTTCGGCTGCATCAAGATGCTCATTCAGGTATTGCAGGAGCTTGTCCTGTTCAATGTCATGATTAAGATTTGATAATATGTTTTTTAAATCATTTCTCATGCTGCATTTTTAGCATCTGTATTTTCAAATTTCTCTTTCCATTCTGTATATGACTTTTCACTTGCATTATGTTAAAGCCTGTTTGAATTGCTACTTCCTGGTAAGATTTTTTTTCGAGATAAAACAAAGTTACACAAAGCTGTTGTTCCTCATTCAGTTGCAGCATAGCTTTTTCCATCTGCTGCAGGGTGTAATCTTTTTCAACCGCTTCATTCTTTGCATCTTCATCAGGCATTGTTGACAGCAGGTTATCATTTATTTCTGCAGTGTATTTTCCTTTATCTCTTAGTTGCATAAGGCAATGGTTTTTTGCAACCATGTACAACCAGCTTTTAAAGTATTCAACCTTATATTTTTGTAATTCGTTTATCACTTTTAAAAAAACTTGTTGTACTGCATCTTTTGCAGCTTCCTCATTTTTTAAATATTTCATGCAAACACCAAATATTAACAATGTATAGCGTTGCAATACTATGCCCAGCCATTCATTATTGCCATCATTGTAAAAACGATTCATTAACTCTTTATCCTCTATATCGTGGTAGTGTTGCTTATTCAAAATAGCACATGGTTATTTTATTGATGTAAACATAACCAACTTTCCATAAATTGAAAGGTAGATGGTGAATTGTGAATTATCAATTATACCATTATCAATTCATCATGTACTTTTGCTTTTTAAAAAAACAACCCGATTGTATGGCTTATGTAATGTGTACTTTACCCGTAGCGCCTATAAGAAAATCGGCAGACCACCGCAGTGAAATGAGCAGCCAGTTTTTATTTGGAGAAACGGCTGAAGTGATGGAAGAAAACAAAGAAGGCTGGGCCTATATTAAATGTAGTTGGGATGGTTATTATGGTTGGGTAAGGCTAAACCAGTTCACTAAAATAAATGAACTTCCTGATGCAGCTGGCTATGCCTCAGACTGGGTAAATGAAATTAATTATGCCGGTGAAAAATTAATTGTGCCTTATGGGAGCTCAATTTATGCCGGCCAGTTTTCAACATCAGCTCCGTTGCACAAAAACATCCACAAAAAGAATCTGGAAAGCATTGCCTTTGCATTTTTAAACACTGCTTATTGCTGGGGTGGCAGATCAGTATTTGGGATTGACTGCAGCGGCTTTGCACAAATGGTATTTAAAATTGCCGGTATTTCTTTATTACGTGATGCTCACATGCAGGCGCAGCAAGGCGTTGTAGTTGATCTCCTGCAGGAGGCAAAATGCGGCGACCTCGCTTTTTTTGAAGAACCTGCAGGCATCATCAGTCATGTAGGAATTTTATTAAGCCCCACACAAATTATTCATGCATCAGGACAGGTACGTGTGGATACCATAGATGATTCCGGAATAATACATAGAAATACAGGCAAGCGAACGCATAAACTTCGGATTATTAAAAGAGTATTGTAAACCCCCAACCCTCTTTCCAAAGGGAGATGGTGGTGGCGGGAGTGGGGTTATTGTTTCATCACCTCAACCCATCGCCCGTTTACCGATGCTGTAATGCTGTTGTCATACATGGCAGTGCAACTGTTTACCGGTAAAAAATACCTGCCTGGATATGTGGCATTCAACTGTACATAATACGTAAGCGTTTCATTTTGCTTTATATCAAAATAAGTATAAACCCTGTCATCCCTTATATCCTGGTAAGTAAAAGGAGAAGAACTGTATTTACCTTCACCATCCGCCATCCTGGCATTTAGTATTTCCCATCCTGATGGGAAAACTTGTGCTAAAGCCATTTGTGTATAACTGCCACGTTTGCCAGTATTTTTAATAATTACTTTTGCAATGAAATCTTTTCCCTGGGCTAATGCATTTACGGGAATAGGATTTCCATCCTGGCTGATATATGCTGTGTTCATTAATAGCAGGCCAGTGTTATTAATAATCTTTACTGTGTCTCCGGTTAAAGGCTTGCCCTGCGTTACCAGTTTTATAAATAAATTGTTGCCACCCTGGTTTAGCATAGCTATGCTGTTGTTGCCATCCTTCATTGAAATAGGGATTTGCATGATATACGAAGAAGAATTTACATTGATTTTATTTCCATTAATTACTGCCTGCCCTGTTATCTTTTGCCCTGATGGATTTTTGCGACAAAATTTTGCAATAGCCATTAAGGCATAAGCCGTGGTTTGTGTGCTGTACCAGCTTTCGGAATTTAACCTTGCAGCAATAGTGGTAACCATTGATAAGGCCTTGTCTCGTTTCCCGGTAAGCGTTAAAGTTTCCAGCACCATTGCTTCATCCCTCACATCAGATCCATAAGTGAATCCCCAGAAATCTCTTCTGGGAAAATCTGTAGGCAACCCACTTATTAAATCCAGCGCAGTATTGGACTG
>JBDSYV010000109.1:0-31818 GCA_040110925.1 Ferruginibacter sp. | reverse complement strand
CTTCCCTCAGCTACAGAAAAACTGATCAATTTATTTGCAGGGTCATAACTGATTATTCTTTTATAATAAGCACCTTTTTCATAATCAAAAGTTTTCCCATCGTCCTCATAAAAAGTATAGCTGTTTGGTACATTACCTTTGTAAATATGCAGCAACAATGTATCTGTAGGTTTATCGGATGTTGATTGCACCAGGCTTTGCATGGGAATGATGCTGCTTTCTTTTACATAGGCAGGTAATTGCTGCATGCTTAATGAAAGAATTTTTTCCTGGCTGCCGTTTTCTTTTTCATCCGTATATAAATTATACCAATTACCTGCAGGGAAGTAAGTTTTTATAAAATCCTTTCCGCTTTCTACAGGTACGATCATAATAGATGGGCCAAATAAAAATTGATTCTGATATTGATTGTTATAAATATTTTTATCAAAAGTATTATCAATAGCAAGCGAACGCACTACCGGCATACCATTTTGAGTAGCCTCATAAAAACTACTATAGAGATATGGCATCAGTTTATATCGAAGGCTGATATAATTCCTGGCAATCTCTGTTACCTCCTCACCAAAGGCCCATGGCTCTGATGATTTAGTGTTGATAGCCGTATGATTTCTAAAATATGGAAAGAAAGCTCCGAGCTGTATCCATCTTGCATACAAGCCAGTTGAGGGATTACCAGTGAAGCCTCCAATATCCATCCCGGTAAAAGGCACACCACTTAGGCCAAGACTGGTTAATAGTCTTACGCCCGCAATCATATGGTTATCTTCCGAGCGGTTATCACCTGTCCATATAGCAGTGTAGCGCTGCATACCAGCATAGCCGGCACGGGTGAGTACAAAAGGGCGCTCGTTTGGATTAGCCGCTTTTGCCCCTTCATAGCTGGTGCGTGCCATCAGGGAGCCATAAACATTATGTGCTTCCAGTATGGTTCCTTTTCTTCCTTCAAAATCAAAGAGGACATTGCTGGGAATTTTTTGGCCCCATGTGGCTGGTTCGTTCATATCGTTCCAGATGCCGGTAACACCATTGTCACTAAAAAATTTCATTTCCTTTCTCCAAAAATCTCTTCCTTTTTCTGATGTAAAATCAGTGAAGTGACACCATCCCGGCCATACCATTCCTGTATAATTTTTTCCATCAGGATATTTTATGTAAGCCCCCTGCTGTAGCCCTCTTTCAAAAGCAGCGGCGCCAGGTTCTACCTTTATACCGGGGTCAACAATCACAGTAGTTCTGAAACCCATATTTTTCAGAGTATTCGTCATTTTTAGAGGATCAGGAAAACGCTCTTTGTTCCAGGTAAACAACTGGTACCTGTCCATGTAATGAATATCAAGGGTAATGCCGTCTGCAGGAATCTTTTTCTCTCTCAATGTTTGTGCTATGCGCAAAACTTCTGTATCAGGATAATAACTATACCGGTTTTGCTGGTAACCTAAACTCCATAAAGGCGGAAGTTTCATGCGGCCCGTAAGCCAGGTGTAAGATTTAATTATTCCTGTTACGTTAGTGTTGTAAATAAAATAATAATTTAATTCGCCGTCCCTTGCAGCAAAAGAAGAGAAGCGATTATTGCTTGCGCCAAAATTAAAATCAGTCTGGAAAGTATTGTCCAGGAAAATACCATAATTCAAGTTGTTGTGAATGCCCATATAAAAAGGAACACTGGCATAAATAGGATCCTGTCCTGCCGAATATCCAAAGGCATCTGTGTTCCAGTTTGTATACCCATTGCCTTTGCGATCAAGGTCGCCCGTTTTTTCGCCAAGGCCTATAAACCGCTCCCCTTCCTGCATGTGGCGATAAGATGTCACTTCAGTTCCTACCCATGATATGCCCAGCCCGGGTTCATCTTCATTGATAAGTTTATTTTCTTTGGTATAAAAGCTAAGTGAAAAAGGATTTTTACCGATAATGAGAATAATGGAATCAGTGGTCAAAGTAACGGAATTGGCAGCTTGCACATAACTCACATTTGTTTTTTCCGGTTCGGCAACAACGGCATACGAATTTATATTTTTAAATGGACGGTCATTTACCCGGATGCGGATCACCGACGGGCTGAAAACGGTAATAGCTACATTGGCATTATCCGTAATCATACTAATGACCTGGCTTGCAATATTTATCTTTTTTACATTGCCAATATTTTTTACAGGCAACTGGGCGTAGCTATCGGCAATAAAAATACAAAGCGTTAAAGCTGTGTTGAGTATTACATTGAATTTGGTTTTTGAATTTTTCATGTACACTTTTTTTTGTTTAAAAAAGGGCTGACAGTTATGTCAACCCTATTGAACACTTCATTCCAAAAATTAATTAATCCGCATCGTTTGCAGGTTCTCATTCAATATGATAGTATAGGAACCAGCTGTTGTTGGCGTTTTAAAATTATTACCCCCTTCCCATTTAATGGGCCTGTCTGTGCCTGTGAGCTGGTTTTGGCCGCTGTTGTCTTCATAATCAAAAGCGCCCCAGTTATTACCTGCCAAAAATTTAATATCCTTGTTTGCTTTTAAGGCTATTGTAAGGGTCCAGATACCATTTCCTGTGTAGGTCATTTGAGGGGAAGTAGGCGGATCCCAATCATTCACTCCAGCCTGGTTCATCCCATCCCCCACAACTCTCATTTCTGTTGCCGGGCTTGTCCAATATCTTACATTTTTCACATCACGTGCATCCCATATCACCCTGTAACGGCCCGGTGTAGCATAATCATTAAAATTACCAGCATTCACATCTAATGTGCTGCCATCGCCACCTGATGTTCCATAACTCCGGGTTTCATCTACTGCCTGGCTTCCATTATTCCATTGGTCGTTATCTATCAATTTCCATCCACCTGAAGTAAAATTGGTGAGGCCAACAAAGAGGTTTGTACCAGCGTTGCCTAATGCATAATTAGGAAACACACCCGGGGGATTCCAATTTGCACCTGTAGCACCACCAACAAATCCCATGCGGCCAGCCATTATGTTATATTTTAATGTTGTTTTATTCATAGATAATCTATAAAAACCTGCTGTGTTTACTTGTATATTTCCGCCACTTGGGCTTATGTTTCCGGCACCAGCATCTCCATATGCTGTTGCACTCCAATCCTGGCCTTGCAGAAACTTAAATATAGTATTAGCAGGTAAATAAATGTAGGCATAAAACATATTGTTCAATAAACCCGCCCTGTTATCAGGTATCATTCTTATGCCATTTGCAGGATCCCATCCCTGGAAGCTACCTACCATGTACATTTTAATTTCACGAATTAAATAAAGAACATTTTTAAAATTTGATGCCAATGAAAAATTTCCTGAAGTGGCCACCACTCTCCAGTTTAACTTGGATACCTGACTAAGGTCGTTTAATCCATGTGCCGATAAAGAATCAGAAAATGCTTTGTGTGTAAATGTTCGTGTGGTATCGAGGCCGTTATTATCACTGGGAATATCAAGTATAAATGGTGAAATAAAATCTGCAGAATCATTCACAATCTGAAGCCTGTATTTCACGGTATTAGCTGCCAAAGTTGGAGTAGATTTTTGCCATTTAAATACAATCAAATTTGTAGTAGAACCTGGATCCAATTCCATAATTGTAGTAGAGGATAATGGTCCATAAATATTAAACGGCGTAGTGCCGTCACCAAAACGTGTAATCTTTAAGCCAAACACATCAGAGCTTTTAAGTTTTGTTGATCCATTGTCTGCAACTACTGTCCAGATTAAATCTGCTAAAGCACCAGCTGCTATTCCTTTAGCTGCAAGTGCCTGGTCTAACTGCTGGTAACTAATAGTTAATTTGGTATCCTTTCCCATGTTATTGGAAGGAATAGAAATAAGTGGTGAATCAATATTTCCTGTTTTAGGGGTGGCTACCCACATGTAAGTAGGCGTCGTTTTTACGCCTGGTGTTGATGCAGACCAGGTAATATCAATATTCACTGCGGGCGTTGCAGAATTTAATTGAAGGTTTGTACCAGCGGTAGGGCTTATTAATCTGAAAGCACCATTAGACTCACCATTTACAGTTGTATTAAAGTCCTGCTTTTTACAGCCACTAAATAATGCAATGGCAATTGCTATTATGAGGGATAATTTTTTCATTTTTATTATTTTTAAGATACTTATTTCGATATTAAATCATCTAATGCTTTTTCAAAAAGAGGACTTTCGGCGGGGATAATATTACCTCCTCCATCTCTGCCAGTTCCTTTAAATTTAAATTTCAACCGGTCCGCAACAGCATTTGCTGATAAGTTAAAAAACGCTGGTGGAAAAAATATATAGGACCAAACTTTGTTTCCTTCATTTTTTAAATTAACTGATTGGGTTGTTCCTACCTGTATTGCTCCATTGAAAAGAGAAATTTCAACAGTTGCAGGAAGCATACGCTCTGTTACAACATCAGTAGCATAATTTTGATCCAGGTAAGCTGTAATGATTTCATTTACTCCTACAAATTTGGGAAAGGTTCTGAATACAACTGGAACATAAATCAGGGGATCTACGTTCAGTGTTATATCATTTGTTTTTTGATCTCCTGTTCCATCTTTTGCTTTTACTAAAAATTGAATCCTGGTTATTTCAGAAGGTGCTACTCCATAGTAGTCTGTTGGTTTAAATGTTACGCTCCATTTATTAGTGGCTTCTTTCGTCATTCTTCTTACCTCGTTAGAGTTGGTCCAGTCACCATTTCCAGGGGGAGGATTGTTAGGCGTAAATGTCCATAAATACAATGGCTCCTTTCCTGCCAGGTTGCCTACAGCAGAAACATCTACGATGATTTTAACTACATCTTCTGCAGTGAAACTTGAAGGAATGGTAGTAACAACTGCACCTGAAGTTTGCGACCGGGCAGAAAGCGCCAGGCTAAACAAACAAAATATTAAAAAGATTATTTTTTTCATATTATCTGAATTTTTATTAATTAGTTTTTAGAAAATTCATATTCGTAGGTGATCATTGCAGCCGTTCCTAAATATTTTACCTGCTTTAATACCAATTTTTTGCTTGCCAATTGGTTGTATGAGCCGATGGTAAATTTTGCCGTATCCGTTCCGTTTATCAACCATAATTTTCCTGGCTTGGAATTATCATCTAATTTCCAGTTGCCAGTAGTAAGCTTAAATATTTTAGGGGCATTACCGTAGGCTGCCGTAAAAGTTGCTGGTACCGCAGAGGCAAGATTAAGGTTTATTGCTATGTCCGTTAAATTCATTGAAGTAGTAAGATCAAGAGTTTTATAAGGAAAAAGCTTCCTTTTAGAATCTTCATCTGTTTGAGTAACTTTCATCAACTTCCATTGTCCCTGTAAGGCATCGAGGCTGTAGGCTGAATTAGCCTGGTAATCTTTAATTGATTCTGGTTTGCATCCAGCAAAAACTAATAATGCTGAAATGGCCAGTATGGTTGTTATTTTTTTCATTGGTGATTTTTTTTAATATTTTTTATTATAAACATCCCCCTGTAACGTTAGGTATAAAATTAGCATTTACATTGAATTCACTTGCTGGAAACTGCAGCAACATTCCATTGCAGTTCCATGGAGCGCCGCCATGGCTTACACTTGGTTCGCCTTTGGCACCTATACGTTTTATTTGCTGAAGCCTGTCGCCGCTTTCATAAATCATTTCTAATTTCCTTTCAGCTCTTACCCGGCTTTTTATTGTGGCTGCTGATGCAGAAGGTAATAAAGCTGTTAATGTTCCCCCATAAGCACGGTTTGTTATGTCATTTATATCTGCAACTGCAGTAGCAAGATTAGTATTTAATTCCGCTGCACTTTCGGCCCTGATTAATTTTAACTCTGTAATGTGCAGTACAGGTAATACAAATGGATTCGCCTTGTATTTATTAATTCCAAGAATACCGGCAGTGTTTGTGTACCAGTTTTTGCGCAAATCAGTGCTGTTAGCTGTACCTGAACTGTAGGTAGAAGCCGTAATTGGCAATGCTAAACTCAGATGCTCAGCACCGTCATTTCTTAAAGCACCAAAGCGTAAATTATTTGGATCATTTACCAGGTAAAAAACAGCTTCAGAAGAAACGGGATTGTTAAACCTGGTTAAATAAAAAGTATTGCTGCTGGCAAATGTAGCCGTGCTGCCTGCAATCACTTCGTTAGCATATTTATAGGCGCTGTCAAATTTATTCATCTGGAAAAACACACGGGCCAAATATCCTTTTGCAGCCCACTTGGTTGGATAAATACCATTTGTAGATGGAAGTAAATTCTGTGCTTCTCTCAAATCGTTTAAGACTGATGTGTACACCTCATCTACAGAGTTCCTGGCTCTACCAAGTTCCTGTTCGCTTTTTGTTCTTATAACAATGCCGGGATGCGTATTACCGGTTGAATATCCATAAGGTTGAGCAAAAAGCCGTACCAATTCAAAATGGCTCATGCCTCTGAGGAATTTAGCCTGCCCCACATAATTATCCCTGGTGGCCTGGGAGGAAGTAACCAGGTTAATACTTTCAATAACTTTATTTGAACGCTGGATTACATAATAAGGTTCCTTGTAAAATTCAAAAGTGCCTCCGTTGGGACTGCTTTTATAATTTACAATATCACCATCATAACTTGTTACAGAAGCACCATTGGCCTGGTCGGCAAGGTATTCGCTTAATTTTTGAAGTCTGCCTCCGTAAAAATCACTACCGGCTAATGGTGAATATGCAGCATTAAGTACATCCTTTACATCTGATTCCCTTGTTATTGCCTGGATGGTTTCAACTGAGCCATCAGGCTTTATTTCAATCTTTTTACAGGCAGTAATGCTTACTGAGGCTGCTGAAAGCGATAAAAAAAATATTTTACTAAATTTCATGATATAAAAAAATTTAAAAAATTAGAAGGTTACGTTTATACCAAAATTATAAGTCCTTGCCTGTGGCGGGTTTAAGAAATTGGCATTGGGTGATTGGTTACGGGCGGCGTTATCTTCACCATCTCTACCTCCTTCAGGGTCACCTACAGGATATTTGGTGAACAACAACAGGTTGTACCCTGCAAAATAAACCTTAGCTGCACTCATTTTAAATTTGGTCATAAATTTAGCCGGCAGGAAGTAAGCTAAAGTTAATTCTTTTAAACGCATATAGCTGGCATCATAAACCTGCAAGGTTGTATTATTGTCCCACGCATTTGTAACTCCACCTTGATTGTTTAGCGTTAGCCTTGGATACTTTGCAATGTCACCTGGTTTACGCCAGTAATTGCCCTGCATGAATTGGTAAATCTGCCAGTCAGTAATAAAATTCATATTTCTTTTACCACTATTATCCCAGATATGTCCTCCGCTCACAAAAGTGAACAGGGTATTTAATTCAAAATTTTTGTATTTAAAATTATTCGTTAAACCACCAGTGAAATCTGGAGTTACATTTGCCACCGGAACTTTATCACCAGTGCGGCTATCAACATTTAAAATCTTTGTTTGTTTACCGTTCCTGTCTAAATAAATAGCAGAACCATCTGCAGGATCCACCCCGTAAAAACGTACGGTATAAATTGTTCCTACCGAATAACCAGGAATAATCCTTGTTTCATTGGTACCTCCACCAATTGCATCTGGAAGTAAATTGCCCACATCAAGAATTTCGTTATAATTGTGTGCGATATTAAAATTTGTTGTCCAGGCAAAGTTTCCTGTTTTGATGTTTATAGTATTTAATGTTAGTTCAATACCCTCATTAAGAATGCTTCCCTGGTTTTGCCATTGCCTGTCTCCAGCACCATTATAAACAGATTGAGGCACATCTAATAAAATATCTTTTGACGTTTTCCTGTACACTGCTATCTCGCCACTAATCTTGTTTTTAAAAACGCCAAATTCAAGTCCTAAGTCCAGGTTAGTAGAAGTCTCCCATTTCAAATCTGGGTTACCAAGGCTTGTTTGGAATATAGTTGGATTCCCGCCATAATTGTTACCGCTGCTACGGCTAGTATCATATCTTGAATAACCGGCATCCCAGGGAATACGGTCATTTCCTGTGAGTCCCCATCCACCTTTTATTTTTAAGAAATTAAATAAGGATTGGCTTTGCATGAATTTTTCGTCAGTAATTGTCCATGCACCTGAAACTGTAGGAAAGTAAGCAACCTTATTATTATCCCTAAATACGGAAGATTGATCTCTTCTTAAAGAGGCCTGCAAATTATATTTGCCATCAAAGAAATTAAAGTTTGTTCTTGCAAAATAGCTTTGATAGAGTTTATTAAATGATGTAGTAAAAGGGGTGGTTTTTTTCAGGTTAGTGTATTTTGCATTTTTTCCATCTTCAAAAAGAGGCGAATTGGTGGTGTCTACAAAAAAGTTTTGATTTCTGGTTTTTTGTTCCTGGTATTCTGCACCAAGCAAACCTGTGAATTTGATGTTTTTCGAAATTTGAGTAACATAATTTAATGTTCCTCCCCAATTGAAGCTTGTATAGTTAGAGATGTTATAGTTTGCATTGCCTATATTGGAAACAGTTGCTTTAGTACCCAGCTTAGTTACAAATTTATTATAACCTGTAAAGAGCCCACTGCTTGCTTCATAGCCTGCATTGGTAGCAGCTGTAAGCTTTTTTGTGATGTTATAGGATGCAGAACTACCAACCATATACCTTTTGTCAGTATTCCGGAACCTGCTTATATCCCTCTGGGCCATAAAATTATTTCCCGAATTACCAAATTCCCAGGTAGTTGGGCCATCAGCTCTAAAGTAACTACCATCCGCATTATAAACAGGATAATATGGCAATGCTGTACTCATGGATAACCCTAGGCCACCGTTCCAGGCATTGTTCAATAAATTGTTTACGCCGCTGTTTAAAGCTCCTCTTACGCCGAGGGTGAGATTTTTTATTTTCTTATATTCAAAATTACCATTCAATCCAAGACGTGTATAATCATTGTATTTTACATAGCTCTCTTGTTTTGAAAACACGCCTGCCAGGTATGCATTATATATCTTGTTTCCTTTTGAATATGCCAGGTTATATTCGTGGCTAAATCCTGTCTGGGTCGCCAATTTCCACCAGTCAGTTTCAGGTGTTGCTTGTGCCTGTGCTAAGGTTAATCCACCCGGCAAGTTTTGCTGCGGCCCTGTATTACCATCTGCTTCCCATGCTTCCTGTCGCATAGCCAACCAGGTATCTTTATTTACAAATTTGGGTTTAAGAGATGGCGTGCTTAAACCTAATCGTGTGCTAAAAGTTAGTTTTCCTTTTCCTCTACCTTTTTTGGTTGTAATTAATATAACGCCATTGGCCCCCCTTGATCCATAGATACCAGCTGCTGATGCATCTTTTAAAATTTCAACTGATTCAATATCATTAGGGTTAATATTGGCTAAAGGATTTCTATCCTGTGCAACTGAATTACGTGTTGGCCCACCCAGTATCCCACCTTCCATATTTATAGGTAGTCCATCTATCACAAATAGAGGATCGGCTTGCGTGTTAACAGTGCTTATTCCCCTGATGCGTATGATAGCACCTGAACCTGCAAGCCCGTTACTGGTAGTAATTTGTACTCCCGCTGCTTTACCAGCAAGTGCACTTTCAAAGCTCGGGGCTGGTACATTAGCAATTTTGTCAGCGGTAATTTTTGCAATAGAACCTGTCAGGTCTTTTTTGCGCTGGGTACCATAACCAACCACAATCACGTCTTCAAGTCTTTGCGTAACTTCTGTCATAGCAATAGACATAGCTGCTCCATCAGCAGGTATCAATTGTTCATTCGGGGCAAATCCTACCGAGCTGAAAACTAATACAGCACCGGGGTTAGCCGGGATAGAAAAGTAGCCATCAGGATTGGTTTGTGTTGAAGTTTTACTTCCCTTGATAGATATAGTTACACCACGTAAGCCAATCCCATCAGCAACATTAGTTACCCTACCCGTAATTGTTTTTTGTGCAAATGCAACCTGGGCAAATAGTGTGCATAGTAATAGTAACAAAGAAAAGTTGAAAATTTTTCTCATAAAATGCAAGCTTAATAATTAATAAAAATCGTTAGTGTGTATTTTTTACACATATTGTAATGTGTAAAACCTACACAATATAAATTATTTTCTCAATAATTAAAATAATGTTAAGAAATTTACCTAATAATGCTAAAGAAGTTAAACAGGCTATCCATGAAAAGTAAAATACAATAAACTAAAAATCAATCCCTATCCATTTTTTATCTTTTTTCTCATATTTTTTATAGTTAAACTGGTATAATTTTCCAGGCCTGTGTGGTACATCGGTTTCCAGTTCGCCCAGGTCAGTAAGAAAATCCATAGACAGGAATTTTTTCCTGAAATTTCGCCTGTCCATTTTAGCATCCAGTATAGCTTCGTAAAGATTTTGTAATTCTCGTAAGGAAAATTTTTTAGGAAGCAGGTTAAATCCGAGTGGATGTTCCTGTATTCTTTTTTGCAGGCGTTTGTAACAGGTGTCAAAAATTTCCTGGTGATCAAAAGCAAGATCAGTTACAGATTTTACATCATGCCAATGCAATTCATTTTCCAGGATATTTAACTGGTGGTGCTGTATATTGATCAGAGAGCAATAAGCCACTGTAACTACCCTTCCCGCAGGATGTCTTTTTGCATGACCGAAAGTATGAACCTGCTCAAGGTACACATTGGCAAGCCCTGTTCTTTCATTTAAAATTCTATAGGCAGCATCATCAAGGTCTTCATTAATTTTAATCAGATCGCCCAACAACGACCACTTCTGTATATACTTTTTAAGATCGCTGCGTATCAACAAAACCTTTAGCTTGTTTTCATCAAATCCAAAAATCACACAATCTACCGATATAGCAATACCTTCAGATTGCTGTATTTCTGTTTGAATATTTCGTAGTGTTTTTAAACGGCCTGCTGCCTTCTCTGAAAAAATAGTATCCATGTTAATGATCGTTATTGGGTTAATTTAAAAAACAACTCAAGTAATTTTTTACCATTCTGCTCAATCTTAATTAAATAAATACTTTATGGTGTAACCATTCAGCTTGATGCTTGCTTTCGTTTACAACAGGATGTGGGCAATTTTAATGTGTAAAATACACACATTTGATTAAAACAAAAATCTTTTGCGTCTTAAAATAATGATTTTTAAAAACCAAGGAGATTTATTTTTTTAATTCCAGTATGAACATCTTTTTGGATTCAATACTAAACTGCACTGGAAGCAAGTTGCCGCTAATAATATCCAACGCATTTTTAAAGCCGTTTGTTCGCTCTGTAAACTGTGTTTCTAAGTTTATTTGCCTTTTCTGCTCACTGGTATTCATCACACACATTATTGTTTGGTCACTACTATACCGGAAATAAACATATAGTCCATCTTCCGGAACATACTGAATCATTTTACCTTGCGTAATGGCGGGTGAAGTTTTCCTGAAATTTGCAAGCCGATGTATATAATTAAACACATCGTTTTCTTTTTCGGTTCTTCCTGCTGCAGTAAATTTATTGCTTTCATCTTCTTTCCATCCACCTTTAAAATCCATCCGCACATGTCCGTCTGGGTTTGAATACCCGGTCATCAGGTGTTCCATTCCATAATACATTTGCGGTATGCCGCGGAAAGTAAATAACCATCCAAGGGCCATTTTATATTTATCTACATCTTCGTTTACCACGGAATAAAAACGGGACAAATCGTGGTTATCCAAAAAGATCACCTGAGTAGAGGGGCGTTTATAAACAAAATCCTGTGCAGTGGTGGTATATAACTTATTTACCCCTTCGGTCCAGCCAAATTTTTCATTTACAGCCGGCTGGATACCATAAAATAATGTTTGAAAATCTGTAGTATTTTGCAGGTTGCTTTTAAAAGCTATTTTATAATTATTCTGGCAGAAATAACTTTGGTTGATGACACCGTGTACCCAGGTTTCGCCAAATATGGTTATGGCTGGATATTCATTATATAATGCCTGGTTGCACCGGTTCATAAATTCAAGATTGTTGTAGGCATATGTATCTATCCTCCATCCATCTACACCAAATTCTTCTACACACCACAATGCATGTTGTATAAGATAATTTACCACGAAAGGATTTTCCTGGTTCAGGTCAGGCATTTCTTTTACAAACCATCCGTCACGCATTTTTTTTACATCTGATGCTGAAGCGTAAGGATCGAAAACCACCTGGTCCTTATACGTGGTTTGTGTAAAGGACGGCCATTCGTGCAGCCAATCTTTCATAGGTTTGTCTCTTACAGTAAAATGTTGCAGACCCACATGATTATATACCGCATCCTGTATTAATTTCATTTTTCGCTGGTGCAGCGCTTCGCTCAATTTTTTATAGGTATCTGCATTGCCCAGTCTTGGATCAATTTTATAATGATTGGTAAAGGCATATCCATGTTCAGAACGATGTGGCATATCATTCTCTAAAACAGGCATGAGCCATAATGCAGTAATACCCAAATCCTGCAGGTAATCCAGGTGGTTAATTACACCTTGTATATCGCCACCATGGCGGGTATACATAGAATCCCTGTCAAGGCTCTGGTCTTTCATTCCATTTATCTTATCATTGGAATAATCGCCATTGCTAAAACGATCTGGCATGATCAAATACATAAGGTCAGAAGCATTCACACCTTGTGCATAGCTTTTGCCTTTACCAGATCTTCTTTGTTTTATTTCCAGGTTAAAAGTTTGTATCCCTTTATCAACACTTTTTAAAATGAAACCAGCAATACCTGTTTTAGTTGCAGGAGAAATTAAAATATTTACAAAAAGGTAATTAGGATTTTCTGCTTTTTGAATGGACAGAATTTTTATGCCGGGGTAATTGGTTGTTGCTTTTATAACATTACTACTGCTTATTTTTTCTCCGTGCAACATTAACTGCACCTTGTTCCATTTCATTCCTGCCCACCAGTTAGCTGGGTACACTTCCATAATTTTTTCCTGAGCCAGGACAGGAAAACAACCTAACAACAAAACAAGTACCGTGGCAAAATAAATATTTATTTTACACAGGCCGGTTTTCATGAATTGATAATTCAGTGCTAAGTATTTCATCAGAATGCGTTAATTTTTTTTCCTTAATAAAGAAAAAACAAATGATAGCGGCTAATATCATCAAAGCGCCGCCAGACTGTACTGCTGCCAACATATTATTATTCAGCAAATGCCTCATGATCCAGGGATATCCTAGAGCAGCAACTATTTCGGGGAGCACAATAAAGAAATTGAAAATCCCCATATAAATACCCACTTTACCTGCCGGCAACACACCACTGAGCATGGCATAAGGCATGGATAAAATACTGGCCCACGCAACTCCTACTCCCGTCATTGACAGGTAAAGCATATATTTATTTTCTACCCAGCTTACACTAATAAGGCCAATTGCGCCACAAAGCAGGCAAAGTGAATGCGTTAATTTTCTTCCCAGCCGGTTTGCAATTCCCGGCAATATGAAAGAGAACCCAAAAGTAACTACGCTGTAAAAAGCAAGCGTTAGCCCTGCAAAATCTTTTCCTTCGCCAAACAATGGATCTGTATCACTTTTTGCCCCAAACACATGATAGGCTACAGATAAAGAATAATAAAACCACATAAGAAATAAACCTGGCCATGTAAAAAATTGTACCAGCGCAATCCGTTTCATGGTAGAAGGCATGTGAACAATTGAAGAATATATCTCCCTTGCTCCTGCACCAAAACCTTTGTTGGATTCATTTACTTTTTCTTTAAAGCCAACATCTGCCGGGGGATATTCTTTAGTAGTTATCACGGTATAAAGCACTGCCGCAAAAAAGAAAAATGCACCGATATAAAATGAATATTTTACATTGTCTGCTATCTGGCCCGTGGCTGCAATATTTTTTACATCACCCATATTTTTTAATAGCCAGGGCAATGCCGATGCGATGCTTCCTCCCAACCCAATCATCAGACTTTGCATTACAAAACCACGGTTAACCTGGCTATCTGGAAGTTTATCGGTTACAAAGGCTCTGAACGGTTCCATAGCTACATTTCCAAATACATCCAGCACCCACAATAAACCAGCTGCCATCCATAGTGTACTGCTATGTGGCATAGCAATTAAGGCTATTGAACTAAGCAAAGCACCTATAAAAAAATAGGGCCTTCGTCGCCCGAATTTAGGATGCCATGTTCTGTCGCTCAGGTAACCTATTATGGGTTGTACAATTAAACCAGTTAGTGGGGCTGCTAAAAACAGGTAAGGAATTTTATCGGCATTGGCTCCCAGGTTACTGTAAATAACGCCCATGTTGGCTCGTTGTAAATCCCATCCAAACTGGATACCCAAAAAACCCACACTCATGTTTATTATCTGCGTTAATGAAAGGCTGGGCTTTGAATACGTGGAAGTTCCTTGCATTGCAATCGTTTATGGCGTTAATGTGTATATGCTACACAATGTTTAAATGTACATAAAAAAAATATCTTTCCGCTAAATGGTAATTATTTCAGATGTTTTCATCAGCTATAGCATCCATAAGTTTTACATTTGGCAATGAAACTTCTAAAACTATTTATCTTTTTTTGCCCGCTATTTTTCCAGGCAAATGCTCAAAAAAAATTTTCTGATACAGAAATTAATCGCTGGAAAAAACAGGCCACACAGGTAGAGATCATCCGTGACCAATGGGGCATACCACATATATATGGCAACACAGATGCGGATGCAGTATTCGGTTTGATGTATGCACAATGCGAAGATGATTTCATGCGGGTTGAAATGAATTACATTGAAAAGCTTGGCCGCACTGCAGAAATAAAAGGGCAGGACGCACTCTATGCAGATTTACAAATGCGCATGCTGATTGATTCTGCAGACGCTGTGAATGATTACTCAAAAAGTCCGTTATGGCTTAAAAAACTACTGAACGCATTTGCAGACGGGATAAATTTTTATCTTTATAAAAACGTAAAGGTAAAACCTGCTTTGCTTACACGCTTTAAACCATGGTACCCATTGTTATGGACCGATGGTAGCATTGGCGCTATAAATACAGCCGGCGTAACGGAAGCAGAATTTAAAAATTTCTACTCAGGAAATTCCATTTTTAATTCATCAACTGCATTGAAAGAACCTGATCCTACGGGTTCAAATGGGTTTGCGTTTGCTCCTTCCATAAGCACAAGTGGAAATGCCATGCTTTATATCAATCCGCACGTTACATTTTATTTCAGACCCGAAGTGCATATGGTAAGCAAAGAAGGATTAAATACTTATGGTGCAGTAACCTGGGGACAATTTTTTGTTTACCAGGGCTTCAATGAATTTTGTGGCTGGATGCATACAAGTAGCGTTGCCGATGTAGCCGACCTTTACCAGGAGGATGTGCAAAATAATACTTACCGATACGAACAGCAACGTATTCCAATCGTTCAAAAATTATATCAATTATTTTATACTACAGATTCAGGCATACTTAAAAAAAGTTTTACCGGATACTTTACGCATCACGGTTCCGTACTCGCATCCCGAAATAACAAATGGCTTGCATTAAAAACCAATAACCGGTCTTTAAAAAGTACTATTCAAAGCTGGCAACGTACAAAAGCCAAAAGCTTTAATGATTACAAAAAATCAATGCAACTTGGGGCTAATACAAGTAACAATACAGTGTATGCAGATGCTGCGGGAAACATTGCTTATTGGCATGGAAACTTTATGCCAGTCAGAGATACTGCCTTTAACTGGAATAATCCAGTAGATGGAAGCACGAGTAAAACTGAATGGAAGGGTATGCATAAAATTGAAGATCTTGTTTACACTATTAATCCACCAAATGGATGGTTACAAAACTGTAACTCAACTCCCTTTACCGTAGCGGGAAAAAACAGTCCTGACCGAAAGAAGTATCCTGCTTATATGGCTCCTGATGCTGAAAATTTCCGTGGGCTGAATGCCGTAAATGTTTTATCGGCAAAAAATAAATATACTCTGGATGAGGTAATAGCTGCGGGATATGACAAGCATCTTACTGCTTTTGATTCATTGCTACCAGCTCTTATAAGAGCCTGGCATATGAATACCGTATTTAGCCCAGATACTGCTTTGGGAGCCGCTATAAATTATCTTGAAAATTGGGATAAGAATGTTGACGAAAATTCAGTTGCATTAAGCCTTGCTATTCACTGGGCAGAAAAAATATTGCCTTCAATTATAATAATGCCCAAAGCAAATGTCTATTATGGCTTAGTGGATCAAACATCTGCATTTATAATGCAGGCTACTGCAACACAATTACTGCAGCCTTTAAAGGCGGTTCTTGAGGATCTTGCAAAGCGAAATGGTAAATGGGATGTTACCTGGGGAAGCATTAACCGTTTTCAACGCATTAGCAATGGCAGGGATTTACAATTTGATGATGCAAAAAAAAGTCTTCCTGTTGCCTTTGTATCTTCTACATGGGGGATGTTACCCTCGTATAGCAGCAGTTTGTTTGCTGGTACAAAATACAGGTATGGGATGCATGGTAACAGTTTTATTGCTGCAGTAGAGTTTGGGAAAAAGATAAAAGCAAAATCTTTACTGGCGGGTGGCGAAAGTGGTCAATTTAATTCTCCGCATTTTTTCGACCAGGGAAATATGTATACAGAGGGGACATTTAAAGAAGTTTTATTTTATAAAGAAGATGTAATAAAGAATGCGGCAAGGCGCTATCACCCCGGCGGGTAGTAAGCAGCTCCTAATAAACTAAGACTGCCAACCAGGTTTTAAGGCAAATACTTTACATGGTATGCCGCAGAATGTAGCATATTTTTTTTCGTATCCATGTCGCAGATAAGTTGATTGCGACTATAAGTGGATAATTGAAATATATTACCCGTCGTTTTTTGCAGTTCTTCAAGTTGCTGAAGGCATACAAAACTGCGACTAAAAACACTGATAGAAAGAATAGACAAAAAACGCTGGATTGAATATCGATCAAAAGGCAATGAATATGCTTCAGCATAAACAGCTTGTAATTTTTCCTGGAAAAACAACTTTAATTCTTCAATATCCTCATAAAACATTGGCAGGGTTTTTATTCCCGCTTCCCTATCTTTATATATATCGAAAATATCGTTACTTAATTGCATTAATCCACCCAGTAAAAATAAAACAGCTTTCTCTTTATCTGAAGCGGGAGGTTCTACTGCTGCACGATAAAAAAGCAAAGAATTACCCCCTTTGGAGAGCGTGATTTCCCAGGTTTGCTGAGCAGATAAATTGTCGGTCTGCTGTAATTTACTTTTTACCTGTTCCTTGTAAATAGCTCTTGAATATTCTTTGATAATCTCCGGACTTTTACTCATCTCCAGCATTTTCAGGTAAAAGAAATCAAATAAACCTTCATTAGAATTTTTAGAAAGTGATTTGTTAGAAGATTCAATTTTTTCCAGGATATCAATTTCATTCAAATATTTTTCATCAAAAAAATCATCAAATAAACCTGTAGTTGCACCCTGGCATGTGCTTATCATTCTTTCCTTTTCTGAGAGTTTTCTATTTTGAAGCGTACAAAAGGCTTCGGCAAGTATTGCAGGAACAGCAAGGCCATAATACTTATTAATTTTATCAAAATCTTTTTCACTTAGTGTGCCATCATTATTAACTTTCGCATTATCCAGTATTGGATTTATCTTTTTCTTTAAAAATTTTTTTTGTCGCTTTAAATTTTTAATGATGCTAATAACAGTTACAGGGAGAAGATAAAGAGTGGCAATTTTTTTCATAGCATATTAATCAGCATAAAAATCTTCCAGTGCGGTAAAATATATTTCGTCCCATCCCTCCACAATTTCATCATAAGCTTCGTCGGGGATATTAATATGCCTTAACTCTACCGAGCAGCCTTGCTTATGGGGATGCAATTTTATGGTAACAATTGAATCTTCATCATTTTCCCCGAAATACCATTGCTGAACAATCATTTTATCCTTATCAAAAGAAATGTTCTTACCTGCAATACTTCCCTCCCAGAGTGAAAATTCAGAGCCTTCTTCGGTACTCATTTCTGCTTTTTCTCCTGTCCATAATTGAATTGTAGCAGAATTAGTAAGTGCGGCATAAACAACTTCAGGCGCTGCTTTTAAAATATAGTAATTTTTATAGTCTTTCATACTTCAACTGGAAACTCGTCTTTTAATTAACATTTATAAAAATAAGGATTAAGTATTTTTGTGGGGCATCCAATTTAAAATCTAATGCAAAATAATCAACTGAAAACCATCTTTGCGGCCTGTCTTTTCTTTTTTTCTACACTTAACATTAATGCACAGTATAAGCAATTTTCAATAAGTGCCAAAGGTGATACCATAAATGGAATAAACCAAAAAGATGAAAAGCAAGGAAAATGGGTCATAAAAGTAGCAGAATTGAGAGGTGAACCGGGTTATGAAGAAGAAGGCCTTTATAAAAAAGGCTTAAAGCATGGCGTCTGGAGAAAATATAACCCCGAAGGAGATATAATTGCTGTAGAAAATTATAAAAACGGGGGGAAGGATGGTTTGCAGCAGTACTTTACTTACCTGGGCGATTTGGTGCTGGAAGAAAACTGGAAAGGATATGATCCGGATGCTCCCTATGATACTATCGCAGTATATGGTACGGGAAGCGGTGAAATAATTGATTACAAAATTGTGAAAGCTGAACAATACAGTGTAAAAAATGGGGAATGGAAATTTTATGAACCTGGCACAGGAAGGCTTATAAAAACGGAACAATGGGAAAGAAATAACCTGGTATTACCCGGTTCAGATAAATCATCTTCCCTGGCAGTTAAAGATGCATCAGCAAAAAAACCCGAAAAAACTGCACAAATGCTTGAATGGGAAAAGAAAAATAAGGGTAAAAAGAAGGTTGTGAGAGATGGACGGACAGGATTGTAATATTTCCTTGCTTTTCAAAATATACTGTTGAATATATTATCCAGGCAAAAAAAGAGGCTACCCAAAAAGGTAACCTCTTTTTAAAAGTATTTCTTTTGCTTAATTAGTTAATAACTGTAAGTTTTTTCACGACTGCATCACCTGATTCTTTATTCACTATCCGGATTAAATAAACTCCCTTTTGAAGATTATTTAATTCAGTACTGTTTGTATTTACAAGGATTATAGTTTTCAAAACTCTTCCAGCATTATCCATTACCTGTACTTCTGTATTTTCAGTCACATCCGTTATGGTAATCTTGGCGCTGCCAGTAGTGGGGTTAGGAAAGACAGTAAACTCTGTTTCTGCGCCTGTACCTTTAATAGCCCTTGTTTCGCTGTTAGCATATTTGCCATCAAAATCAACCATTTTAATCCTGTATTCACTTACTGCCTTACTATTGTTATTATCCAGATAAGTATAGGTACTGCCATTAAGAATATTTAATGCTGCTACTACAGCAACATCAACAAACTCATTACCTTGCCTTTTTTGAATGATAAATTCTTTGGCATTCATTTCCAATTCTGTTTTCCAGCTTAATGTTACATTAGCATTATTCCTTTTTAAATTAAAAGTGGATAATTTAATAGGAAGCGGGCCACCTTCTACGGTTACTGTAAGTCCACAAGTTCCGCCCTGGCAACTTCCGTTACTTGAAGTGTAGCGGGTTATTACATAAGTAATAGTAGCAGTGCAAGGCACGGTAAAGGTTGGTGACTCATAATAATTTGAAGGTGATCTTGGTGGTACTATAACACAAGTATCTGCCAGTAAGGTGCCTGTAATCGTTCCCAAATAAACCTGGATGCGAAGCCCTTTTTGTGCTCCTACATCGCCTGATGCATAAACATACACCTTGGTGGTACAGTTAGTTCCTACTGTAGTTACAGTAGTAAAACCATGGCTTAAAATGGTGGGACAAGGAACATTTTGTGCAATTGCAACAATAAATAAAAGTTGTAGTCCCAGAAAAAAGATAAATTTTTTCATGATAAATGAGGTTTGTAATTATGAATAATATGGCCTGGGATAAATTGGAAATGGTCAATTTAAAGATGAAAACATCTAATATTCATTTTTAAAAGGATAGCGATATTGGTTGGATTGGATAAGGAAAGTAGCTGGAGAATGCTATCTTTCATTGTTTGTCATTGTAAAAGTAGTTAAACATTTTAAATTTTCAAATAAATTAATTTCAATACATAAAATGTACCCAAGCTTAATGAAAAAAGGCTGCCAACCGACAGCCTTTTGATAAATTATATTAAACTGAGAAAACTTAATTTACTACAGTTAATTTTTTTGTCAGTGATTCACCCGTTGTTTTATTCACAATACGAATCATATACATGCCTTTTTGAAGATTAGGCAGTTCTACAGTATTTGCATTGTTCATAGAAACATTCTTAAGAATTCTTCCCGAATTATCAACCAATTGAATATCTGTAGGCTCAGAAATATCCATTACAGTAACTTTTGCATTACCAGTACTTGGATTAGGGAATACAGTAAAATCTGAAACGGTACCGTTACCTTTTACAGTCCTTATTTCGCTGTTAGTAAAAGAAGCATCAAAATCAATCATTTTAAGGCGATATTGGCTTATTCCTTTATTACTGTTGTTATCAACAAATGAGTAACTGCTGCCATTAGCTTTGTTAGCAGAAGCTACAGTTGCAACATCAAACCAGTCACCTGTAGTTTTCCTTTGAATGATATACTCTTTTGAATTTGTTTCGTTTTCTGATTTCCATGTAATTGAAACGTCTGCATTTTTACGATTAGCATAGAATGAAGAAAGCATAACTGGCAGTGGCCCACCACCTGAAACAGTGCAAGTACCACCAGTGTAGGAAACACCAGAATGGAAATAAATAGTTAAAAAACCTGTTGGAGCAATGTTGGTAGATGTAACACAATAGGTAACCTGGAATTGCGAACCGCTGCAATCAATAATTCCCGGGTCAAAAGTCGCATTAATCTTAACACCGCTTTGATAAACTGAATCAATTACCAAAGCTTCTGTTGGACAAGTGGCATAATTTAAAGTCAGTTTTGCAATTGGACATCCACCTCCTGCGCCATTACTTCTTTTAAAAGAAGTTGGACAAGGAGCGCTTAAAAGTGATTGTGAAATGGCAATTGAAGTCATAGCAATAGCTGCTAAAAAAAGTGTAATTTTTTTCATAATAAATGAGGTTTGTAGAGTTAAACAATAAAAAATAAATTCCCTGGGATATTATGGAAATGGTACACTATAAACGTACATACTAATGCGATGCACTTTTAAAGTGATAGATATATTGGTTGGATTGGATCGCTTATCAGCGATAGCCCGAGGTAGGGGCTTGCTGTGGTTTCAGGATGTAAAAGTAATCAAGTTTTCGATATATCCAAACTTTTTATAAAAAAAAATAAAATATTATTTTTAATTTTTTATTGAATAACAGGTTACTTTAAAGGATAAAAACGCATTGAGCACTTAATAAAAAAAAGTAATTTATTTTGATTATTCTTCCTCTAGCTCTTCCTTCAACTCTTCAGAGATATTAACTAATATTTTATCAATACGCTGCCCATCCATATCCATGATTTCAAATTTAAAATCACGCCATTCAAATTTTTCGCCCGTATTTGGTATATGTTCCAACTCATGTAAAACAAATCCTGCAAGTGTATCAAAATCCCTTTCATCCTCACTCATCCAGTCTGCCCGCTCAAAATAACTCAGAAAATCATAAAAATGTATTTGTGCATCTACAAGAAAACTTCCATCTTCTCTTTCAATAATCTCGTATTCATCCTGTCCACTTTGCGGTACGTCGCCCACAATTGCTTCCATAATATCATTTAATGTAATCAAACCTTCCAGTGTTCCATATTCGTTAACTATAAAGCAACTGTGTATCCTTGTAGATTTAAATTTTTCCAGCAGTTGGTAAGCCTTATTATTTTCCGGTACAAACAATGCAGGTTTAATAAGCTGCAATAAAGGTGTTTCCGGGGCTACTGTAAGCAAGTCTTTCACATAAACCAGGCCCTTTATATCATCAATTGAACCCTCGCATACCGGAAATGTACTGAACACCAACGCATCTTTTCTTTCTTTAATGGTATGGATAGTATCATTTATGTCAAACCAAATAATATCTGTTCGGTGTGTCATAAGGGAAGTAATACTCCTGTCCCCCAAATGAAAAACTCTTTCAATAATGTCCTTTTCTCCTTCATCAATTGCACCGCTATCGCTGCCTTCTGTAATCATAGCCTTAATCTCTTCCTCAGTTACAGCACTATCACTTGCAGTTTTAATTTTAAATAACTTAAATATGCTATTGCTTATAAGACTAAGTAACCAAACAATAGGATAAGTGATAAAAGACAGAAAATTAATGGGTGCTGCCGATAGCCTTGAAATTTTTTCAGCTTTCATCATACCTATTCTCTTTGGTATTAATTCTCCAAAAATGATAGAAAGAAAAGTAACTACTATCACCACAAGCACAGTTGAGATAGCTGGGGCATAAGGTTGAAGGAGAGCAATTTTTTCAATGCCCGGTTGTATATATTTACCAAATTTATCCGCTGAATAAACACCAGTTAATATAGAAATAAGTGTTATCCCTATTTGTGCTGTAGATAAAAATTTTTCAGGATTTTCTGCCAGGTCAAGGGCAGCCCTTGCTTTCAAATCTCCTTTATTGCTTAAAGATTCCAGTCGTGATTTTCTTACACTAACAAGGGCTATCTCTGTCATTACAAAAAGGCCATTTACTATTATTAACAGGAATAAAACTAAAATTTCCATCTTTCAAATTGCTTTCTCAGGCTAACAAATAATTTTTATTAAATATATAAGCGGACAAATATCCGAAAACTAAACCAACTAATGCGCCACATATTACATCAAGTGGAAAATGGACCCCTACATATACCTGCGCATAAATTATTATAAACCCCCAAAAGAAAAACAAATAGGCCCACTTACCAATAAAGTTTTTGAGCGTTAGATAAAAAAACACAGCCAGGGCAAAATGATTGCAGGCATGCGACGAGGTAAAACTGGAGCTTTGAGGTTTATAACTTAGCAACAACCTTGCTGCAGGATACAGGCTATCATCATTACAAGGCCTTAACCGGAAAATATTTTCTTTGATAATATCGCTGCTCACAAAATCTGTAAGAATAACGGTGGCTCCAGCAAAACATGCCCACCAAAATACATTTTTTTTAAAATTAGTGAGTACAAATACAAAAAGGAAAAGATATAATGGAACCCAGAAATTAGCATGCCTCAATAAAGGCATAATGGTATCAAATAATGAATTTTGCCACCTTGAGTTTATTAGATAAAAAAAATCCTTATCGAACTGTAGCAATTGCTGCATCTTGGGTTAAATATTTTCAAAATTAATTAAACTAACTTTGCCGCCTGTTAAAATAATCATGGGTATCTCTCTTAAATTTCCCAAACGGCTTCAATGGCTGTTTTCCATATTGTTTTTTTTGCTGTTGCTGATGACACTTTACAGGCTCATTTTTTTCTATCATTACAGATCGTTGAACCGGCCCTTTAGCGGGACCACATTTTTGCTTGGCTTAAGATATGATACAAGGGTATTAGGCGTAATTGGACTTTTAATGCTGATCCTTAGCAGCTTCAAGAAATTAAATCCATTTAAAAAGGCAAAGACCCGAAGGTTCTGGAATGTTTTCATTGCATTCTGTTTTGCAATCATAATTATTTTTTATGCTATTGATTTTTATTATTATGATTACCTGCATCAGCGGTTAAATGCTTCTGTAATAAATTTCCTAAGCGACACTGCAATCTCATTCAATATGATGTGGCAGACCTATCCCCTGCTTTCCATTTCTGTTGCGATCATAATTTTACTTATTGTTATTACCAAATTGCATAATGGATTTTTAAGAAAACTGGTAAGAAGCCAGCAAGTAACACAAAGAAAATATGCCAGGGGTTATTACCTTTTCACAGTGTTGCTATTTTGTGTTTTAATTTTCGGCAAACTGGGCCAATATCCATTACGATGGAGTGATGCTTTTAGCCTCGCTGACGATTTTAAAGCCAATGTAGCACTCAATCCCTTTCAAAGTTTTTTCAGCAGTTTGCAATTCAAAAACTCGGGATATGATATAGCCAAAGTGAAAAAGCACTATTCGGTAATGGCCAGTTACCTTGATGTTCAGAACCCAGACAGTGTTAGCCTGAATTATCAACGGAAATATACTTTTGAGGATACATTCGTTAATAAACCCAATATTGTCCTGGTCATTTGCGAAAGCTTTAGTGCATATAAAAGCTCAATGTTTGGCAATAAACTGGACCCTACGCCTTACTTCAACAAGCTTTGCAACCAAGGCGTTTTTTTTGAACGATGTTTTTCTCCCGCTTTTGGCACTGCACGTGGTGTGTGGGCAACCATTACAGGAATACCCGATGTGGAAAGCCCCAAAACTGCAAGCAGGAACCCCGCAGCTGTAGACCAGCATTCCATCATGAATGATTTTAAAACCTACGACAAATTTTATTTCCTTGGCGGCAGCACTACCTGGGCAAATATTCGGGGCTTACTAAATAATAATATTGAAGGGTTGAATATTTATGAGCAGGAAAATTTTGCTGCAGCTAAAGTTGATGTTTGGGGAATCAGTGATAAAAATCTTTTCCTGGAAGCCAATAAAATAATGGCAAAACAAACTAAACCATTTTTTTCCATCATTCAAACAGCCGATAACCACCGGCCTTATACGATTCCTTCCGAAGACCTGGAAGAATTTAAAAAGCTAAACTACCCATTAGATACTATTAAAAAATATGGTTTTAGCAGCATTGATGAATTTAATGCATTTAGATATACCGATTTTTGTTACCAGAAATTTATGGAAGCTGCAGCAAAAGAAAAATATTACAACAACACCGTTTTTGTTTTCGTTGGAGACCATGGCTTAAGAGGCGATGCAGGCAATATGTTTCCAATTAGCTTTACCAAACAAGGAATTCTTGCAGAACATGTCCCCCTGCTTTTTTATTCGCCCGAATTATTAACAGCGCAGCGAATTAAAAATGTTTGTTCGCAACTGGATATAATGCCTTCTCTTGCAGGTATAACAAAACAATCTTATGTCAACAATTCATTTGGTAGAAATTTATTTGACAGTAATGATACCAGGCAAAGGTTTGCATTTATTGTCGACCCGGACTTACTAACCATAGGATTGGTGAGCAATCAATATTATTATGTTTATAATTTAAAAACTTTGAAACAGGAATTTGTTTCTGTAATAAATAATGATACAGTAAGTTTGAATAGAAGTAACGACAGCATACTAAATTATATGCAGGAACTTACATGGGCATGGTACGAAACAGCCAAATACCTTTTGCTTCATAATAAAAAAACTGGCCTTTATAAAAGCCCATAGGTCTGTTGTGAGTTATTTATTTTTACACCCTTTATTTTTCATAATGGTTACATTAATAAAATTGCGGGTGCCCAAAACCATTCAATGGCTGGTGAAAGTATTCTTCATTTACGTTTTCATATTCACCGCGTTCCGAATAGCTACAGTAATTTGTTTTAAACCCAAAATGCTTAGTATATGGGATCTTGGACCTTCTTTCTGGCTTGGACTTAAATATGATTTGCGATGGATTGCCTTCATACTTTTCCCCATAGCGGTTTTTTCAATTTATCCCAGGCTATCACCTTTCTACAGCCAACGCCTCAAAAAAATCTGGACCATTTACCTGGGTATTTTAACTTTGTTGGTGCTTTTTTTCTATGGAGCAGATTTTGGCCAGTTTGCATATATAAATGCGAGGCTTAATGCAGATGCCCTCATTTTTGCCGAAGATCCCCAGGAAAGCCTGCAAATGGTATGGCAGAGTTACCCGGTTATATGGATATTGATTGGCCTTGCTGGTGCTGTGCTCATGATGACATGGATGTTCCGCAGAACTCATGTGGGCATTGAAGGAAGAAACTTGCATGTACATAAATTCAGTTACCGGCGAAGGTGGCATTTCACTGCGTTATTATTACTGGGTTGGTTTATGTATGGATTTCTCACGTGGAAGCCCTTGAATTTTTTCAAAGCATTTAGCCTTAATGATGAGTTTAAAAGTAACCTTGCCTTAAATCCGCTACAGAATTTTTTTACTACGCTTCGTTTTCGCGACCCGGATTATAATACTAATGCATCAGAATATTATCACCGTATTTCATATTTTCTTGGCATGGATGGATATAGTAAAGGTCAGCATAATTACAAACGCCTCATTCATGGTAGTAGTAAGGCCCTGGAAAGCCAGCCCAATATAGTACTGGTCATTTGCGAAAGCTTTAGCATGTATAAAAGCAGTATGGCAGGCAACCCACTAAACAGCACGCCTTATTTCAATGAGCTTTGCAGACAAGGTATTTTTTTTGAAAGATGTTTCACACCCACGTTTGGTACAGCCCGGGGAGTATTTGCCACCCTAACTGGCATTCCCGATGTACAGCTGAGTAAATTTGCTACCAGAAACGAAGCCTCTATAAATCAAAGAACCATCATCAATGATTTTGAAGGATATGAAAAATTTTATTTTATAGGGGGAAGGAGCCAGTTTAATAATTTTTCAGGCCTAATTCATAATATTAAAGCTGTGAATATTTATGAAGAAGGTAAATACAAATCAGAGAAATTAAATGTTTGGGGGATCAGCGATAAGAATCTTTTTCTGGAAGCAAATAGCGTGATGGCCAAACAGGAAAAACCTTTTTTTTCCATTATACAAACTGCAGATAATCACCGCCCGTTTAATATCCCCCTGGAGGATAATGATTTTGAACAGAAAATTATTGCAGATGAAGAATTGAAAAAATATGGATTTGAATCACTGAAAGAATACAATGCTTTTGCATATACAGATTATTGTTTTAAAAAATTTATTGAGGCAGCAAAAAGGGAAAGCTATTTTGATAATACCATTTTCATTTTTGTAGGCGATCATGGTGTAGAAGGAAACGCTACTGCCATTTATCCTGGAGCCTGGACGGAGCAAAGATTAAGTGATGAACACGTACCACTTTTATTTTATGCACCTTCCCTTCTTCAGCCTCAATGGCGAACAGAAACTGTGTCACAAATAGATGTATTGCCTACTGTGGCCGGCATGTTGCAGCAACCATATACTAATACAACCCTTGGCAGAGACTTGTTAGATTCATCCGCAAAAGAACCCGCTGCATTTATAATCTATCATGCTCCGGGTTGGATAGGCGTAGTAAATAATGATTTTTTTTACAGGAAAAATATCAGGATAAAAAAAGAAGAACTGGTTCCCGTAAAACCCGGCCAAATTAAATTGACCAAAGCACAGGAAGACTCAGTAAAAAAACATTTGTCCCTTCTTACTTCAGCTATTTATGAAACGGCACGTTGGATGCTATTGAATAATAAACAATAGACTATAGCCTATGAAACAATAGCAATGAATAAGAACAAAAGATGAAATGTAAAAACGATATACATCCAACTTATCGACATACTGTCAACTCACAACTGTCATTTAACATCTGTTGACAGCATCTTCTTCAGCTTATTTTTTCCGCAATCATTATCAGCCTGGACGAAGACTTAATGTTATAATTATTGAAATTATAATCACCGAAAACTTCTTTTATCTGCAGGCCCTGGTAGGCAAACATTTCAGTGAAATTACCCAAAGAAAACTTTGACACCTTTTCTGTATAAACAAGAGGTTCGGTCAAGGCTTCATCTTCAATTTCAATTTTTTTATAAAAATGGGTTTCATCATACCATTTGGTAATAATAAAATTTATGCCGTCAATTTCTTTTTGTGAATGGTGAATTGTATGGTCTTCGGCATAATGCACATTAAGGTAATCCATAACAAATATGCCTTTGGGTTTTAATGCCTGTGCAATGGTACGTATAGAATTGTCATTTTCCCTTTGTGTATTAAAGTAACCAAAGCTGGTAAAGAAGTTAAACGCATAATCAAAATAATTAATCCAGAATGGTAAACGCATATCATGCTGGTAAAAATGAAGTTTATCATTTTCCACTTTTAAGGCTTCTTCAATGCTTTCCTCACTAAGATCTATGCCTGTTGTGTCATAGCCAAGTGACGCAAGCTGCATTGAGTGCCTGCCTTTACCACAAGCTACATCAAGCATTTTAGCTTCTATTGTTGGCTTTATATACTCTATCAGCTTTGCTATGAAAGCGGCAGCCTCTGTTTCATCCCTGTTGAAATAAAGCAAATGATAATATGGAGAATTGAACCAGTTTTTAAACCATGCCTGCATATGGCAAAGTTAGGAGTGAATGTACATTCTGCAATCCCAAACCCACAACCTCACCCACAATTCTTATCTTTGCTCTCCCTAAATTTTTTTGTTGATGGCGTTGATTAAAAGTATATCAGGAATACGTGGCACTATTGGCGGTATGCCAGGTAAAAATCTTACTCCTCCTGATATTGTGAAATTTACTGCAGCCTATGGTTCCTGGATACAGGAAAATTCAGGTACAAATAATACCTTAAATAAAAAAATTGTGGTTGGTCGGGATGGCAGGATTAGTGGCGCTCTTGTAAAAAACCTTGTCGTATCCACTTTGAATGCTTTAGGTATTGATGTAATTGATGTGGACCTAAGTACAACTCCAACTGTTGAAATGGCGGTAGTGTTTCTTAAAGCAAGTGGTGGTATCATCATCACAGCTAGCCATAACCCGAAAGAATGGAATGCACTAAAACTGTTGAATGAAAAAGGAGAATTTATCAGCGCTGCCGATGGAGAAATTATTCTCAGGAAAGCTGATACGTCTGAATTTAATTTTGCTACTGTAGAAAACTTAGGAAATACAGTGTCAAATGCTGATATGCTTGATGCTCATATAAATGCCATACTTAATTACCCTCTTGTAAATAAAGAAGCCATTGCGGCAGCTGGTTTTAAAATTGTGGTTGATGTTGTAAATAGTACAGGTGCTATTGCAGTTCCTGCATTACTTCAGAAATTAGGCGTTGAAAACATTATAATGCTTAATGCAGAAGTAAACGGAAAATTCGCTCATAACCCTGAACCGCTTCCTGAAAATCTCAGCGCACTTAGCCAGGAAGTTGTTTTACAACAGGCTTCGTTGGGAATTGCTGTGGATCCGGATGTAGACAGGCTTTGTTTTGTATGTGAAGATGGCAGCATGTTTGGCGAAGAATATACTTTAGTAGCTGTAGCCGATTTTATATTAAGTAAGAAAAAAGGAAACTCTGTTAGCAATATGAGCAGTACAAGAGCACTGCGTGATGTTACCGAAAAACATGGTGGCAAATATATACCAAGCGCAGTTGGTGAAGTGAATGTGGTGGAAAAAATGAAAGCCGGAAACGCAGTGATAGGAGGCGAAGGAAATGGAGGAGTGATAATTCCTGAACTTCATTATGGAAGAGATGCATTGGCTGGCATAGCTGTTTTTTTAACCCAGCTTGCTGAAAGTAAAAAAAGTATCAAAAAACTGCGTAATGCATATCCTAATTATTTTATCAGCAAAAATAAAATCACACTGGAAAATGGTATTGATGTAAAAGCCGTTTTTGAAAAAATAAAAGAGAAATATAAAAATCAACCTGTGAATACCGAGGATGGGCTGAAGATAGAATTTGATAATGATTGGGTACACCTGCGTACCAGCAATACAGAACCTATCATTCGCATTTATGCCGAAAGTAATTTTGAAACAACGGCTGACAATATTGCCATGCGGCTCATGAAAGATATTAAAGAAGCAATGTAAAAGAAGTTGATAGTTGTTAGTTGATAGTTGACAGATCTTATAACTGACTTAACTATCATCTTTCAACTGTCAACTGTCATCTTAAAAAAAAATGGACAGAATTTATTTTGATAACGCAGCTACAACAGCACTGGACTCTACAGTGCTGGAAGTCATGATGCCTTTTCTCACCGAAAAATTTGGCAACCCATCTTCTATTTATTCTTATGGAAGAGAAACAAAAATGGCAATAGAAACAGCCAGGAAATCTGTTGCCAAAATTTTAAATGCTCATCCGGCAGAAATATTTTTTACCAGCGGTGGCACAGAAAGCAGTAATACTGCTATAGGTGCCGCTGTTCGTGATCTTGGCTGCAAGCATATCATTAGTTCCCGCATAGAGCATCATGCAACCTTACACACTGTTGAGCATCTTGATAACCTGGATGCGGTGAAAGTGAGCTATGTGAAATTGTTGCCAGATGGCCATATTGATTTAGATAACCTTGAAGAATTATTGGCCGCATCCGAAGAAAAAACTTTGGTAACCTTACTCCATGCCAATAATGAAATTGGTAACCTGCTTGATATTAACGCTGTAGGAAATTTATGCAAATTGTATAATGCACTTTTCCATTGTGATACAGTACAAACTGTAGGTCATTTTCCTTTTGATTTAAGAAATACGCCCGTACACTTTATTACCGGTGCAGCACATAAATTTCATGGGCCCAAGGGTGTTGGCATTTTATACATCAATGAAAATGTACGCATCAAACCATTTGTGCATGGCGGCGGGCAGGAACGAAATATGCGTGCGGGTACTGAAAACATTTACGGTATTGTAGGTTTTGCAAAAGCATTGGAAATGGCCACCGCAAATCAAGAAGCCGACAGCGCATATATTGGTACGCTTAAATATTATATGCATGAACAACTGAAAAAACATATAAAAGGCATAGGTTTCAATGGTGATACCCTGGGCCAAAGTTTATACACAGTGCTTAGCGTAAGTTTTCCTAAAACTGAAAAATCAGAAATGATCTTATTCAACCTTGATATAAATAATATCTGTGCAAGTGGCGGTAGCGCATGCACTTCCGGTGCAGACCAGGGCAGCCATGTCATCCGTGCTTTCAACAATAACCCAAACCAGGTCACTGTTCGTTTTAGTTTCAGTAAACAAAACACTAAAGAAGAAGTGGATATGGTAGTTGAGAAATTGAAAGAACTGGTTTAATAACTTTCATCCAAATTATGAAAATACTTCCAGGCTTCCGGTTCGGCCGCTACGAGCAGCTACCAGCCATTCCTTTAATTTAGATTCAACACATATACCACCACTACATAAAATTGCATATTTTAATAACCAGCAAAAGATAGAATCATTCTTTTTTAGAGATGCTATGTTTTGATATGCTTTCAGAAAGGTCTGGCAAATAATTTCTTCGGCTACATCCTGGTCCGGAACTAATTTTATAACCAACCCATATAAGGCCGGGGCATACCGGTCGTATAGAACATCAACGGAAAGCATTTTGTCGGTTTGCAGGTTTTTACCAGGATTAATTGTATCTATCTTTTTCAAGGCTTTACATAACACAAATACTGTTCCCCGAAAATCAATCCAGCTTTGTCTAACGGATTAAGTGGTTAGCTGGTTATGCTTAAACAAACCGGCTTTATTTATTCCCGATCCTTAAAAATTGGGGGAATATTATCAGCATTTATCCTGGAGTAGATTATGTAAAAAACACTGGCAGAGCCAATTGATAGTGAAAAGCCAAGCTGCAAGTAACACAGCAAAGTATTTTTTTAGTTGTAAGTTTACATGTACAAATAAACTGATGATGAATAAATATTTTTCGCTGTTGCTTTTAATAGCCATTTCACTCAATTCATGTAAAAAAAGCTCTGATGCCGGGGCTGTTGTAACACCGCCCACCAGTACAGAATTACCTGCTGGTGCTAAAGATGGGGTGGTGCGTGACCGTGGCAGGACTGACAACCGACGCGACCGCAACCGCAGCCAACCAGACGGTGAATGGTGGCGGGACATTGATTTACGCGGGTGGCACATCGGAATATAACGGTCAGATCGC
>JBDSYV010000108.1:0-7628 GCA_040110925.1 Ferruginibacter sp. | reverse complement strand
GCATTTTCCTTTACATTTTTTGCAGTGCTGTTTTTTAAAAAATGATAACCCCATTGCATTAGCGGCCAATTGAGGCGTGGCTTAATATAAAAAGGACTTGTATTAGAAAGAATATGTTTAAAACCTTCTGCAATAATTCCGGGAGACGCCAGTGGTACAAAATGACTTGGTGAAATATATCCCATGTTGCCAAAGGAACAACCATCTGTAATATTTCCTTTTTCTATTACGGTAGTTTCATGCCCTTCTTTTTGCAAATAATATGCACTGCAAAGACCAATAATGCCACCGCCAATTATAGTAGTTTTTTTCATATTTATTTTAATATGCTGATGAAAATAAAGTTCGTTGTCATTAGGCTATTAACTTATTTTAAAATTTTCAAATCACCTGGAAGCCTTCAGCAAACAGGTCATCCTCTTTATCAATACTGATTATATTTTGCCCATAGATTTTTGCCCATCCTTCTATACCTGGTCTTATCGCAGGTTTACCTGACCCGAAAGCATTCGGGATTTCTTCTTCAATCGTTCCGATAAATTTACTCCCGATAATGCTTTCATGAATAAACAGATCTCCTTTTTTTAATTTTCCTTTTGCATACCATTGTGCCATTCTTGCGCTGGTGCCCGTACCACAAGGACTCCGGTCAATAGCTTTCTCTCCAAAAAACACAGCATTCCTTGCTGTGGAAGTTTTATCCCCGTCCGTACCAGTCCGGGAGGATATTACTTCACCCGCCCATAAAATATGGCTGCAGCCTTTTATGGTTTCATCCTGCGGATGAATGAACTCAAATTTTTCATTTATATTTTTTCTTAGTTCCCCTGAAAATGATATGAGTTGAGATGCAGTATAATCCTGTATGCCACTGAAGTTTTTTTGCATATCAACTATGGCATAAAAATTTCCGCCATAGGCTACGTCAATAACCAATTCGCCTAATGCGGAAGATTGAACAATAATTTCTGATGCGCATAAGAAGGAAGCTACATTGGTAAGTTTAACTGATTCAACCTTTTTACCTTTGAGTTTGTATGAGATTTGCACTAGCCCTGCAGGTGTTTCGAGTTTTATTTCGCCATCAACTTTTGGGATTATTAATCCCTCTTCAATGGCAATTGTAATTGTGCCGATTGTGCCATGACCGCACATAGGCAGGCAACCACTGGTTTCAATAAATAAAACGGCTATATCATTTTCAGGATCATGCGGCGGATACAAAATACTCCCGCTCATCATATCATGACCACGGGGTTCAAACATTAGCCCGGTTCGTATCCAATCATATTCCTGCAGAAAATGCCGGCGTTTTTCACTCATATTTTCCCCGGCCAGTTCCGGGCCACCTTCCTTAACCAGCCTAACTGGGTTGCCACAGGTATGCGCATCGATGCAATGAAAAATATATGCTGAACCATTTTGAATAAGCATGTTTGGTTGTTGAGAAAAACTTTGCCAAAGTTTAGAACATTGTCAAAGTAACGCAGCTTTTCTCTAACTTTAATTATTCAAATTATTTTTTTTGGAAACCTACGGTAAAATATTATTATATGCTATCCCCATTTTTCTTGTGCTCGTATTGTTTGAGAAATGGTATGGCTGGCGCAAGGGAAATGATACAGTAAAGACCCTGGACATGATAAGCAGTATCATGAGCGGTATTACAAATGCTACCAAGGACGTGCTAGGCCTTAGTATCGCCATCTATACCTATGGTTGGATGGTAAATCATTGGGCCATCATTCATATTCAATCAACAATATGGACTTACATCATTGCTTTTATGGCATTGGATTTTGGCGGCTATTGGGTGCACCGCATTGCACATACATATAATGTTTTCTGGAATAATCATATCGTTCATCACAGCAGTGAAGAATTTAACCTTGCATGTGCATTAAGGCAAAGCATTTCTTCTATCCTTAAAATATGGACCATCTTTTTATTGCCGGCTGCATTACTCGGTGTGCCTGCGGAGGTTGTTGCCATTGTTGCACCACTGCATTTATTCGCACAGTTATGGTACCATACACAGCATATCAACAAAATGGGCTGGTTGGAAAAGATTATTGTTACACCTTCACATCACCGTGTTCATCATGCTATCAATAAAGAATACATTGATAAAAACTATGGACAGATTTTTATTTTCTGGGATAAATGGTTTGGCAGTTACCAGGAAGAATTAACTGATGTGCCTCCTGTGTATGGCATTACAAGGCCAGTTCAAACATGGAATCCCATCAAAATAAATTTCATGCATTTGTGGCTGCTCATTAAAGATGCCTGGCGGGCAAAAAGCTGGAAGGATAAATTCAGGATATGGTTAATGCCCACAGGCTGGCGCCCGGGAGATGTTGCAGAAAAATATCCGCTGCATAAAATTGAAGATGTTTATCATTTTGAAAAATATGCAAAACCCACAAGCCGCTTATTTGACATTTATTCATGGGTGCAGATGATAATGCTGCTGGTTTTTATTTGCTATCTTTTTGCAAATATTGCTGCAATTGGCAGCCCCGGAATTTTTATTTATGGTGGATTTATTTTCCTGTTTGTATACGCACTCACAGAACAAATGGATCAGCAAAAATATGCATGGATATGGGAAGGATTAAAAGCAGCCCTGGGCATTTATATTATCAGCAGCGTTGGCGATTGGTTTGGAGTATCTAAGTTTTACACGGGCTTAAATATTATTGTATTTACATACCTGGCCATTTCTTTTGCTGCATCATTATACTTTAGTTTCTTTCACAAGACGGCCAATGACCATCCCATTGCAGTTGCGGGTTAAAACATTTTTTCTTTTTTTAATTCATCATTTACTGTTCTCCAGATATTTAGCGGATTACTGTTTTTCAGTTCATCAGGCAATAAACCTTCCGGCCAGTTTTGAAAGGCTATTGGTCTTGCAAATCTTTTGATGGCATCTGCACCTACGGAAGTAAACCGGCTATCTGTACTGGCTGGAAACGGTCCGCCATGCTGCATTGCAAGGCATACCTCCACACCTGTGGGTACACTGTTTAAAATAATTCTTCCGCAAATATTTTTTATTTTTTCTACCAGGGTTTCATTTTGCACTATATCTTCTTCAGTAGCCATTAAGGTTGCGGTTAATTGGCCTTCAAGGCTTTCAGCCACAAGTTGCATTTCCTGCATATCAGCACATTTTACAATGATGGAGTAAGGCCCAAACACTTCCTGTTGCAGTAATGGATTGGTTAAAAAATTTGTAGCAGTAGTTGCTGCTATGGTAGCAGTGCCTTCATTGAGACTTGCATCTTTTTCTGCAACAGCAACCTGTTCCACATCGGGTTGCGATAATGCTACACCCCGTTTTTCTACATAACTTTTATAAATGCCTGCATGTAACATGGGTGCTGGCTGAATATTTTTTATTTCACCCGATAAGGTCTCAAGGAAAGAATTCAAATCATCATTATCAATACCTACAATGATGCCTGGGTTGGTACAAAACTGACCAACACCTAATGTAATAGATGATGCATACATTTTTGCAATGGATACAGCATCAGCAGATATTTTTTCCGGCAATAAAAAAACAGGATTCACACTTCCCATTTCTGCAAAAACGGGGATAGGTTCCTTGCGCTGGTTACCCCAGTCGAATAATTGCTTTCCTCCGGCAAAGGAGCCCGTAAAACCAACTGCTTTTGTATGAGGATGTGTTACTAAAGCTTCGCCAGTTTCATTGCCGCCATGTATATGAGCGAATATGCCTTTGGGCATGTAGCAGTTTGCTGCAGCTTTCATAATAGCTGCCGCTACCTTATCGCTGGTGTTAGGATGTGCAGGATGTGCCTTTACAATTACCGGGCAGCCAGCAGCAAATGCCGAAGCTGTATCGCCTCCAGCGGTGGAATAAGCAAAAGGAAAATTACTGGCACCAAAAACAACAACTGGCCCAACTGGCACCAACATTTTTCTTATATCTGGTTTGGGTGGATTACGGTCTTCAATTGATGTATCAATTCTTACCTCTAACCATTGGCCACTCTCACAAAAATCTGCATAGTTATTCAATTGGAAAATAGTTCTTGCTCTTTCTGATCTTAAACGGGCTTCAGGCAGGTTGGTTTCCTGCATAGCTATTTTTATAAGATCATCTCCACAGGCTTCCAGTTCTATAGCAATGCTGCGCATAAAATCTGCCCGTTGTTTCAAAGATAATTTACGGTATATATGAAATGCATTCCATGCATTATTCATTATTTCATCTATCTGTTCCATACAATATTTTTTAATCAAGAGATGGTCTTGAACTGATTCCTTCATTAATAATTTGCAATATATTTTTTCTTTCTTCGCCCGCCAGCATTAATCTTGGAGCCCGTACATATTCCGAGCCAATACCCGTTTTTGTTTCTGCCAGTTTGATATATTGAACAAGTTTTGGATGAATGTCAAGTTCCAGCAAGGGCATAAACCAGCGGTATATATTTAATGCTTCCTCAAATCTTCCTTCCTTTACCAGGTTGTAAATTGCCACAGTCTCTTTAGGAAATGCACAAACAAGTCCTGCAACCCAACCATCTGCACCGGCACATAATTCTTCATAGGCGAGGGTATCTACGCCACATAAAATCTTATACCTGTTTCCAAATTTGTTTTTCATACGGGATACATTGCTCACATCTCTGGTTGATTCTTTTACTGCCTGGATATTATAAACCGTAGCCAGTTCTTCAAACATCTCAATAGTTACTTCAGTTTTATAATCTATGGGGTTATTGTAAATCATTATGGGCAAGTCAGTACTGTTGGCAATTGTTGAAAAATATTCAACGGTTTCCCGGTGGTCGGTTTTGTATCGCATGGGAGGGAGCAACATCAGGCTGGTAGCGCCCCATTCTTTTGCCAGGGATGACTGGTTTACCGCTTCTTTGGTTGAGCCTTCGGCAATATTTAAAATCACCGGCACTTTATTGTCAATTTTTTCTACTGCAAATTTCACCAGGGTTTCTTTTTCTGCAAGGGTAAGTACACTTGCTTCACCAAGGGTTCCGCCAAGAATGATCCCATGCACACCTGCTTCCAATTGGGCAATGAGATTTTT
Source organism: Ferruginibacter sp. (assembly GCA_040110925.1). Classification (GTDB taxonomy): domain Bacteria; phylum Bacteroidota; class Bacteroidia; order Chitinophagales; family Chitinophagaceae; genus Ferruginibacter. The sequence goes on along the minus strand of JBDSYV010000108.1, from coordinate 2,542 downwards.
TTCAAAAAGTGGCAGATCAAGTTCATCTGTTTCGGTAAACTTGGTTGTAAGCGCAGGCATAACGCCCTTCCATTCTATTGACATAAGCGGTTTATTTTTTATGAATTTATGAAATAGAAAGTTTTAATAATAAAAAAACCTCTCCAGGTTAGGTGAAGAGGTCTTTTTGTTGTACCACGTACGGGACTCGAACCCGTGATTCCTCCGTGAAAGGGAGGCGTCTTAACCTCTTGACCAACGCGGCGGTTTGTTTTAAGGACGGCAAAGATAACACCGGGCAGTTTTGCAGCCAAAAGTTTTTGAAAAAAAGTTGCCAAGAGAAATACTGTACAAGAGTGCGACGCCTGTGAAGTAGAATATAAATCTACTGCTCGGTACATAATAAATCATTAACAATTATCAGCAATCCTTAATTTTGCCACGCAAAAAAGAATCTAACGAATAAATTTTTTTCTATGAGTACAGTAAAAGTTGCAATAAATGGATTTGGTAGAATAGGTAGATTGGTTTACCGCCAGATATACAATATGGAAGGGATAGATGTTGTAGCTATCAATGACCTGACCAGCCCTGCTGTTTTGGCTCATTTGCTAAAATATGATAGCGCACAGGGACGCTTTGGACAAAATGTATCGCATACCGAAAATTCAATTGTAGTAGACGGAAATGATATAAAAATATATGCTCAAAAAGACCCTGCACAAATTCCCTGGGGCCAACACGATGTGGATGTAGTAATTGAAAGCACAGGCTTCTTTACTGATAAAGCAAAGGCAGAAGCCCATATAACCGCAGGAGCAAAGCGTGTGGTAATATCTGCACCCGCTACCGGCGATTTGAAAACTATTGTGTTTAATGTAAACCATTCCATATTGGATGGTAGCGAAACCATCATCAGTTGCGCAAGCTGTACTACAAATTGCCTTGCGCCAATGGCAAAAACGCTGAATGATAAATTTGGAATAGTTACAGGTATCATGAGTACGATTCACGCATATACAAATGATCAGAATACACTGGATGCACCTCATCCCAAAGGTGATCTTAGAAGGGCAAGAGCTGCAGCGGCTAACATTGTTCCGAACAGTACCGGCGCTGCTAAAGCAATTGGCCTGGTTCTTCCGGAGCTGAAAGGTAAACTAGATGGCGGTGCTCAAAGAGTTCCTGTAATTACCGGATCAGTTACTGAATTATACAGCATTCTGGAAAAAACAACAACGGTAGAAGAAATAAATGCTGCCATGAAGGCCGCCAGCAACGAAAGCTTTGGCTATAACGAAGACGAAATTGTGAGCAGCGATGTGATAGGAATTCATTTCGGGTCATTATTCGATGCCACGCAAACCAAGGTGATGACCATGGGCGATAAGCAAATGGTTAAGACTGTAAGCTGGTACGATAATGAAATGAGTTATGTAAGCCAGTTGGTAAGAACGGTACATCATTTTGCAGGTTTGATTTCTAAATAATATTTTGGAACGGGCATAAGTACATTGAGCGACATTGTTGTGCCAGCATGCGGTAGGCAGGTTACTCACTTGTAATATTTCTGGAACTTCTTCAATCAAACGGATCGCAATCTCTAAAAGGTTGCGATTTTCTATACTGGTTTTAATTAGGAATGTTATAACTTCGTAATAACATTTTTCTTATGGAAGCAAACATTATTAAAATTGGAAACTCAAAAGGAATCATCGTTCCTCAAAATATATTGAAACAGGCAAATCTTTCTGAAAAGGTCGTGCTGGAAATTATGGATAACGGGTTAATGATCTTGCCTAAGCATACAAAGGCAAGACAGGGCTGGGCAGAAAAATTCTCTCTGTTAGCCAGTAAAGAAAAATCATCAAGAGAAAAATTGCCATTTATCGCTAACTCATTTGACAAAACTGAATGGGAATGGTAATAAACCGTTTTGAAGTATGGCTGATTAACCTTGACCCTTCGGTAGGTAAAGAAATAAAAAAAGCAAGGCCTTGTATGGTTATCTCGCCTGATGAAACAAATCAATGGCTGGAAACTATTATTATCATTCCCATGACTTCTGTAATTCATGGTTATCCCACCCGATTGAATTGTACATTTAAAAATAAAAAAGGCCAGCTAGCATTGGATCAACTGAGGGCAGTGGATAAATCACGTTTAATTAAAAAATTAGGTGTAATGGATAAGTCAACATCTAAAGAAACTTGTAAACTCCTTAATGAATTATTTGAATATTAAAAGTTAGCTATGAGCAAATTTTCCGACTACAACTTCAGCAATCAGAAAGCCCTGGTAAGAGTTGATTTTAATGTACCGCTGGATGAAAATTTTACCATCACAGATGATAACCGCATAACTGCAACTTTACCAACCATAAGGAAAATACTGGATGATGGCGGTAGCGCAATTCTCATGAGTCATTTTGGAAGACCAAAAGAAGGGCCAGAGGAAAAGTATTCATTAAAACATTTAGTAAATCATCTGCAGCAATTATTAGGTCCGGGTTATAAAGTTCTTTTTGCAATGGACAGTATTGGAGAAGATGCCGTACAGAAAG
>JBDSYV010000107.1:0-7575 GCA_040110925.1 Ferruginibacter sp. | reverse complement strand
TTCTGCAGGTCAAAAACCTTGATATTAATTTCAGCCAGGGTGATCAAAACATTCATGCCGTAAAAAATATTTCCTTTAACATACAGCGTGGCCGGTTGCTTGCCCTCGTTGGAGAAAGTGGTTCTGGCAAGTCGGTTACGGCTATGTCGCTGATGCAACTATTGCCAAACCAGGCCATGGTGAATGGACAATTATTGTTTAGCATTGAAGAAAACGCCATGGTAAATCTTGCCAGTATTTCATCGAAACACATCAATGAAATAAGAGGGAAAGACATCGGCATGATTTTCCAGGAACCGATGACATCGCTTAACCCGGTATTTACCTGCGGATACCAGCTGATGGAGCAACTAATACAACATCTTAATCTTTCTAAAGCTGAAGCAAAGCAAAAAGCCATTGAATTATTTACTCAGGTAGGATTGCCTGACCCGGCGGCCATGCTGAACCGATACCCACATGAAATCAGCGGCGGCCAAAAACAACGGGTGATGATTGCCATGGCAATAAGTTGCAATCCTTCCTTGCTTATTGCAGATGAACCAACAACAGCCCTGGATGTAAGAGTGCAGAAAAGCATCCTCCAGCTTATTAAGAACCTGCAGGTAAAAAACAATATGGCTGTACTTCTTATTACGCATGACCTTGGGCTGGTGGCTGAAGTGGCAGATGATATTGCAGTAATGTATAAGGGTGAAATAGTGGAATATAGTGATGCAAAAAAAATATTACAATACCCTGAGCATCCATATACCAAAGCTTTACTCGCATGCCGGCCGGCAGCAAACAGCAAAGGCAAGACATTACCGATGGTAAAAGATTTTATTGAAGGGGAAATAAATATCCGGGAGGAAAAAATAAAACCATCAAATGTTATTAAAAATGATCAATTTCTGCGGGTTCAAAATCTGTCTGTTCATTATGGTATAAAGAAATCATTTTTTGGAAAACCACAGGAGCGGTTTAAAGCAGTGGATGATGTAAGTTTTGATATTTACAAAAACGAAACCCTTGGTCTTGTGGGAGAAAGCGGATGTGGCAAAACGACTTTGGGCAGGGCCATCCTGCAATTGATTAAACCCTCTTCAGGAAATATTTATTTGCAGGAAAAAAACCTTACTGCCATGCCTGCCGAAACACTTCGGAAAAACAGGAAAGATTTCCAGATCGTTTTCCAGGATCCATATGGTTCATTGAATCCACGCATCAGCATAGGGCAGGCAATTCTTGAACCCATGAAAGTGCATGGCCTCTTGGATAATGACAAACAAAGAAAGGAAAAAGTAATGCAACTGCTTGGGCAGGTTAGCCTGCAAGATAATTTTTACAATCGCTATCCTCACCAGTTTAGTGGTGGGCAGCGACAGCGGATATGTATTGCAAGGGCACTTGCTCTTGAGCCATCGTTTTTAGTTTTTGATGAAAGCGTTTCGGCTCTTGATGTAAGTGTTCAGGCGCAGGTGCTAAATCTTATAAACGAATTAAAATCATTGCATCAATTCACTTCGCTGTTCATCTCCCACGACCTTGCCGTTGTGCATCATATCTGTGATCGGATCATGGTAATGCAGGAGGGGAAAATCATAGAGGAAGGTAAAGCAGATGATGTATATTATCAGCCTAAAGAAAATTATACCCGGCAACTGATAGATGCGATTCCGGGAAAAATGCTTAAAACAATAAACTGAGATTTTCTGCTGGTAATAATCTGAGTTGTGATTTTATAAAATATTTATTTTTTATATTTTTCTAAGAGTTCTTCTGCTGTTATATGGGCTTGTTTTAAAATACCTCTTATTGTTCCTTCTGCCAACTCTTTGTGGTTGGGTACTACTGTTCCGATTTCTCCATCTGCTGTTTTCTTTTATAAAATAATGTGACTGCCCTTCTGCCTTAGTTGTACAAATCCAAAGATTTCAAGAAGTTTTATGAGTTGCATACCTGAAAGCCGGGGCAATTTAGGCATATGCTTCGGTAGTAAATGTGGTAAGGAATGTGGGTGCTATTTCTTTTATAGGAAATTCCTCAAGGTATAATGCTGTTGCTTCTTTCAGGTTATTCAGCGCCTCATCTAAGCTTTCTCCCTGGCTTACAGTACCCACCTCTACACAAGAGGCTACATAGATTTCTCCTTCTTTATGGATTGATGCAGTAAGTGTATGTACGGCCATAGCAAAAGTTTATCCCGAAGTTAAGAAATTCATTTGGTAAAATTCTCATTGTATCCAATAGGGTTACTCCAAATTTTGATTGCTATAAATTTGTCGTAGTTCATTTTATGCCAGTGATTCTGCAATCATATTTATAAAATGAAGCAGGAAAAAATAATTGAAGAAGGTAAGGCAGATGATGTGTATTATCAGCCTAAAGAAAATTATACCAGGCAACTTATAGATGCCATACCAGGAAAAGCCTTGTTGTATAAAAGTTGAGCAGGGGATATATATATTAATAAAACAGGTGAGTTTGCTTCAATTTTGGATGGCTCTTAACTAGGTTACCGATAATAGGTTTTCGTAGATAAGTTTATTGCATTACCTTTGCCCACTTTAAAAATCATGCCGTAACATGATAAATGTCCAGTAAAACGGGCTAACTATCTCTATAAGCTACAGTCGGCATGTGATAAATAACCATTAAACTCATTTATTGCATGAAGTTATCACAATTCAAATTTGACCTTCCTTTAAACCTTATTGCGCAGCATCCCACAAAAAAACGTGAAGAAAGCCGCATGATGGTTGTAAACCGTAAAACCGGTGACTTAGAAAACAAAACATTCCGGGACATCATGGAGTATTTTGATGATAAGGATGTATTTGTTGTAAACAATACCAAGGTATTTCCTGCCCGAATGTATGGCCGGAAAGAAAAAACAGGCGCTAAGATTGAAGTTTTCCTTTTGCGTGAGTTGAACAAAACCAACAAACTATGGGATGTAATTGTGGACCCTGCCCGAAAAATACGTGTTGGCAACAAATTATATTTTGGAGAAAGTGATGAACTGGTAGCAGAAGTAATTGACAATACCACAAGCCGTGGGCGTACAATCCGTTTTTTATGGGATGGTACTGATGATGAATTTCGCCAAATGTTGGATATCATGGGTGAAACACCATTACCAAAATACATTAAGCGCAAGCCTGAAGAAGAGGATAAGGAAAGATACCAAACTGTTTATGCCAAGCATGAAGGTGCCGTTGCTGCACCAACAGCAGGATTGCATTTTAGTAAAGAACTTATAAAGCGCCTGGAAATTCAAGGGATCCGGTTTTCAGAAGTGACACTTCATACTGGCCTGGGCACATTCAGACCTATTGAAGTGGAAGATTTGAGCAAGCATAAAATGGATGCTGAATATTATAAAATTGATCAGACAGCCTGTGATATTGTAAATAAAGCCAAAGAAACCGGGCATCGCATCTGTTCAATTGGCACAACTACAATGCGGGCAATGGAAACATCTTATACAGCACAGAAGTTGCTAAAACCATCAGAAGGCTGGACAAATCATTTTATTCATCCGCCATATAATTTTAATATAGCAGATGCATTGGTGACTAATTTTCATTTACCTAAAACCAGTTTACTGATTATGGCTTGTGCATTTGCAGGTTATGATATAATGATGGAAGCTTATAAAAAAGCAATAAAGGACAAATACCGTTTCTTCAGCTATGGAGATTCGATGCTGATCATCTAATTAATTATTATATTTTTTTTGAAGAAACTCCCCTATGTGGGAGTTTTTTTGTTGGGGTAGGAGCAAAAAAAAGGGGCCAAGATAGAAATCAAAGCCCGTATTAATCCAATATCCTATGAAAAACCACTCTATAAACGGTGGGTTTGAAACTTTATTGTAAAAATTAAAAAAATATTTTTTTAAAATCTATATTGAAAGCTGATTTTTAAGACAATAGCGTGGAAAAAAATTATCTTTATACCAAACAATAATCATGAAATGAGCCACGGAATTACTTGAATACTATAGGATGATTAATGGCGAATTCCATGTGACAATTAAAAAACAATATTAAAAACACATGAAAACACTTAGCCAATGGCTTTCAGAGTATGGGGAAAGCCATCAAAATGAAACCAATAAACTTATCCACTGGATTTGTGTGCCCCTCATTTTTTTCTCCGTGCTTGCTATGTTATATTCTATAAAACTACCATGGGTTGTGAAGGGATACCAACTAAATGTTGGAGTAATTCTGGCAATTTTGGTGCTGATTTATTATGCTTCCCTATCTATTAGCCTCAGTATTGGTATGTTATTATTTATTGTTATTTGCTTGTGGTTTTGTTTTTTACTGGAGCAAACAAACACCCTTGCCCTTTGGCAATTTGCCCTTATAATTTTTGTCCTGGCATGGATAGGCCAATTTTATGGTCACAAAGTGGAAGGCGCAAAACCGTCGTTTTTTAAAGACCTGCAATTTTTGATGATAGGGCCGGCCTGGCTGATGAGTTTTGTTTATAAGAAATTAGGTATAGGAGTATAAATCCCCGGGAGCGGCTGCAAGCCCTCCCGGCGGGTTGAAATGACCTTGTGGTTAATTATTTAAACCTCAACCGCTGTCAGGGCTGAAAGCCGCCGAAAGGGTTTCACAAATCAAACAACCCCTTATTCAACAGCTTCAAAGTTTGTTCCTTATAACTTCTTGGAATCAGTAAAGAAATATTATGCCGGCTGCCGCCATAACTAACCATGCGAACCGGAATACCGGAAACAGATTCAAAAACTTTCCGCATAACATCTTTTGTTTCAGTAATCTCATTGCCCACAATTGACACAATAGTTTGATTTGTATCAATTTCAACCGTACCAAATGCTTCAAGCTCACGTTTTATTTCATTAAGAAAAATATCACTATCAATGGTAACAGATACAGCAACTTCAGAAGTGGTGATCATGTCAATGGATGTGCGATATTTTTCAAACACTTCAAATATTTTCCGCAGGAAACCATAAGCCAGCAACATGCGGCTGCTTTTAATTTTAATTGCTGTTATATTATCCTTTGCAGCCACGGCCTTTACACCAGTGCTTCCGGCTTCCTCTGTTATTAATGTGCCTTTAGCAGAAGGGAGCATGGTATTCAACAACTTTACTGGCACATTGTAATATTGCGCCGGCCATATACTGGCTGGATGCAGGATCTTTGCACCGAAATAGGCAAGCTCTGCGGCCTCTTCAAAACTTAATTGTTCAATGGGTCTGGTAGATTCCACAACTCTTGGATCGTTGTTGTGCATACCGTCTATATCAGTCCATATTTCACAAACAGATGCATTGATGGCGGCTGCAATCAGGGATGCACTGTAATCACTTCCTCCTCTTTTTAAATTATCTACTTCACCTTTTGCGTTGCGGGTAATATATCCTTGCGTTACAAAAATGGGTGTTTCCCTATGCCTTTGCAGCAGTTGCGATAATTTTACTTTGATGGTGCCTACCTGTGGTTCGTCGTAGCTATCGAGAGTCATAAATTCCAGGGCGGGTAAAAGTACATGGTCAATTTTTTCCTGTTCAAGGTAAAGCGAAAATAATTTGCTGCTAAGCAATTCGCCCTGTGCAAGAATATCTTTATTCAATGCTTCGCTAAAAGAAATTTTTAAGATGATGGAAAGAAATTCAAAATGTTCGGCAAGAATAGTTTTTCCTTTTTGTAATACAGCTTCATCTTCCAGTAATTCTGATAAGAATTGCTGGTACTCCTCTTCCAGGATTTTAATTTTACCCATGGCCGTATGGCGCTCATTATTTGCCAGCATTTTACTGATCTCTATCAATGCATTGGTAGTGCCGCTTAACGCAGAAAGAACCACTATCTTTTGCTCATTATCTGCAGAAATAAGTTTACTTACCTCTTTCATCCGCTGCGGCTTGCCTACACTGGTGCCGCCAAATTTCATTACTTTCATTTTCTTATAGTGCTGGTTTTATTGTCCAATAAATTTACCGCTGTTGAAGAGTGCGACGCCACTGAAGTTTAATAGAAGTACTAAAGACGGCTACAAAAATAAATTACAAAATGCACTTTGGGGAATTTATATTGTTAGTGAAAATTTTGCAGCCAGCTGGCCTAGCTCATCTGCTACAGATTGTGTAACAGGAATACCAAGTTGCATTCTTTCTTTTTCCATGGCAGCTTCCGGCTCGCCGGGAATAACCACTGCTTCGTACCCCTCGATGGTTTTGGCAGACCTGAACCGCTGTATCCATTTATCCATGTCATTTTTAAAATCCTGTGCCGGCCTGAAGGCATCAATTCGCATGGCTCCAAAAAAATGACCGATGCCTTTACCTGGCATACCCTGGGGCAAAGGAATATAAGCGGGAAATGGCGGAACCCATGGGCCATAATTTGCGCCACTGAGAATGCCGGAAAAGATATCTACGATGCTGCCTAGCATATAACCTTTGTGGCTTCCATGTTCCTTGTCACCGCCGAGGGGAAGCATGGCGCCGCCATTTTTTAATATAGATGCGTCGGTGCAAATGTCACCATCCTTATTTTGTACCCATCCTGTGGGTGCAGGCTCATTTTTGCGTTGTAAAATTTCGAGTTTACCATTTGATGCCGTAGTTGTAGCAAAATCTGCAACGAATGCAGGTTCAATACCAGCTGGAACAGCAACGGCGATAGGATTGGTCCCCAGTAATTTTTCGGTACTGAAAGTGGGGGCCACCAGGGCGGAGGCATTGGTCATGGCGATACCGATCATATCATGCTCCAGGGCCATCATAGCATGAAAACCAGCTATACCAAAATGATTGCTATGTTGAACGCTTACCCAGCCTGTGCCCACGTTTTTGGCTTTATTAATGGCAAGTTGCATAGCTACTGGTGCAACAACAAGGCCCAGCCCTCCATTGCCATCTACAACGGCTGTGGAAGGTGTTTCATGAATAATTGAAATATCAGCGCAGGAATTAATTCTCTTTGCTTCCCAAAGCCGCACATAGCCACAAAGTCTGGCTACGCCATGGCTGTCTATACCTCTTAGGTCTGCACTAAGTAATACAGTGGCAGCCGTAGCTGCATCCTTCTCATTACAGCCGATAGCTGAAAAAACATTTATACAAAACTGCCTCAGTTGCTGGTAAGTAAACAATTTTTCCATGGAGCAAATCTAAACTATCATTAACAATTTTGCAGAACGGGGAGGCAAGCCTTATTTTTGCGGTCGCCGGAGAGCAGATGACATTTGATAGTTGATAGGAGGAAGTAGTTGACAGATGCAGGAACCATGGAAACGCCTCTATTACCTCTGTGAAAAAACCTCATGTCCTCTGTGGTAAAATAATGAAAGTAGTAATTAGAGAAGTAGTGTTTCAAATAATATCAATATTAAATATACAATAACTATGGGTCGCATATTTGAAGTAAGAAAAAGCAGCATGTTTGCCCGCTGGGATAAGATGGCAAAAAACTTTACCCGTATTGGAAAAGAAATTGCCATAGCAGTAAAAGCAAGTGGCCCTGATCCTGATAATAATCCTGCTTTGCGACGTTGCTATCTTAATGCAAAAGCTGTAGGGATGCCAAAGGATAGGGTGGAAGC
>JBDSYV010000106.1:0-11817 GCA_040110925.1 Ferruginibacter sp. | reverse complement strand
TTGATAGAAGAAATGGGTGTAACCAATGTGCGCTTTCCCGGCGATTCAAGTTATGGTGTGAAACCAGTTTCGAATGAGGGAAGCAAGCGCCTAGTTCGTGCAGCTATTGAACATGCATTGGAAAATGATTTGCCAAGTGTTACACTCGTTCACAAGGGTAACATCATGAAATTTACCGAAGGTGGTTTTAAAACGTGGGGATACGAGGTTGCCCGGCAGGAATTTGGCGACAAAACTTTTACCTGGGATGAATGGGATGAAATAAAGAAAGCTGATGGCGAGGCGCATGCCAATGAAGTGCAACGCAAAGCTTTACATGAAGGAAAATTATTGGTGAAAGATATGATTGCTGATAATTTTTTGCAACAGATATTAATTGCACCCCAGGATTTTTCTGTAGTGGCCACACTCAATTTAAACGGCGATTATATTTCCGATGCATTGGCTGCAGAAGTGGGTGGCATTGGCATTGCGCCGGGTGCAAATATTAATTTCAATACCGGCTATGCAGTATTTGAAGCCACGCATGGTACAGCACCAAAGTTTGCCGGCACCAACAGTATGAATCCTTCTTCGGTAATTCTAAGCGGTTGTATGCTGCTGGAATATATAGGATGGAAAGAAGCCGCAGAAATAATTACTTCTGCCTTACAAGCCACTATCATGCGTAAATCTGTTACAATAGATTTTTATAATTTGATGACAGGTGCTAAGCTTTTGAAAACAACAGAATTTGGTGATGCTATTATAGAAAATATGGGCGTGGTAACAGGTGATGCACAGTTGAAGAAGAGTAGTAGTTTGTAACCGTTTGTTTTTTGAGTTTGTTTGATTTTATTAGACTTATTTTATATTTTAGTGTCTAGCCGATTAAACTATATTAAGAATTATTCATTACATCCGTTATGAAACTCATTAATTTCTTTACGCTGCTTTGTTTAATTATTCTGAATGCTTGTTCAAAGCAAATAGATCAAACGCCAAATTCACCGGATAGAAAACTTACCAAAGTTTTTGTTATTGATACTACCCGGCAATCGCCACATGATACATTAGAACGCATTAGCATCAATTACAATAGTGGAGGCAAGCTACTTAGTTTCCTTAAAATTGTTTCGGACACTGTTGGAAATATTGAAAAATATAAGTCCACCAGGTATGAGTATTTTCCAAACAGCAACCTGGTACAATTGTCTGTACTCAAGGATAGCAGCATATATCCTTTGCAATATCTCCGCTATGATAGTACATGGTATAGTTATGATAACAATAAAAAATGCATAAAAGATTCCCTTGCCCACGGTCTTTATTACAATACAATGAATTACATAAGATCAGGAAACCACATTAGCAGTAATTGGTACGGTGCAACACATGGCGTTCCAAATAGTACTCAATATTACTACACCAGGTCTGCACATTTAAATGATGCTGGTTTTATAAAAACACAAACGGATACATTACATATTCCATACGAAGAGCAAAGAATCGCTACAACTTATTATTTAGGAAACCCTAATCCATTTTTTTTGCTGAATGGCTCAATAGACAAGCAAATGACTGTTTGGGAATATGGTATAGAATCAGACCAGTCGGATACAAGACTGTTTACTTTTCGTGAAGTGAAAGGCTCATGGTGTCCAAATACATTATGCACAGGATATGTGTTTAACTACATTTATGAATTTTGGCCAGATGGAAATCTTAAAATGGCAAAAGAATTTAAAACACGATTTTTCAATAGTGGCACTTTGGTTACAACCGAACACAAAAAATATTATTTCATTTATGAATAACTAAAAGCGATGTACGATTTCAATCAATAAGCCATTAATTATCGTAACTAAGGATTTAAGTTTAAGGTTTCGGACGTGACAAAAAATACACCCCACCCATTGTTTTAGTTTCAGATTTTCTCTTCGTGAATTATTCCACCGTACATTTGCCGCCAGCCGGATGGCTTTTCCAATCTTAATTAAGAATTAAATAACATGAGCAAAATTAAAGTAACCAACCCTGTAGTAGAATTAGACGGTGATGAAATGACCCGTATCATCTGGAAATTCATAAAAGACAAACTCATACTTCCTTACATTGATGTACCCATTCAATATTTTGACCTGGGTATGGAACACCGTGACGATACCAATGACCAGGTTACCATTGATGCAGCCAATGCCATCAAAGCCTGTGGTGTAGGCATTAAATGTGCAACCATTACACCTGACGAAGCAAGGGTAAAAGAATTTAACCTGAAACAAATGTGGAAGAGTCCGAATGGAACCATACGTAACATTTTGGATGGCACCGTTTTTCGTGAGCCCATCGTTATGCAGAATGTTCCCCGGCTTGTAACCAACTGGACTGCTCCAATCATTGTGGGCCGTCATGCTTTTGGTGATCAATACCGGGCAACAGATACTGTAATAAAAGGTAAAGGAAAACTTACCATGACCTTTACACCTGAAGGCGGTGGCGAAGCACAAACTTTTGAAGTTTATAATTACAAAGGAGATGGTGTGGCGCTATGCATGTACAACACCGATGAAAGCATTTATGGTTTTGCCCGTAGCTGTTTCAATATGGCATTGAGTAAAAAATGGCCGCTGTATCTTTCTACAAAAAACACCATACTGAAAAAATATGATGGTCGCTTCAAAGATATTTTTGAAGAAGTATATAAGAATGAATTTAAGGAAAAATATATCGCAGCAGGTATTACTTACGAGCATCGGCTGATAGATGATATGGTGGCCAGTGCCCTGAAATGGAACGGCAATTTTGTATGGGCTTGTAAGAATTATGATGGTGATGTACAGAGCGACACAGTTGCACAAGGATTTGGTTCATTAGGTTTAATGACTTCAGTACTTGTAACACCTGATGGAACAACCATGGAAGCAGAAGCAGCGCACGGCACCGTAACCCGCCACTACAGAGAACACCAGGCTGGCAAACCCACAAGTACAAACCCTATCGCATCCATTTTTGCATGGACAAGAGGCCTTGCCTTCCGTGGGAAGTTAGACAACAACCAGCCACTGATTGATTTCTGCAATGCGCTTGAAACAGTTTGCATTGAAACAGTTGAAAGTGGAAAGATGACCAAAGATTTAGCTGTTTGCATTCATGGAAATAAAGTAACCCATGGTGAACATTATTTGTACACAGAAGAATTTTTAGATGCGATTGATGAGAATCTGAAAAAGAAAATGGGGTCTTAAAAAAGCGATCTTAAAAATAACATTAAATGCCCTGTCCCTAAAGCAGGGCATTTTTATTTATCTTTAGAAACATGACTTCAACGATCATTATTTCCCTTTGTATCTTATTACTGATCGCATATGTATTCGATCTCACGGCATCAAAAACACGGATACCTTCGGTGATCCTGTTGTTAGCCCTGGGCTGGGCTGTGCGACAAGCCACAAGAATATTTGATATCAGCATCCCGAATCTCACAAACCTGCTGCCTGTCTTTGGAACGGTTGGCTTAATCCTCATTGTACTCGAAGGTGCTCTGGAACTTGAATTAAACAGGTCAAAAGCAAGCATCATAAAAAAATCAACCTTTTCTGCCTTGCTGCCCATGCTTGTGCTGGCTTTTCTACTGGCTTTTGCTTTCCAGTATTTTCAACCAGAACTTTCATTCATTGATGCTTTGACCAATGCTGTTCCAATTTGTGTTATCAGCAGTTCTGTTGCCATACCGAGTGTAAAATACCTGAGTTCCTCTCATAAAGAATTCATAACCTACGAAAGCAGTCTCTCGGATATATTCGGCGTAATATTTTTTAATTTTGTTGCACTCAATGAGTTAAACCAGTCTCATACCCTTGTAGCATCAGGTTTACAATTGATCATCATGATAGTAGTTTCATTTGGAGCAACTATCCTTCTTGCTTTTTTATTAGGTAAGATAGATCATCATATAAAATATGTACCCATCATACTACTTATCCTCTTGATTTATGCCATTGCAAAACTCTATCACCTCCCGGCGCTCATCTTCATCCTCATATTCGGCTTATTCCTTGGCAACCTGGATGAACTAAAAAGATTTAAATGGATAAACAAATTAAACCCGCATGGATTAAACCTGGAAGTGCATAAATTCAAAGATCTTGTAACAGAAGCAACTTTCCTGGTGCGCACAGTTTTCTTTTTATTGTTCGGTTACCTGATACAAACACAGGAGATTCTGAACACCGATACGCTTGTATGGGCTATAAGCATTAATGTCACTGCTTTGGCAATTCGTGCTATCCAGTTTAAATTATTAAAGATACCACTGTTGCCCATGTTATTTATCATACCGAGAGGATTGATCAATGTTCTCCTTTTTTTATCAATTGTGCCCGCTCAAAATATCCCACTGGTAAACAAATCACTTATTTTGCAACTGATTGTTTTATCTGCAATAATTATGATGATCGGGTTAATGGCAACAGGTAAGAAACCAAAAAGGATCAAAGTTGATAAACCAGTCTCTACCTAATGACTCAGGGAAAACCATCGATAATCATTTTGATAAAAATCTTAAAGAAAATGGGATAAGTAAATTCGAAGCTCAAAAATTAAAGGGAGGCCAAACAGCTTCCCTTTTTAAATTTATAAACCATTGTAAATGCTAATCGATAACTGAAAGTTTGGCTTTTCAAACATCATCATTCACCATTACTTTTCCCTTACTCTATCTGAAATCTCACGGGCAAATTAAATTTAGTTTTTACTTTTTTACCTTTCACTGTGCCTGGTGTCCATGCGGGCATATTGCTTACCACCCTCAGGGCTTCTTCTTCAAGACCATAACCCAGTTTGTTTCCTGAAACTGTGGGCGAAATAAGTTTGCCATTTTCATCTACAATAAAATTTACCATTACCGTACCTTCCACACCCTGGTTGGTAGCCTCTTCAGGATAAGTAAGTGTATTATCAAAATATCGCTGCATACCCTTGTAACCACCTGGAAATACAGGCATCACCTCAGCAGCAGTATAAGTACCACTGTTATCTGCTGTAGTTACAACATTCTTTTCTACAGCAGGTGCAGTAACAGTAGCTTTACCCTTCTTACCTTTTTTTGCAGGGTTGGGTGTTGCCATTCCACTTGTACCCGCATTCATATTGGTATTATCCATTGGGGCGGTTGTTGCCATAGTATCCACCGCCATCATATGGTTGGTATCCGGCGTACTCATTACGCTGGTATCACTAGTTGTCTCTGTGGAGGTTACAGTATCATTATTATTACAGCCTGCTACCATTAACCCTGCAATAAAAATTAATGACAATTTTTCAATTGTTTGTTTCATAAAAAATAATTTGGTGATTTATTCCATACAGGTTTCAAATACTATGCCCGTATTAACAAAAATTAAAATATTAATCATGTTCATTTTTGCTTTTTGGGAACAAGCAGTATGAATGTTATTAGGCATAGTTGCCTGCCCGGATGAGTACCGCCAGAATGAATCTTTTGGGGTTGCGTTCGGACGGGCGTCACTCACTTATACTTTTAAAACTTTATTCAGCATTAAATTAGGTAAAATGCATGTTAGTATTGCGGCAGATTATTAACAATTCTAAATGCCGTTTATCACTGGAGTTTTGGTGCCAGCATATAATTCATACTCATAAAGCCGGCAATCAATTTTACTTGTGTAGAATTCTATTCTTCGGCTTGGCTTCAATCCAATTTTTTTTCCAAGGTCCAGGTTGCCGGTAAAAATATAACCTGTATAACCTTTACATTTTTTCTTTAAAAAATCTCCCATCCTTTTATAAGTTGCCTGCAGTTCAGTTTCTTCTCCCAGCCTGTCTCCATACTCAGGGTTAAAATAAACAACCCCCGTTTCATGTTCAGGAACGAATGTTTCTTCAAAATCACAAACATCAAAAGTTATCATTTCTTCTACACCGGCAATGCCTGCATTTATTTTTGAAATGTTTATTGCGTCTTCACTAATATCTGTTGCGATAATTTTAATCATCAGGCCATGATTTACTCCAGCCTCCAGCAAGGCAAATTCTTTCTTATAAAAATCATCTTCATACCCGCTTATGTGCATGAAGGCATAATTGCTCCTGTAAAGGCCCGGTTTTCTGCCACTGGCTATCATTGCAGCTTCTATGGCCAATGTACCCGAACCACACATAGGGTTTATGAATGGAGAAGTCCCGTCCCACTTACCAGCATAAATGGTAGCCGCAGCCAATGATTCAAGCATGGGTGCTTTGCCAGGTATTTTGCGGTAGCCATGTTTTGATAATGTTTCACCTGAAGTATCTATAAAAATTTCAGCTACATTTTCCTTCCAGTATAAATGAACAACTGCACCTTCCAATGCAGAGCCGGAGTCAGGTCTTGCTCCCGTTCTATCCCTGAATCTATCTACAATCGCATCTTTCAATTTTACATTAGCAAACAAATTATTGGTAATGGTTTCGTTGCTCACATTACTGCTGATTGAAAAATAACCATTGGCAGGAATTACATTTTCCCATTCAAATTGCAGCATCGCTTTATACAATTCATCAGCATTTACCGCCGAAAATTCTTTTAATGAAAACAATACCTGGCTTGCGCAGCGAAGATTTAAATTTAGTTTGATGCAATCCTGCAAACTGCCTGACAACTCCACGCCAGTTTTAAAAAGGCGTATTGGTTTAAACCCCAAAGCTTTTACTTCCTGTTGCAGGTATGGTGAAAGACGGTTGCTGCAGGTGATGATAATGCGGCTGTTGCTGTGAAAGGATGGCAAAATATTTTATGAATAATTTTCAGCAAATATAGTTTGGAAAAATGGCTTGGCTTAAAATGAAAATATGTAATAGCAAAATATTTATAAATTAACCCCAGAAATTCCGTTTCTTGTATTTCCAAAGCCAGGTTCCAACCGCTTATGCATGTCGTAGCAAATAGTAATTTCTTTTAATCTCCCCTTTGTAATTCTATCACCTCATTCTGCAGGAAAAAAATATTTTTTCTTTTCTAATTCTTAATAAGATTTATACAACCAGCGCCAATGCAAAATAAAAAATTTGAACCTGTACAGCCACAGGAACGCATTCAAACCATTGACATAATCAGGGGCTTTGCTCTTTTTGGAATTTTGATAATCAACTTTACAGTTGATGCAAATAACACAGCTCCTTGGGATGGCTGGACAGGTTTTGCAGACCAATTTTTTTTCTGGACAATCAGTCTTTTCATGGACGATAAATTCATGTCCATTTACTGCCTCCTTTTTGGGCTTGGATTTACACTCCAGATGCAAAGAGCCAAAGCCGGCAATACTTCTTTTGCATTTGTGTACCTGCGTCGCATGATTATACTTTACGTGATTGGTGCGGCTCAACAAATCCTGACAAACGGAAGCATATTACCAATCTATGCCATGTATGGTGTGTTACTTCTATTATTCTGGAAACTACCCATAAAGCTATTACCCATAATTGCATTGATATGCTTTGTTGCACCTTGGGTAAGGCAAGCAATTAATCAAATGAAAACTATTTCATCATCGGATATAACATCAACTATTTCTGTGGATTCTTCTCTATTAAAAAAATACGAGGGTGTATATGAAATTTCACCCGGGAGAAGAGTAATCGTGACCATAGATTCAAAAGGGTTGATGAGCCATGGACGTGGTGGCAAGGTGCCTTTGATTGCATTATCTCAAACAGAATTTTTGGCTAAAAGGGCAGGAACTAAATTTTTATTTGTAAGTGATTCAACCGGCAAAGTAACTGAAGTTGTTTTGCAACAGGGTAGTGATAAAACCCCGGCTCGAAAAATAGAGATGAGCATAGAACAGGGAAAAGAAGAAATGGCGCCAAAAAAAATCACAACCTATAATCAATTTGTAAAAAGGAATGCAATCGGATTCTGGAATGGCCTTATATCCTGGTCATGGAAAAATTTTATCTGGCACACAGAATTTGTTGCCCAGGTAATGGTGCTTTTTTTATTGGGTATGTATGCCGGCCGAAGGAAAGTTTTTTCTGATATTCCTGCAAACCGGAATTTTTTAAAAAAAGTAATGTACACCGGACTTATTACAGGTTTCATTTTTACTTTAATGAATCTCGGATGGGGTGCCTTTCAATACGTAAAAAGTTTAAGTGATGAGAGCATAAGTTTTTCTTACAAAATAATAATCAACACCTTAGGTAGACTGGGATTTTTATTATTGTCCCTGGGTTATATCGCAGGCTTAACTTTATTAGCTGAAAAAATTGACTGGAAAAAAAAGTTAGCATTTTTTGCTCCGGTTGGTCGCATGGGCCTTACCAATTATATTCTTCATTCTATAGTAACTATTTTAATATTTCCGGCATTCAGTCTTGGACTGGGCGGAAAGATCGGCTGTTTCTATAGACTGCTAATTGCTATTCCAATTTGCTTTTTAATGTATTTTTTAAGCCGCTGGTGGTTTAGACATTTCCGTATTGGTCCTGCTGAATGGCTATGGCGTTCGCTTACTTATTTAAAATTTCAACCAATGCGGTTGAAGGCAGCAAATAAAACGGAAGAAAAAGAAAGATGAGCAATTATTAAAAACAGCTTTAGTGATGAGAAGTTAAATTTATTTATATTGTGTAATGGAGTTTACAAAAGAAATAAGACTTGCCGTATTAATAGATGCCGATAATGTGCCTTACAGTAATGTGAAAGGCGTGATGGAAGAAATTACAAAATACGGAACACCTACTTTTAAAAGAATTTATGCAGACTGGACCAAACCTACAGTTTCTGGCTGGAAGAATGTACTGTTGGAAAATGCCATTACCCCTATACAACAATACAGTTATAGCAGCGGAAAAAACTCAAGTGATTCAGCACTTATCATAGATGCCATGGATATTCTTTATTCAGGAAAAGTAGATGGCTTCTGCATTGTAAGCAGCGATAGTGATTTTACCCGGCTTGCTACAAGGCTGAGGGAAGCAGGCATGAAGGTTTTCGGCATTGGCCAGAAGAAAACACCAAACCCGTTCATCATTGCCTGCGATAAATTCATTTACATGGAAATTATCCCGCTAGTACAGAACGAAGATTCAACAGAACCATTGACTGCAACAACAAAAATCACAAAGGCAAAACCAAAACCATCCATTGATAAAATAAATAAAGAAACTTTAAAATTAATTGCTTCTACGATAAATGATATCGGCGATGAAAATGGCTGGGCATTTTTAGGAGACGTCGGAAATCAATTACTTAAAAAGCAACCAAATTTTGACCCGAGAAATTATGGTTTTTTAAAACTTACGCCGCTCATAAAATCATTACCACAATTTGAAATTGATAAAAGGGAAACGGATAAAGCCGGAATTAAATTAGTGTTCATCCGTAATAAATAAGTAATCATAATTTCCCTTGTTCCGCAGCAGTAAATTCTCTCAAACATTTCTGCAGACTTTCTTTCCATCCTGGAATTGCAATGCCAAAAGTTTGAAAGAATCGTTCTGTATTCAATGCTGAATATGCAGGCCTGGCTGCAGGTGTGGGATATTCTGCTGTTGGGATAGCATTTACTTTACAGGTACTTTGCAGAAAACTCTTAATGGCAGTAGCAAACTCATACCAACTAATAACACCCTCATTACAATAATGGTAAATGCCAGGCACAAAATCATCCGCTTCAATAATATGCATGATGGCAAGTGCAAGATCGGCTGCATAGGTTGGCGAACCAAACTGGTCATTAACCACTCCAATACTTTCTTTTTCCTGCATCAACCTCACCATAGTTTTTACAAAATTTTTTCCATGGCTGCTGTACACCCAAGACGTGCGGATGATGATGGCAGATGAGTGAGCATCCTGCACAGCTTTTTCGCCGGCAAGTTTTGTAAGGCCATAAGCGCCAACAGGATTAACCATATCTGTTTCTTTATACGGCTTTCCAGCTTTTCCATCAAAAACATAATCAGTAGAAATATGAAATAGTTTAGTTTCATACATACTGCACACCAATGCAACATTGGCAGCACCAACTGCATTCACCTGCATTGCTGCATCCATTTCGGTTTCAGCTTTATCTACTGCAGTATAGGCTGCGCAGTTGATACACACATCAATCTTAGCATTTGCAAAATAATTTTCTAACGCCTGATTATCTGTAATGGATAAATCAGTTCGTGAAACAAAATAAAAATTGAAATAAGGAAATGTTTTTTCCAGGTCACGAAATTCCATACCTAACTGCCCATCAGCACCAGTAACAAGTATATTTTTTTTCAGTGACAAGAAAGTTATGGTTGAGTAAATTCAAAATTGTTGTGGCAATTTTCAAATGAAGGATGGATCATATCTTTTTCAGAAATGATTTGTTTGCCTTCAGGAATCTTCCAGTCAATGGTAAATGCTGCATCATTGTACATTAGTCCTGCTTCTGCTGCTTTATCATAAAATGCATCACACTTATAAAAAACTTCTGAAGTTTCGCTAAGCACAGAGTAACCATGCGCAAATCCTTTTGGCACCAGCAATTGCTTTTTATTTTCTGCTGACAGTTCCATGGAAAAAGTTTTTCCAAAAGAAGGAGAGCCTTTTCTTATATCAACAACTACATCTAGAATACGCCCACTTAAGACCCTAATAAATTTTGTTTGAGCAAATGGTTCCATCTGGTAGTGTAAACCCCTGATAACACCATAAGAAGATTGAGCCTGGTTATCCTGTACAAAATCAATATGCACACCTTCCTGTTCACATAATTGTTTATTATAGCTCTCAAAAAAATACCCACGGCTATCTTCAAAAACCTTTGGTTCAAATATTAATAATCCAGGAAAATCAGTTTTTATAAACGGCATTATTTAATTGATAATTTATTAATTGATAATGGATAATTGTATAATTGTATAATTGTATAATTGATAATTGATAATTGACCAACGATTGTTGCCTATTGCTTATTGCCTATTGTCTATTGCCTCCTCGTATAACTTTTTAAAATACTCAATTGTTTCTGTGAGCCCTTCTTCAAATTTTTTGGTAGGTGCATAGCCCAGCATTTTTTCTGATATGGAAATATCGGCCAATGAGTTGCGTATGTCGCCTGCCCTTGGCTCCCGGTATGTAGCTTCCCAATCAGACGCCAGGTAATCTTTGCACGCATTGTACAAATAATTCACAGAAAAATTTTCGCCAACTGCCACATTATAAACTTTATTAAATGCTTCTTCATTTTCTGTAAGCATTGCCTTTACATTTACCTGCACAGCATTATCCACGAAAGTAAAATCCCTTGTTTGTGCGCCGTCACCATTTATATACACCGGTGCTTTTTGCATAATACCTTTTACAAACAAAGGAATTACAGCAGCGTAGGGCCCATCAGGATCCTGGCGTGGACCAAAAATATTAAAGTAGCGGAAACCCATGGTTTTTATCCCATAAACATCTGCAAAAACCTGGGCATATAATTCATTTGTTTTTTTTGTGGCCGCATAAGGAGAAAGACAATTGCCTATTTTATTTTCTACTTTAGGTAAGGTGGGTTCATCACCATACACTGATGAAGAGGATGCATAAACAAAGCGGGGAACTTTATTATCCACCGCAGCTTTAAGCATATTAATAAAGCCCGTAACATTTACATCATTAAAATAAAGTGGTTCTTTTATAGAACGTGGTACAGAACCAAGCGCAGCCTGGTGGCTGATATACTCAATGCCATTACAGGCATTATTGCAATCCTCAGCATTCCTGATATCACCCTGAATAAATTCAAAGGCAGGATATTGTTTCAAAATCTCAAGGTTCGTTTCAAAACCATTTACCATATTATCCAGCACACG